>DASXVK010000001.1:0-5300 GCA_036504295.1 Polyangia bacterium
AGGCGCGCCGCGGGGATGCGCCGCGGGTAGGACGCGGCCCGGGCGTACGCCGCCAGCGCGTCGTCCTCCCGCCCGAGGCGGCGGTAGGCCTCCCCGAGATAGCGGGCGCGGGCCGCGGCGAGGTAGGGCACCTCGTTGCCCGCCTCGGCCACGAGGCTCGCGGCCTTCTCGAGGTCGGCCACGGCCGCCGCGAGCTCGCCGGCGGCGAGCTGGGCGACGCCGCGCGCGGTCAGGGCCGCGACCTCGTTCGGCGTGCCGCGGGAGAGCTCGACCGCCCGCTCGGCGACGGGCAACGCCTCGGGGTCGGGACCCCCGGGGCGGCCGGCCAGGGCGCGGGCGCGCTGGGTGAGGAGCATCCCGCGGGCGAGCGCGTCGAGGCGCTCCTCCGGGATCTTGTCGAGCCAGCCGAGCGCCGCCGCGGCGCGCCCGCGCTCGAGGTCGCACACCGACAGCAGCAGCGCCATGCGGACCCGCGCCGCCTCGCTCTTCGCGATCGCGTACGCCGGCGCGTAGAGCTCGGCGACCTCGTCGAAGAACCCGTCGCGCAGCCGCTGCCGCAGGTGGGGGCCGAAGAACCACGACTTCAGCCGCGAGCTCCCGAGCAGCCAGATGAACACGATGACGCCGGCGGAGAGCAGGCGGACGTGGGTGCGCGACACGGGCACGGCCTGCGCCGCCGCCACGGCGCAGATGGCCGCGGGGATCGCGAGCGCGATCTGGTAGCCGAGGTATCGCAGCCGCGCCTTGGGCACGCCGCGATGCTAGCACGACCGGCCCCCCGCTGCGTGGCCGGCGCTCCCTGACGCGGCGCGGCGAAGGGCCCGTCGGCGCATCCAATTTGACCCCTTCTCCGATGGTTGCTATAGCCTGAGCAGCGACGTGCCGACTCTACCCTCGACATCACCCACCCTGCATCGGTTCGTGAGGGCCATCGAGCGGCGGCGGTACGCGGTCCTCGCGGTCGCCGTCGTCATCGTGGCGATCAGCGCAGCCCTGGCGACCCGGCTCACGCTCAAGACCGACATGTCGGAGCTGCTGCCGAGCACCGACCCCGCGGTCCTCGAGCTGAACCGGATCAAGGAGCGCCTCGGCGGCATCTCGACGCTGACCATCGGCATCCAGGGCCCGGACAAGGCGGCGAACCTGCGCTACGCCGAGCACCTGACCAAGCTGCTGCGGGCCGAGCCGAAGACCATCGTCGACCGCGTCACCTACCACACCCGCGAGGAGCACGCGTTCTTCGAGGGCCACAAGTGGCTCTACGCCAAGATCGGCGACCTCGAGGAGGCCCGCGACCGGCTGCGCTCAGAGCTCCGCAAGCGCAAGAACCCGTTGCTCGTCGACCTCTCCGACGACACGGGCTCGCTCGACGACCTGCGCGCGCGCATGAAGCGCCAGGCCGACGAGGCCGACCGTTACCCCGAGGGCTACTTCATGTCGCCCGACGGGAAGCTGGTGGTCCTCGTCGTGTGGCCGCCGGGCACGCTCTTCGCCGAGCGCGCCGGCGAGGCGCTCTACGCGCGCGTCCAGGCGCTGGTCAAGCAGCACCCGCCCACCTCGTTCCACCCGCAGATGAAGGTCGGCTACCAGGGGCAGGTGTACGACACCGTCGAGGAGCGCAAGGCGCTCGAGAACGACATCGCCTGGGCGACCGGGCTGTGCCTCTTCCTCGTGGCCCTGTCGGTGGTGCTCTTCTACGGCCGCCTGCGGGCGATCCCGCTCATGGCGGCGCCCGCGCTGTGCGGCGTGACCGTGGCCTTCGGCCTGGCCTACCTGCTCTTCGGCTACCTCAACGCGTCGACCGCGTTCCTCGGCTCGATCATCGTCGGCAACGGCATCAATTTCGCGATCATCCAGCTCGCGCGCTACGAGGAGGAGCGGCGCGCCGGCGTCGTCCTCGGGGTCGCGCTGCAGCGCTCGGTCGCCGCGACCGCCCGCGCCACCGTCATCGCCGCCCTGGCCGCCTCGCTCGCCTACGGCTCGCTGATGGTCACGAACTTCCGCGGCTTCAGCCAGTTCGGCATGATCGGCGGCATCGGCATGATCGCGGCGTGGCTCGCCACCGTGACCGTGCTGCCGGCCCTCCTCGCGGTCGTCGACCGGCGGCGCGGCGGCAAGCCGCTCACCCAGCGCGGCCTCTGGTTCGGCGTCCCCTTCGCGCGCGCCGCCAGCCGCGCTCCGGTCCTGCTCCTCGGCCTGGGCGTCGTGCTCTCGGTGGCCGCGGTCATCGCGGTGCCGCGCTTCGCGCGCGATCCCTTCGAGTACGACTTCCGCAACCTGCGCAGCGCCCAGAGCCCCGACGCGCGCGAGCTGTCGAACAAGGTCGACGCGGTCTTTGGCCGCACCCTGTCGCCCATCGTGATCCTCGCCGACCGCTTCGACCAGGTGGGGCTCATCCGGGACGGCATCCGCCGGGCCGACGCGCCGCCCGGCCCCGGCGTCATCGGCGACATCACGACCGTCGACGACATCCTCCCCGGCTCGCTGGGCGAGCAGCGGCAGAAGCTCGCGGTGCTCGGCGAGATCCGCAAGCTCCTCAAGGATCCGTCGATGAACCTGCTCGACGAGCAGGAGCGGGCGAAGGTGAAGGAGTGGGAGCCGCCCGCGGATCTCGCCCCGGTCACCGTCGAGGAGCTGCCCAACGCGCTCGTGCGCCCCTTCCGCGACTCCAAGGGGGAGCTGGCGCCGATCGTCCTCGTCTACCACAAGGAGGAGGCGGCCTCGACCTGGAACGGCCGCGACCTGCTCAAGATCGCCGGCGTCGTCCAGACGGTGAAGCTCAGCAACGGCGAGGTCGTGCGCTCGACCGGCGGGGCGGTGGTCTTCGCGGGCATGATCCGCGCCATCGTGCGCGACGGCCCGGTCGCGACCGGGGCGTCGTTCCTCGGCGTGGTGCTGCTGGTCGCGTTCCTCGCGCGCGGGCTGCGCGGCGCGGCCGCGGTGCTGGCGGCGCTGCTCCTCGGCGTCCTGTGGATGGTCGGGGCGGCGGCGCTCCTGAAGGTGCGGGTCAACTTCCTCAACTTCATCGCGCTGCCGATCACCTTCGGCATCGGCATCGACTACGCCATCAACATCTGGCTCCGCTATCGCATCGAGGGGCCGGGGCGGATGGTGCAGACGGTGCGCGCGACGGGCGGCGCGGTCGCGCTCTGCTCGCTGACGACCGTCATCGGCTACGCCGCCCTGCTCATCGCCGATAACCAGGGTCTGCGCTCGTTCGGCAGCATGGCCATCATCGGCGAGTTCGCCTGCCTGTCGGCGGCGCTCCTCATGATGCCGGCGTGGTTCATCCTGTGGGACCGGCGGCGCGCCGCGAAGCGCGCCAAGCAGGGGCCCGCGCACCCGTCGGGCGTCTACGCGCTCGGCGGCGGCGCGAGCGGCGTCCGCCGCACGCCGACGCCCCTGGTCGCCTCGGGCGGCGGTTCGGCGTCCGAACGGCGCGAGGAGATGTAGGCGGGGCCCTGGCTACGGGGCCGGCGGCTTCACGTCGATCGTCTCGTCGAGCTCGGGCCGCTCCGGCGACGGGAACGTGACCCGCACCTCGCTCGGCGCCGGGCCGGAGCCGCGCAGCCGCCACAGGAGCGCGCCGCGCACGCTCTCGCCCGGCGCGAGGCGCAGGATCGAGTCGAGGAGCGACGGCGAGTTGCCGGCGTGGCGCACGCGCTGATCGCCGGCCTGGGCCTCGAACCAGAACGGGATGAAGAGGAGCGGCCCGGCCGTCGGGTTGCGGATCTCGAGGGGGACCCGGACCTCCCACGATTGACCCGGCATGGGCGGCGGGTTCGCCACGTTGACGGCGGTCGCCGGCAGCGAGAACCGGAACGTGAAGCCCGAGGTGGGCAGCAGCGTCACGGGCAGCTCCTGCGCGAAGCCGGTCGGGGCGTAGCGGATGCGCACCGCCTGGGGCAGCGGGTGCTCGCCGCCGGGGTAGTACCACGACACCGGCGCCGTCACGCTCTCGCCGGGCCCGAGCTCGGGCACGACGTCGCCGTGCCACGTCGGGCCGGCGAGCGGTCCGTGCGCCTCGGCCTTGAGCTCCGCCCACTGCACGCGCACCGGCTGCGGCGACGGGTTCTTCACCGTGACGCGGGCCTGCAGCCAGCGGTTGCGGTTGTCGCGCTCATACGTCACGGCGGCCGGCTCGAGGACGAAGGCCGGCACGCCCGAGCCGGGCGCGTGCAGCGCGGCGGGCGGCGTCTTCGACCGCCGGCAGCCGGACGCCGCGGCCGCGCAGCAGACGAGCAGCAGCGCCAGGATCCGCGTTCGCAGGCTCATGGCCGCAGCGTACGCCCGTCGGGGCCGCGGGATCAATCGCGGGCTACTTCAGGGCGTCCGCGGCCTTGCCGGCCGCCTTCGCCTCACCGACGAGGATCGTGCCGGCGCAGCTACCGTCGGTCGCCGCGCTCGTCTTGAGGACGGCCGCGGCCACGCACTTGTTCGCGCCGGCCTTCGAGGACTGCGCCACCTTGGCGCCCTTGGCCTTGCCCTTGGCCCACTGCCACTCGACCCGGAAGGCGGCGCCGGCGGGGGCGCACGCGTCGAGCGCGTCCTTCTGCTTGGCGAGCGCGCCGACCACGGTCATCAGGGCGAAGAAGTCGGCCTTCTCGAGGGTGCACGAGAGCTGCCGCACCTCGAGGCCGTTGACCGAGAGCCTGTCGGCCTTGAGCGTGCTGCCGGCGCCGGCGAGCGCGGGGCAGAGCAGGGTGACGAGGGCGAGGGCGCGGGCGGCGGCGTGCATGGGGGGCATGGTAGCACCGTGCGCCCCGCGCGGGCTGCCGGTGATGGAGCCAGACGTCCCCGCGGGCTACTCGTCCGGCCACGCCTGGAGCTCGGTCCACGGGCCCAGCTCATCCTCGGGCGGCGGCGCCTGGCCGTAGCCGCGCGCATAGGCCGCGCGGACCCGCGTCGCCTCGCGGCGCCGGAGGTAGTCCTCCATGACCATGCGCACGAAGGCCGAGCGGCCGTGTCTGCGCGCCGCGGGCTCCCGGTCGATGCGCGCGAGCAGCGCTTCATCGATCGTGACGTGTATGGCCTTCACGACGATGGATCATGTGCATTCACGGCCACCATGACAAGCCGGGCAGCCGCCACCTACGCCCGCGCCTCAGCCGCGCCGCAGGTTCGCGGCGGCGGCGCCGGCGCAGAGCGCGGCCGCGGTCCAGGCGGTCGGGGCGAGGCCGAGGAGCGGGATGGTGACGAGCGTGGCGCCCAGGGCGGCGGCGGCGGCGCCGGCGAGGTCGAGCGCGTAGACGCGGGCGGCGGCGGCGCGGCCCGGCGCGAGCGCCGCCACGGCCGGGGCG
>DASXVK010000002.1:0-5331 GCA_036504295.1 Polyangia bacterium
CGTACTCGTAGGCGCCGATGTCCACCCCCGCGCCCGCTGGCCGGGCATGGTCCTCGAGGTCGGTCGCGGGCGCGTTCGCGCTCGTGCCGACGTCGATGGCGGGGCTCCCCGCCTTGAGGTGGAAGTCGGCGGCCGGATCGACGAAGAGCTGCGCCGGCGTGGCGACGAGCGAGTGCGCGTCCTGCCCGGTCTGCGTGCGCCAGCTCGCGAGCGTGAGGACCGTGCTGTCGCCGTCGGGGCTCAGGCGGTCCATGACCACGTTGTAGTCGCTCACGAAGCCGCTCAGGCTGTCGGCGCTGATGACGAGGCTGCCGCGGAACGAGTGGGCGTTGTAGAGGATGTTGTTGACGACCGTGTTGCTGGTCGCGGCGTCGGCGATGTTCACGCACCAGCGGGCGTCCGACGCCTCGAGGATGGTGTTGTTCACGACGAGGTTGCGCTTCGAGGCGTCGCCGCCGTCGATCTGGTAGAGCGAGATGCCGCTCGCGTGGTTCGCGTAGAGCAGGTTGTTGCGGATGACCGAGTCCTGGATGCCGTCGCAGTTGATGCCGGATCCGCCGAGGGTGCCGTTGTCGTGGATCACGTTGCCCTCGATGAGCGCGTTGGCGTTGACGCCGTCGCCGCCCTGGCTCACGTCGCCGTTGTTGTGGATGCCGCAGCCGCCGTTGCCCCAGACGTGGTTGCGCCGCACCGTGTAGCGCTTGGCGCTGTTGCTGACGTAGATGCCGTGCTGGGTGCCCGAGCGCGACGTGACGTTGTCCTCGATGAGGAGGTCGTCGCAGTGGCCGGTGAAGATGCCCCACACGCCGTTCGAGTCGGTGGTGTTGTGGCGGAACGTGACGTGCTGGCAGACCGCGCCGCGGATGCCGGCGCGGGTGCGGTTGTTGACCGTGAAGCCTTCGATGACGATCCAGCTCGCGTTCTCGACGTTGATGCCGTCGGTGCGGGCGTTGTCCGAGGTGATGGCGGCCCCGGCCTCGCCGTGGAAGGTGATCGGCGCCGCCTGGGTGCCGCTGCGCCCGTCGAGGTCGAAGCCGGCGTAGCCGCCCGCGCGCACGATCACCGTGTCGCCGGCGACGACCGTGTCCGCCGCGTGCTGCAGCGTCGCCCACGGCGTCGCCGCCGAGCCGTCGGCGCCGTCGCTGCCGGTGGTCGCGACGTAGTAGGTCGCCGCGCGGGCCGGTGACCCGGCCAGGGTGAGAGCCAGTGCTGCCGCTGCCACGAGCGCCCGGGTCATGTGCGCCTCCTTGCGGGCATCGTCCCCCGGCGCGGGCGGTCGCGTCAACGGCGGCGTCGCGGTGCGCCGCGCCCCCGCGCGCCGCGCCGGTTGCCCTCACATCCGTGATCTGCTACGGCCTCCTGCAGCTCATGATCGTCTCCGACCAGCCGCAGGGCCGCCGTGTCGCGCCGGGCGAGCTGCTGCGCTTCCGCTGCGACCCGGCCCTGCCCTGCTTCGGCCGCTGCTGCGCGGGCAAGCGTCTCGGCCTCTACCCCTACGACCTCCTGCGGTTGCGACGCGCCCTCGGGCGGCCCTCGGCGGAGGTCCTGGCGCGCCACGTCCTCCTGGAGATCGATCCGGCGCGCGGCTGGCCCCTCTTCCGCCTGGCGCTCCGGGAGGACGGCCGCTGCCCGTTCGTCGCCGGCGACGGCGGCTGCGGGATCTACGCCGACCGCCCCACCTGCTGCCGCATCTACCCCCTGGCCCGCGCCGTCGATTCTCAGGGGCGCGAGATCTACCTCGTCGAGGACGCGCCGAGCTGCGCGGGGTGGGGGGGGCCGCGGGAGCTGTCCGTCGACCAATGGGTCGCCGACCAGGAGCTCGCCGGCTACCAGGCCGCGAACAACCGCATGCTCCGCCTCCTGTTCCACCCGTCGCGCCGGCCCGCCGCCCTCGCCGAGCAGGAGATCCACGCCATCGTGATGGGGCTCTACAACCTCGACGTCTTCCGCGCGGCGGCGGCGGCGCCCGGCTTCGCCGTCCGCCACGGGCTGGACCCCGCCCGCGTCGCCGCGGCGGTCACCTCCGACGAGGCGCTGCTCGAGCTCGGCCACGACTGGGTGGAGGCGGTGCTCTTCGGCCGCGGGTAGGTGGTGTTCCGCCGCTCGCGGTGACGGCCGCTGGCCCGCGGCCTTGAACGAGCATCATACTTCAGTTAGCATTTCGGTATGAGCAAGCGCAAGGAGCGCCTCACCGTAACGGTCGATCCGGTTCTGGTCGAGGCCGGCAACGCGGCCGTGAGGTCGGGGCGGGCGGAGTCGCTGAGCGGCTGGGTCAACCAGGCGCTGGCGGAGCGCGCGGCCAAGGACCGCCGCCTGCAAGCCTTGGCGGAGTCCGTCGCGGCGTACGAGGCGGAGCTCGGGCCGATCACGGATGAGGAGCTGACCGCGCAGGCGCGTGCCGACCGGCGCTCGGCGATCGTCGTCCGGGGGCGAGCCAAGGCCAAGCCGCGTCGACGCCCGAGCGCCGCGTGAGGCTGGTCCTCGACAGCGGGGCGCTCATCGCGCTCGAGCGGAACGATCGGGCGATGTGGCGTCGCCTCAAGTCGGCCCTGCTCGCCGGCAGCCCGCCGGTCTCGCACGGGGGGGTCGTGGGCCAGGCGTGGCGGGGGCGAGGCCCGCGGCAGGCGCTGCTCGCCCGGGCGCTCGCGGGCATCGACGTCAGGGCTCTCGACGACGCGCTCGGCCGTGCCGCCGGCGAGCTCCTGGCGCGCTCGAAGCGCGCGGACGTGGTCGACGCCGCGCTGGTCTTGCTGGCGGACGACGACGACCTCATCGTCACGTCCGACCCCCACGATATCGAGCCGCTCGCCGCCGCGTCGGGACGCCATGTCGAGCTGATCCGCTGCTGACCGTGGCGCGCATGGAGCTCTCGAGCGCCTTCGATGGGAACGGGGGGTAGCCGCCCGCGTCGCCGCCGCGGTGAGAACGCGCCTATTGCCTGGCGGAGCGGGGCGGGTTCAGCCTTCGGTATCCGGTCCGAGCGAGACGTCGAAGTCCTGGGTCCCGGCCCAGCGGATCTCTTCGATGAGCGCGGCGAGGTCGGGGAGGGCCCTCACTGCGCTCACGAGGTAGACCCGGTTGGCGGCGTCCCAGTCGTCGGCGTCGGCGTCGTAGCCCCGCTGGAGCCACGGCTCGAGCAGCGAGTGCGCCGTGTGGCGGCAGGCGTCGCGTGCCGCGTCGCCGGTGCCCGCGTCGCCGTCCCACCAGACGGTGATCCAGGCGTCGAGGATGCGCCCGCCGTCGCGGACCCAGCCGAGGGTGCTGCCGTCGTGATCGACGCGGATGTCGTCGCCATCGGCCGCGACGGTGAAGGCCGGACCGCGCGCGCCGCCCGCCCGCAGCTGGGTCCGCAGCTCGCGGATGAGACGATCCCGCTCGGCGCGCGCCGCGGGGACCTTGACCGGCGGCTTCTTCGCCGGCGCCTTGACCGGCGGCTTCGCCGCGCGGGACTGCGGGGGCCGCTTCTTCGCGCTGGGCTTCTTCGTGCTCGAGCTCGTGGTGGCCCGCGCCGGCTTCTTCGGTGACATTGCGCCTCCTCGGTAGGCGGGCATTTTCGACCGAATCGGGCGCCGGCTCAAGCCCGCAGTGCTGGCTCGGGGGCGGCCACAGCCGTCACCGCGCCGGCTCCCCGCCCGCCCGCCCGAGCTTCTCCGCGATCCCCGACGAGCGCGCCAGCGGCTGCGCGACGCCGGCGGCGAGCAGGGCCGGCCGGCCGGCGATGACCACCGACGCGCGGGCGCGGGTGACCGCGGTGTAGAGCACCTCGCGGGTGAGGAGCGGCATGGCCTCCTCGGGGAGCACGAGCGCCACGTAGTCGTACTCCGAGCCCTGCGCCTTGTGCACCGTGAGCGCGAACGAGAGCGTCAGGTCCTCGCGGAGCGCATCGAGCGGGAAGGCGGCCAGCTCGCCCTGGCCGCGGCGGAAGACCGCCATCGGGCGCGGCCGGGCGCCGGCGGCCTCGTCGCGCACCCAGAGCACCACGCCCTGGTCGCCGTTGAAGAGGCCGCGCTCGTAGTCGTTGCGCTGCATCATCACGAGGTCCCCGGGGTCGAGCTCCGCCGGGCCGGAGGCGCCGAGCGCCTCGCGCAGCCGCGCGTGCAGCCGGCGGTTCACGCCCGCCGCGCCCGTCGGCCGGTCGCCGCGCGTGATGCACAGGACGCGCTGCCCGTCGAGGTGGCCGAGGAGGCGGCCGAGGCGCTCGCGGTCGCCGTCGCCGAAGCCGCTGGGACCCTGGACGTAGGTGTGCCGCACGAGCTCGACCCAGTCGGGCAGCCCCGCGACGCGGCGCTCGAACCACGCGTCGAGCAGCGCCGGGAGCTGCGGGCCCGTCTCGTCGGCGAGCAGCTCCACCCCGCGGAACGCGAGCTCGGCCGGCTGCGACCGCAGGGTCACGAGCTCCGCCCCGCCCGGCCCCGGGATGAGGTCCGCGCCGCGCCCCGCGTTGATCGCCCGCGCGACCTCGAGGATCGCGCGGCCGGCCGGGTTCGAGGCGTCCATGCGGTAGCTGTGCGTCAGGCGCACCGCGGCCGCGGCGCGGGGATCCGCGGGCGCCGGATCGGCCGGGGCGAGCCGGCCCTTCAGCGTCGGCTTCACGAGCTGCCGCCACGGCCAGGGCGCCGCCGTCGCCGCGGGCAGCAGGTCGCGGAAGACGGCGCCGGCGTCGACCGAGGGGAGCTGCTCGGCGTCGCCGAGGAGCACGAGGTGGGCGTCGTCGCGCACGCTGCGCACCAGGCGGTCCATCAGGACCAGGTCGATCATCGAGCACTCGTCGACGATGACGACGCGCTCGGCGAGGCGGTTGTTCTCGTGGTGGCGGAAGCGGTCGTTCGCGGGCGAGTAGCCGAGCAGGCGGTGCAGCGTCCGCGCCTCGACCGTGGCCGCCAGCGCCGAGTCCCACAGGTCCGGCTGCGCGACGCCGGCGAGGGCGCGCAGCACCGCCTCCTGCAGGCGGTTCGCCGCCTTGCCCGTGGGCGCGGCGAGCGCGACGGCCGGCGCGGGCGTGCCGAGGCGCGCGAGCAGGCGCAGGATCGTGACGACGATGGAGGTCTTGCCGGTGCCCGGCCCGCCGGTGATGATCGTGAGCGGCAGGTGCAGGGCCGTGAGGACCGCGTACTGCTGCTCCTCGGAGAGGGCGACGGGCTGCGCCCCGAGCCGCGGCGGGGCGGCGCGCACCGCGGCGAGCGCCGCGGCGACCTCGGCGGGCGGCAGGGCGCGCGGCGGCCGCGCGAGCCGGGCCGTGAGGGCGCCCACCAGCCGCTCCTCGAAGTGCAGCAGCCGCTGGTGGTAGAGGGCGTCGCCGTCGAGGCCTGGCTGCTCGAGGTCGGCCAGGGC
>DASXVK010000003.1:0-4020 GCA_036504295.1 Polyangia bacterium
CGTCTCGTTCGGCAAGACCCGCGGGACCGGCGATCCGGGGCGCTACCACGTCGTGTACCAGTTCGAGGAGGCGCGCACGGGCGGCGAGGCCGGGCGGCTCGCGCTCCGCCTCATCCACCAGCTGCTGCCGGCCGAGCTGCAGGCCCAGCTCGAGCCCGCGCCGCCGTTCGTGTTCGAGCCCGCGCTCGAGGAGTTCATCCGCGACACGCAGAACCGCGCGCTCGGCCCGAGCACGCGGTCGCTCGTGCGCGCCGCCGAGGCGCGGGACATCCCCTGGCTGCGGCTCGGCGACTACAGCCTCATCCAGTTCGGCCACGGCCGCTACCAGAAGCGCATCTGGGCGACGGTCACCAGCGAGACGAGCCACATCGCGGTGCAGATCGCGAGCGACAAGGAGCAGACCAACCGCATCCTCGCCGACCTCGGCCTCCCGGTGCCGCGGCAGCGCGTGGTGCGCGAGGCCGAGGAGGCGGCGCGCGTCGCCGAGCGCCTGGGCTACCCGGTGGTGGTCAAGCCGCTCGACGCGAACCACGGCCGGGGCGTCAGCATCGGCCTCATGGACAACGACGCGGTGCGCACGGCGTTCGAGGTCGCGCGCGAGCACAGCCGCTCGGTGATCGTGGAGCGCTTCGTCGAGGGGCTCGACCACCGCATGCTGGTCATCAACGGCGAGCTGGTCGCGGTCGCGAAGCGCGTCCCCGGCCACGTCGTCGGCGACGGCGCGCACACGGTCGCGGAGCTGATCGAGCGCACGAACCAGGATCCCAACCGCGGCATCGGCCACGAGAAGATCCTGACCCGCATCGAGATCGACCACCAGGCCGAGCGCCTGATGGCGGTCGCCGGCGTCGCCCAGGGCACGGTGCTCGCGGCGGGGCGGGTGCTGTACCTGCGCTCGACGGGGAACCTGTCGACCGGCGGCACGGCGGTCGACGTCACGGCGGAGTGCCACCCCGACAACCGCGAGATGGCCGTGCGCGCCGTGCAGGCCATCGGCCTGGACGTCGGCGGCGTCGACTTCCTCACCCGCGACATCGCCTGCAGCCACAAGGAGGTCGGCGGCGCGATCTGCGAGATCAACGCCGCGCCCGGCTTCCGCATGCACGTCGCGCCCACCGAGGGCACGCCGCGCGACGTGGCGGCCCCGGTCATGGAGATGCTCTTCCCGCCGGGGACGCCGAGCCGCATCCCCATCGCCAGCATCACCGGCACCAACGGCAAGACCACCACCGCGCGCATGCTCGCGCACATCGAGAAGCTCGCCGGGCGCACCGTCGGGCTCGCGACCACCGACGGCGTGTACCTCGACGGGCGGCGCGCGGTCGAGGGGGACATGACCGGCCCGACGGCGGCCGAGATGGTGCTGCGCGATCCGAGCGTCGACTTCGCCGTGCTCGAGACCGCGCGCGGCGGCCTCCTGCGCGCCGGCATGGGCTACCGCTGGTGCAACGTGGGCGCGTGCCTCAACGTGAGCTCGGACCACCTCGGCCTGCGCGGCGTCGAGACGCTCGAGCAGCTCGCGGAGGTCAAGCGCATCGTCATCGAGGTCGCGCGCGACGCCGCGTTCCTCAACGCCGACGACCCGCTGTGCCTCAAGATGGCCGACCACACCGAGGCCAAGGCCATCTGGTACGTGACGCAGAACCCCGGCCACCCGCTGGTGCGCGAGCACATCCGCGCCGGCGGCGGGGCGGTGGTGCTCGAGGACGGCATCAACGGGCACATGATCACGCTGTACCAGGCCGGCACCCACATGCCGCTCCTGTGGACGCACCTCATCCCGGCGACGCTCGAGGGCCGGGCGCTGCACAACGTGCAGAACGCGATGTTCGCCGCCGGCATGGCGTGCGCGCTCGGGGTCAAGCTCGACGACATTCGTCACGGCCTGCGGACCTTCGACACGTCGTTCTTCCAGGCCCCGGGCCGCATGAACGTCTTCGACGAGCACCCCTTCCGCGTGGTGGTCGACTACGGCCACAACGCCGCCGCGATCCTGGCGATGGCGCAGCTCACCGACGCGCTCGACGTCAAGGGGCGCAAGACCGTGGTGCTGGCGGTGCCCGGCGACCGGCGCGACCTCGACATCCGCGAGGTCGCCGCGAACGCCGCGGGCCACTTCGACCGCTACATCTGCCGGCGCGACGACGATCCGCGCGGGCGCGGCCACGACGAGGTGCCGAAGCTCCTGGCGGCGGCGCTCGCCGAGCACGGCGTCCCGGCCTCCTGCATCGAGCTCATCCCGGACGAGGTGCACGCCGTGGACGCGGCGCTGCGCGCCGCCCGTCGCGGCGACCTCGTGCTGCTGTTCGCCGACCAGGTCACGCGCACCTGGAAGCAGGTGATCAAGTTCCGCGCCGACGGCGCCGAGCAGCCCGCCCCGGACGACGGCGGCGCGCCGCGGCGGCCGCCGCGGGCGCCGCTGGTCGCGCTCGACGACCCCGGGTCGCTGGTGCGCGACGACCGCGGCGTGCGGCTGGCGCGGGACGCGGAGGACTGATGCGCGGCGAGCCGTCGCGGCGCCTCACCGGGCCCAACCTCCTCGCCGACGAGACCGCGGCCGTGCTCGAGGTGCGCTTCGAGGCCGGCGACGACCCCGCGGCGCTGATCGCCGCGTGGGGCGCGGCCGCGCGCGCGCTGCACGCGGCGCTCGGCCGGCCCGCCCCGGTGCTCCTCGAGCGGCGCTACACCGTCGCCGGGGGGGCGGGCGCGACCCTCGGCTTCGCCGCGCCGCGCGACCTCCTCTACGCCATGACCGAGGTCAACGACTGGGCGCTCGCCGAGGCGGCGCGGCGGGGCGGCGGCGCGCCGCCGGGCGAGGCGCTCGCGAGCGCGGCGGCGCGCTGCGCCGCGCTGATCGCGGCCGAGGCGAACCCGGCGCTGATCGCGCTCGCCGCCGAGGCGGCGCGGCGCGGGGTCGCGCTGCTGCAGGACGACGACGAGGTCACGCTCGGCCTCGGCTGCCACGCGCGCTCGTGGCCGGCCCGCGCGCTGCCGGCGCCCGCCGCGGTCGAGTGGGCGGCGCGGCGCGCGATCCCGCTCGCGCTCGTGACCGGGACCAACGGCAAGACCACGACCACGCGGCTGCTCGCGCGCATCACGGCGGCCGCGGGCTGGGTCACCGGCTGCGCCTCGACCGAGGCCATCGTCGTCGCCGGGGAGGTCGTCGAGCGTGGCGACTGGACCGGCCCCGGCGCGGCGCGGCGCGTGCTGCGCGACCCGCGGGTCGAGGCGGCGGTGCTCGAGACCGCGCGGGGCGGCATCCTGCGCCGCGGGGTCGCGGTCGACCGCTGCGACGTGGCGGTCGTCACGAACATCGCCGAGGACCACCTCGACGACTGGGGCGTCGGCGACCTCGCGACGATGGCGCGCGCGAAGCTCGTCCTCGCGCGCCTCGTGCGTCCGGGCGGGGCCCTGGTGCTCAACGCCGACGACCCGGTCACGGTGGCGCACGCCCCCGCCGACCGGCCCACGGTGTGGTTCTCGCTCGCGCCCGCCGGCGCGCTCATCCGCGCGCACCTCGGGCGCGGCGGCGCGGCGGCGCTGCTCGAGGACGAGGTCCTCGTGCTCGCGCGCGGCGCCGCGCGCGAGCCCGTGATCGCGGCCGCCGAGGTCCCGGTCGCCTTCGGCGGCGCGGCGCGCTTCAACATCGCCAACGCGCTCGCCGCGACGGCCGCCGCCGCGGCGCTCGGGCTGCCGCCCGCGGTCATCGCCGCGGGCCTGCGCGCGCTGCACCCGACCCGCGACGAGAACCCCGCCCGCGTCAACCTGTACGAGGTCGGCGGCGCCCACCTGGTCACCGATTTCGCCCACAACCCGCACGCGCTGGGCGCGCTGCTCCCGTTCGCGCGGCGCGCGTTCCCGGGCGGGCGCCTCATCGCCGTCCTCGGCCAGGCCGGCGACCGCAGCGACGAGGCGCTCGGCCGCCTGGCGCGGAGCTGCGTCGCGGGCGGGGTCGAGCGGGTCGTCCTCCGGCCGATCCCCATCTACCTGCGCGGGCGGCAGCTCGGCGAGGTCGAGGGG
>DASXVK010000004.1:0-1970 GCA_036504295.1 Polyangia bacterium
TCGCGCGCGAGCGCGGGCTCGATCTGGCCGCGCTGGGCGGGTCGGGGCCGGGGGGGCGGGTGGTGCTCGCCGACGTGGAGCGCGGGCCCCAGGCGCGCGCGCCGGCCGCGGCGCCCGCGAAGCGCAAGCGCGAGCTGCCGCCGAAGCGGACCCTGCGCGACGAGAGCCTGCCGCTCTCGCCCATGCGCAAGGCCATCGCCAGGAACCTCGCCGTCGCGAAGCCCGGCTCGCCGCACTTTTACCTCGAGATCTCGGCCGACATGCGGCGCGCGGTGGCGCTCCGGGAGCAGCTCAACGAGCTCGGCCAGGGCGAGATCTCGCTCAACGACCTCGTCCTCAAGGCGGCCGCCGACGCGCTCACCCGCCACCCCGAGGTGAACGCCGCCTGGGCCGGCGAGAGCATCATCCGGCATGGCGGCGTGCACGTGGGCATGGCGGTGGCGGTCGAGGAGGGGCTCATCACCCCGGTGCTGCGCGACGCCGACCGGCTGTCGGTGTTCGAGGTGGCGCGCGCCTCGCGGGAGCTCGCCAAGCGGGCTCGCGACAAGCGGCTCAAGCCGGACGAGTACCAGGGCGGCACCTTCACGGTCTCCAACCTGGGCATGTTCGGGATCGACGCCTTCTACGCCATCATCAACCCGCCCGAGGCGGCCATCCTCTCGGTCGGGGCCGCGCAGAAGGTCCCGTGGGTGGACGAGGCGACCGGGGCGGTGGTGCCCATGGAGCGCTGCCGCTTCGGCCTCTCCGGGGACCACCGCGTCATCGACGGCGCCGCCGGCGCGCGGTTCCTGCAGACGTTCAAGGCGGTCATCGAGAGCCCGGTGCGGCTGGTGGTGCCATGAAGAGGAAGCAGCGGGCGGCGAAGACCCGCCTCGAGCGCGACACGATGGGCGAGCTGGCCGTGCCGGCGGACGCGCTCTACGGCGCCCAGACGGCGCGGGCCCTGGAGAACTTCCCCATCTCCGGCCTCCGCCCGCACCCCGCCTTCGTGGACGCGACGGTGCGGGTGAAGCTCGCCGCCGCCCGGGTGAACGGGCGGCTGAAGCTGCTCCCCGCCCGCAAGGCCAAGGCGATCGCGGCGGCGGCCGAGGAGGTCCTGGCCGGCCGGTGGCGCGACCAGTTCGTGGTGGACGTCTACCAGGCCGGCGCCGGGACCTCCCACCACATGAACGTGAACGAGGTGCTGGCGAACCGCGCCTGCGAGCTGCTGGGCGGGCGGCGCGGCGACGCGAAGCTCGTCCACCCCAACGACGACGTCAACCTGGGGCAGTCCACCAACGACGTCGTGCCCACCGCCATGCGGCTGGCGGCGCTCGAGCTCGCGCCGCCGGTGGTGGAGGCGCTCCAGCACCTGGCGGACACGTTCCAGCAGAAGGCGGAGGACTGGGACGGCATCGTGAAGTCGGGCCGCACGCACCTCAACGACGCGACGCCCATCCGGCTCGGCCAGGAGGTGTCGGGGTGGGCCGCCGCCCTGCGCGCGGCGGCGGCGCGGCTGCTCAACGCGCTGCCGGAGGCGGGCGCGCTCGGCATCGGCGGCACCGCGGTCGGCACCGGCCTCAACGCCGACCCGCGCTACCCGGCGCTCATGGTCCAGGAGCTCTCGCGGCTCACCGGCGCGCCGCTGGTGCTGGCGCCGAACCCGTTCTACGCCATGCAGTCCCTGGCGCCGTTCGTCGCCCTCTCCGGCGCGCTCCGGGGGGCGGCCGTGGAGCTGCTGCGCCTCGGCGGCGACGTGCGGCTCCTCGGCTCGGGACCGAACACCGGGCTCGGCGAGCTCCGGCTCCCGCCGGTCCAGCCCGGCTCCTCGATCATGCCCGGGAAGGTGAACCCCTCCATGGCCGAGATGCTGGCCATGGTGAGCTACCAGGTCATCGGGCTCGACGCCGCGGTGGCCGCGGCGGCGAGCGGCGGCCAGCTCGAGCTCAACGTCATGATGCCGCTCGTCGCCTTCGACCTGTGCCACGCGC
>DASXVK010000005.1:0-55905 GCA_036504295.1 Polyangia bacterium
GAGGCCGGCGACGCCGACGAACCGGGGCGTCGGCAGCGACGGCGTCGTCAGGCAGTGCTGCTCGCGCCAGAGCTTGTCGTTCGGGCGCTGTTGGTCGGCGGGGATCACGTCGTCCGGCACGCCGCAGCGGATCTCCGGCGCCGGCGCGACGAGCCCGTCGATGGTGCCCTGCGGGATCCACGCGCGGCGCGCCTCGGACAGCTGCGCCTCGGCGGCCTGCAGCGAGTAGCGGCCGGCCTCGATGCCGGGGTACACCTCGCGCACCTTGGCGATGAGCTCGGGCAGGGTGAAGCGCCGCGGGCCGCTCGCCGGCTGCGACGCCGCGCGGGCGGTGGCCGGCGCGGACGCGTCGGTGTCGGCGCCGGCGGGTCCGGCGCACAGCAGCAGCACGAGGAGGGTGAGCGCCGGCGCGGGCCGCTTCACGGCGCCGTCCCCCACCGCCGCATCGCCCCGCGCCACGCCTCGCCGGCGAGGTCGCGGACCACCATCGGCCGGTCGGTCAGCGAGCGCATGTAGTAGGGCACGACGCAGCCGCAGCGGCCGCAGTCCGCCTTCTCGCCCATCACGCACTTCTTCTTCAGGCGGCCCACGGCGTCGTAGGCGAACGCCTTGCGCGCGAAGAGACAGGTGCGCGTGACGTCGGGCGCGAGGTCCGAGCGCATCAGCCGGAACGTGCGCTCCGGGATGCGGAAGTAGCCGCGGTAGATGCGGTGCAGCGCGAGGAGCTGATCGAGGATGCGGTCGCGCTCGGCCCACGGCACCCACAGCGGGTCGTCGGCGCCCTCCATGGGCGTGTAGAAGTCGAAGGTGAAGTAGCGGGCGACCTTCGACCAGTCGCGCACCACGGTCTCGATGCAGTGCGCGTTCTCGCGGGTGATGCAGTAGGCGACGGTGATGCGGTTGTGCGGCCGCGCGCTCACGTGCTTCATGATGCGGCGGTAGATGCCCTTCTTGTTGCGGATGTGCTCGTGCATCTCCTCGTCGCCATCGATCGAGACGTACCAGTTCACGTCGGGCCAGTCGGGCAGGGGGATGGTGCCGTTCGTGACGATCGTGTTGTAGCGGAAGTACCGGCGGCCGGCCTCGATGACGTCCTTGCGGATGAGCGGCTCGCCGCCGACCCAGGAGCACTGGAAGAAGGGGAACTCGAGGCGGCTGCGGGTCCGCTTCCAGTGCTCGAAGAGCTCGATCCACTCCGTCGTGCTCAGGGACTGCTGCGGCTGGTCATGCTCGAAGAAATAGCAGTGCCGGCACCGGAGGTTGCAGTCGTGCGTGACGTCGATGGAGCCGAAGCCGTTGCGCGGGAACCCGAAGAGGAAGAAGCCCACCTGCGCGAGGTCGTACGCCGAGACGAGCTTCTTCTTGGCGGGGCCGTTCGGCGGGTGGTGCTCCAGACGCAGGATCTCGCCGGCTTCCATGGTGCCTCCAGGTGTGAGGGATTGATAACGCGAACGCACCAGGGGGTGCAAGTGCAGGACCGGCGATCTTCCGCGGCCAGGCGGTTCGTGATACTTTCCTTGCCAGAGGACGCACGTGGCACCTGACAACAAGGCCAAGCCCAAGGCCGCCGCGCCGGCGGCGCCACTGCCGCCGCCCGCGGGGGTGCTGCAACCCGGCACCATCAAGCGCACCGAGGACGACGAGCCGCCGTGGTGGCGCATGCCGGCCATCTACGGCGGCACCGTGATCGGCAGCCTGCTCATCCTCGGGATCGTGAGCCTCCTCGGCCGCGGCACGCCGCCCAAGCCGCCGCTCAGCCACCCGCCGCCCCAGGAGGTCGCCGCCATGGACCTCGACGGGGTCGACGGCAGCGCCCTCGCCAAGCCCGTGGTCATCCCCGGCGCCGGCGTCGTGCCGGGGCAGCACCTGCAGAAGGTCGCGAGCCGGGCCGTCGCGCGCGGCCGGCGCTTCGGCGGCGCTGCCGCGGCCGGCGCGCCGATCGAGCCGCCGCCGAAGCCGAAGGCGGACGCCACCATCCACTACCAGCCGCGCGGCCCCGGGCTGTAGCCGCGGGTCCGGGGGCGGCCCTGATGGCGCAGACGCGGACCTTCTGCGGGCTGTGCGACGCGGGCTGCGGGCTCGTCGTCGAGCACGACGGCGCGGAGGTCCGCGCGATCCGCGGCGATCGGGACGACCCGCAGAGCCGCGGCCACATCTGCCCGAAGGCGCTGGCCCACGCCGACCTCGCGCGCGATCCCGACCGGCTGCGGCAGCCGCTGCGCCGCCGCGGCGCGAGCTGGGAGCCCGTCACGTGGGACGCCGCGCTCGACGAGATCGCCGGGCGGCTGACCGGCATCCAGGAGCGCCACGGCGGCGACGCGGTCGCGCTCTACTACGGCAACCCGGTCGCGCACGCGTACGGCACGCTCCTCGTGCTGCTGCCCTTCATCCGCGCGCTCGGCACGCGGAACGTCTACTCGGCGAACTCGCTCGACGCCCGCCCGCGCATGCTGGTGTCGCGGCTGCTCTACGGCAACGAGGCGCTGCTGCCGGTGCCCGACCTCGGGCGCACGCGCTTCCTGCTGGCCGTCGGCGCGAACCCGGTCGTGTCGAACGGCAGCGTGATGACCGCGCCCGACTGCGCCCGCCGGGTGGGCGAGGTGCGGGGGCGCGGCGGCCGCCTCGTGGTCGTGGACCCGCGCCGCACCGAGACCGCCGCGATCGCCGACACGCACCTGTTCGTGCGGCCGGGCGCCGACGCGCTGCTGCTCGCGGCGATGCTGCACGTGCTCTTCGCCGAGGGCCTCGTCCGCCTCGGCGACCTCGACGGCCTGGTGGCGGGGCTCGCCGAGCTCGAGGGGCTCGTCCGGCCGTTCCCGCCGGAGCAGGTGGCCGCGGCGACGGGCGTCGCGGCCGACGACGTACGCGGGCTGGCGCGGGACTTCGCCGCCGCGCCCGCGGCCGCCGCGTACGGCCGGATGGGCGCCTGCACCCAGGAGCACGCCTCGCTCACCACCTGGCTGCTCGACGCCCTGACCCTGGTCACGGGCAACCTCGACCGCCCGGGCGGCCTGATGTTCGCGAGCCCCGCGGTGGACCTGGTCGCCCTCGCGAGCGGGCTCCCCCGCGACCACCGCACGGGGCGGTGGCGCAGTCGCGTCGCGGGCCTGCCCGAGATCGACGGCGAGCTCCCGGTGGCCGCGCTCGCGGACGAGATCGAGACCCCGGGCCCCGGGCAGGTGCGCGCGCTGGTGATGCTGGCCGGCAACCCGGTGCTCGCGGCGCCCGACGGCCGGCGCCTCGACCGGGCGCTCGCCGGGCTCGAGCTCATGGTGGCCGTCGACCTCTACCTCAACGAGACGACGCGACACGCGCACCTCGTCCTCCCGGCCGCGGCGCCGCTCGAGTGCGACCGCTACCCGTTGCTCGAGGCCGCCATGGCGGTGGGTAACCACGCCCGCCACACGCGGGCGGTGCTCCCCCGGCCGCCGGGCGTGCGGGAGGACTGGGACACGCTGGTCGCGCTGGCCGATCGGCTGGGGCGCCGGCGCGGCGGGCTCGCGGGGCACGCGACCCGGCTCGCGTGCGCGGCCGCGCGCGCCGTCGGGCCCGCGCGGGCGCTCGATCTCCTGCTCCGGGCCGGGCCGCACCACCTGTCGCTGGCGCAGGTCGAGGCGGCGCCGCACGGGCTCGACCTCGGCCCGCTGCGGCCGCGGCTCGCCGGCCTGCTGCGGCGCACCGGGCGGCGGCTGCCGCTCGTGCCCGCGCCGCTCGGCGCCGAGCTCGCGCGGCTCGCGACGATGCCCGAGGTCGCGCGGGGCGGCGACGAGCTGCGGCTGATCACGCGCCGTCTCCTGCGCAGCATGAACACCTGGCTGCACAACTGCCCGCGGCTCGTGCGCGGGCCCGACCAGTGCACCCTGCGGATGCACCCGGACGACGCGGCGGCGCGCGGGCTCGCGGCCGGTCAGCGCGTCCGCGTCGCCTCGGCCGTGGGCGCCATCGAGGTCCCGCTCGAGCTCGGCGCGGAGATGATGCCGGGCGTCGTGTCGCTGCCGTTCGGCTTCGGGCACGACCGGCCCGGCGCGCGCCTCACGGCCGCCGGTGTCCACCCCGGCGCGAGCATGAACGACCTGCTCGACGCCCGCTGGGTCGACGCGGTGTCCGGGACGTCGGTGCTGGGCGGGACGGCGGTGCGGGTGACGGCGGCGTGACGGAGGGCGGCGTCCTCAGTACACGTCCTCGCCCTGCGCCGCCTCCCAGAGCTCCCGGAACTTCGCCCGCACCCACGGGTGGAGCTCGTCGGCGGTCTCGGCGGGGAGCTGCGCGCTGCGGATGAGGTCCAGCACGTCGGCGAGATCGTGGAGGCGATGCGGGGCGGTCATCCCGGAGGCGAGCTTCAGCTCGAGGAAGCGGGCGAGCGGCAACAGCGCGAACCGATCGCCGCGGATGGCGGTCGTCGCAGGATCGGGAAACGCGATCGGCTTGGGCTTGCCGTCACCCGGGAAACGCCCCGTGCTCAGCACGTCGACCCGGACCTCGTGCTCGGTGTCCAGCAGCTTCCCCGTCCCGGCGACGCGCTCGACGTAGCCTCGGCCCAGGTATTTCTGCTTGAACCGCTGGAGGTCGTCTTCCCGGAGCACCACGTCGACGTCCACGGTGGCTCGCCGGTGGCCGTAGGCGTTGAGCGCGAGCGCGCCGATGATGGCGTAGGGCATGCCCTCGGACTCGAGGATCGCGGTGAGCTTGTACAGCGCCTTCTGCGCCTCGCCCTCTCCCATGAAGAACCTCGACCAAGAGGCCACGCCCTCGACGAAGCGCGCCCGCACCTCGGCTGGCACGGTGCCAGCCCCCCACGCCATCGGTTCATGCCTGCGTGGCGTGCTCAACGTCGACTCTCCCAGGCTCATCGGGCTGCGCTTCCATCATAGTGAGCCTTGCCGGACAGGTCCATCCCGCGGCGCCGTGGTGGCGCCGCGGCGTGAACGCGCCCTGGCCCGGGTGCGGGGGGCGGCATGCTCCTCGCGCCACCCTACGGCGCGGCCACGCCGCCCATCGGCGGGGCGCAGGCCGGGGCGGCGTGGAGCGCCATCACCAGCAGGTCACGCGGCTTCGCGATGGCGTCGGGCCGGATGTCGCGGTACTGGGTCGCGGCCATGGCGCGCTGCCAGCGCACGAGCGCCTCGGCGGCCGGGCCGTCGAGCACCTCGTCGACCGGGCCCGCGTAGCAGCCGGTCTGAGCGAGGCGCGCCTTGAACGCGCGCACCCGCGGTCCGGTCGATCCGACCCGCAGCCGCTCGAAGGCCGCCCACGTCACGCGCGGCGCCGGCTGGGCGAGGAGGTGCGCGGTCAGGCGCACGTCGCGGCCGGTCACGAGCAGGTAGAGGTAGCGGCGGCCGTCGTCCGCCGGGTCGTGGCGCGGTCGCAGGCCGGCGGCGACGCGGAACTGCTCGTACGGGGTGCTCGCCTGCTGATAGTTGCCGCTCAGGACCTGGCAGCCCGCGGAGCCGAAGACCGGCCACCCCGGCGCGACCTGCTTGTACGCGCCGGCGTGGATGTTGTCGCAGACGTCCTCCGGGCCCACCTGGAAGCAGTCGCCGACCTCGAAGACGAGGTTGTCGGTCGAGCGCCACAGGCCGATCGGCGCGTCCTGGCGGAAGGCGCCGGGGCGCTTGCGGTGCGGCCCCACGCGGTAGCGGTACAGCCCGGTCGCGAGCATGTTGCAGGCCTTGGCGCCGAACTGGCCGAGGTGGCGGTACTCGTGCAGGCACTCGCGCATGTAGACCGCGTTCGGCACCGTCGAGGCGGTGAAGACCCGGATCGAGTCGTCGCGCCGGTCCCAGACGCCGAGGAGGCAGCGGTAGCCGCGGTGGTCGGGGCGCGACTCCTTGAGCAGGAGCCGGCCACCCTTCTGCGACACGACGGTGCAGCCGCGCAGGCCGAAGAGGAGCTTGCGGTGCCGCTGCGCGGGCGCGTCGTTGAGCTGCTCCAGGCGCTCGCCGCCGACGTCGAAGGCGTTGAGCTCGGCGACGCGCGCGAGCACCGCCGGGGTGAGCGCGAAGGTGTCGGGGAGCGCGCCATCGTAGTCGAGGTGACGGTAGTCGGGGGCCTCGGCGTCCGGGGACCAGGCGACGCGGTCGCGGCCGGTGGTCGCGATGAGGCCGGCGAGGAACGGGCTCTCGCGCACGAGCGCCGTTTGCATGCCGTCCAGGTGGAACTCGTCGACGAGCTGGCGCGACAGGGCGCCGTGGTCCGCGGTGAGCGCGCCGGCGGCCTCGCGTAGCCGCGCCGCCTCCCGCGCCGCGCGCGCGAACCGGGCCGCGTCGATGACCGGCGTCCCGCGATCGACGGCGGCGCGGAGCTGCGTGAGCCCCACCCGCTGGCCGCCGAGCTTCGCCGCGGCGAGCTGCGCCCGGTACTGCGCGCCGGGCGCCTCCGGCGGCTCGTCGCGCCACGGCTTCGGCGCGATCGCGTCCTCCGCGGGGACGGCCCGGGCCGGCGCCCCCTCGCCGTTGTCGACGCCGTACACCGCCTCGGGGCGCTGCCCGTGCCAGCTGAGGATCTCGTCGATCACCGACGGGCCGTGACCGCGGCGCAGGAGGCGGCAGCCCGACGCGAGCGCGAGGCCGCCGAGCACCCCGGCACCGAGCAGGTCGCGCCGCGAGAGGCCGTCGCGCATGGTGGAGATGATACCGGGAACCGACCGCCGGACGCCAGCGCCGCCGGCGCCGCGGGTGCTTCCCTGTGGCGCGCCGCCGCTGTCGCATTGCCGTCGATCCGAGGTGCCATTAGACTGACATCGTGAAGGATCTCCTCGCGGAAGCTGCCGCCGTGGTGGCGCGCACGACCCAGGAGGGTGGCGAGATCGCCCTCATCGGCGGACTCGCGGTGCACGTGCTCGTCGGCTTCGAGTCGCGACAAACGGTCGATATCGATTTCGTCGCGCGCGGCGACGCTGGCCTCGAGGCCCTCGGGACGACCCTGGAGGAACGCGGCTATCTCTCGAGCCGCGCCTCGCCTTGGTGGCGATTCCAGCGCGAGTCGCCGCGAGTCGTGGTCGATGCGAGCCGCGACGCCGTGGTCGACCCGCGCACCTTCGACGTCTACCGGGTCGAGATGGACCGCGTCAGTGTTCGCGCCTCATTCGCCGGTCCGGCTGTCCCGTGCGTCGCGCTCGAGGATCTGGTAGCCCTCAAGCTGCTCGCGGGGCGCGACCAGGATCTCGTGGATCTGGTCCTCCTCGCCTCGCGGGTGCGCCCTGGCCCAGACATTGCTCGCATCCAAGAGAGCATGGAGATGCAGGACCTCGAGCGTGCGCTCGCCGGGGCGGGGCTCCGCGCCGAGGCCGCGCTGGCCGACGGCAGCATCGGCGAGGCGTATGCGGCCCTGACCGGTCGCGAGCTCGACCGGAGCGAGGCCGCGGGACTCGCGGAGCTGCTGCGGCGACTCCGAGGAGCGGCGCCATGAGAATCGGCAAGTATGTCGTCATGGCGACCAGGATCCGGTCATTCGAGACCTTGGACGAGGCCCTGGCATTCGCCCGGCTCAACCTACCGTCCGTGGTGCTTGAGCGGCGCGACGACGGCCAGGGCGGCACGATCGCCGTCGAGATCATGCGCCACGACTGGCTGTATGACGCCGAGCGGCGGGAGTGGCGTGTGATGCTCGGGTGACTCGCGCCCGAGGGGCGGCGCGGTCAATCCGTCGCGGCGGGGCCATTCACCGGCGCCAGCGCCCACGCCTTCATCACCTCCGCTCCCGGGTCATCCTGCAGGCGGAGCATCGCTGCCACCTGCTCCCAGTCCGCCACGGCGCCAGGAGCGTCGTCCGTCCAGTAGTAGTAGGTGAGCAGGGCCTGCAGCACCCCGTTGGACGCCAGAAGCCAGCGCCCTCGCGCAGGCCGAACGATGTCCCGCTCGTCGTCGTGGGCTTCGTACGGGTAGTCGGCCCAGACCAGCTCGAGGTTGGCCCGCTGCTGCCGGTCGATGTGGGCCGCGGCCTCCTGCTCGCCGGCGCTCAGCAGCACGTGGCGGAGACGGTCCGCGAGACTCGGCGCATCGGGTGCGAGGCTGGGCAGCCGCAAGTACGAGATCTCGAGACGGCGAGTGTCAGCGGGGTCCTGGAGCGTGATGCAGCTCTCCTCCCGCTTCGCGCTCCAGGTCGGTGGCACGGCCACCTCCAGATTGCCGTGGTCCAGCATCAGGCGCTGGTGAGGCACGACCGCGCGACCGTCGCCGAGGGCCGCGCTCAGCAACTCTGCCAGCGGGACCCGGTAGAACGAGGCCTTCTCGCCCAGCACGGCGGCAGCGTGATCGGCCCGCAGGCGGAAGAAGACCTCAGCGGCGCGCGGCTCGTCGCCGAGGAACAGCTTGAGTAGCTCCCAGTCCTGGCCGGAGGCGTCGCGCCGCACTCCAAGGCGGGCGTATGCGCCGACGACCGGCTCAGGGGCGACGAGGGCCGCGCCGGGGTCGCCGAGCGGGACGCCCAGCCACGACGCCACCGCGCGCGCGAACGCCGCGCCCTGATGGCGATCATCGACCTCGAGCGTTGCGTCGCCAAAGGTGAAGATGAAGGTCCCCTTCTGCTCGAGGCGAAGGCGCACCTCGGCGCCGTCGGTGCGGAGGCGGAGACGCAGGCCGCGCTCGTCCGGCTCGGCGGCGACCTCCAGCGGCAGTCCACGCGTGCTCATCGCCCCCGAGGCGATGCGCAGGCGAGCCACCTCATCGCGCCCCCCGTCGGGGCGGTCGCCGCGCGCAAACTCCTCGAGCGCCCGGAGGCTCTCGAGCACCTCTGGGGGCAGCCTCCCGTGCGTCATCGAGGAGCATGGTGCGGCCGGGTCGGTCGGCGGTCAAGGGAGCGAGCTGATCGCGGGGCTGATCTGATCGCGGCCGGGACTGACCGCCGGGCGCCAGCGCGGCCGTCCGACGCGGCACATCCGCCGCGGCACTTCTCTGCTTCCCGCGGCCGCGCCAGGCGGTACTATGGCCCTGGCGGCACCATCCCGCCCGGGAGGGCTCGACCCGATGACGACCTGGCGCCTCCTCCTCGCACCGTGCCTTGTCCTCTTCCTGGCGCTCGGCCCGCTCGCGTGCTCCAGGATTGCGGCGCAGACCGACGACGGCGGGCGGCCGGCGGCCGACGGCGGCGGCGGGAAGCGGGACGACGGCGCCGAAGGCGCGACCGATGCCGGGCCGCCGGCGCGCGACGCCGCCGGGGACGCGGCGCACCAGGCCGCCGACGCGAGCCCCGGCGCCGACGGCGGCGTGCCCGCCAACGCGGACGTGCCGTACTTCTATCAGGGCAACAACGCTCTCGAGCCCTGGTCCACGTGCCAGAA
Source organism: Polyangia bacterium (assembly GCA_036504295.1). Taxonomy (GTDB): domain Bacteria; phylum Myxococcota_A; class Polyangia; order JACRCY01; family JACRCY01; genus DASXVK01. The sequence continues at coordinate 9,278 of DASXVK010000005.1, forward strand.
CACCTCCGCCGCGATGGTGCTCGCCTACTACGGCTGGCAGGGCGTGCCCGACGACCTCACCGCGGAGTTCGGCAAGGACCTCGGCCAGACGCCCGCGGGGCTGGCCGGCATCTTCAACACCATCGCCGCGCGCAGCGGCATCACGCAGCGGATCGTCGGCCACGACGACGGCGTCGTCGCCGACGTCCAGGCGCTCCTCGCGGCCGGCAAGCCGGTCATCGTCCACGGGTACTTCACGGCCGGGGGCCACGTCGTGGTGACCCTGGGCTTCGACGGCAGCTCCTACACCGTCAACGATCCGGCCGGACACTGGAGCGAGGAGTTCGGCGCCGGCTACCTGGACGGCGACGATCAGGTCGGGCACGCCATCCGCTACCACGCCGCGCCGTTCGAGGCCGCGATCGCCACCACCGACGGCACCTCGCCGGACGTGGTGTGGTACCACGAGATCACGCCCTGAAGTCCCCGCTGCTCGCCGAAGCTGCCGCAGTCGGTGGCGCGCACGAGCCAGGAGGGTCGGTCGGTGTCGCCCGCCGGGGTGGGGCTGTACGCGGCAACGGCTTCTCCGCGATATCAGCAGCCTGGGTCGACGCTAGCGAAAGGAAGTGAGCGATGACGGTGAGCGAGTTGTTTGCCCTCCTCCTCAAGGACACGCTCATCAGGCTCGGTGCCAATCTCGGGCTGCCCACGGCTGGAGTCAGAGCCGACCTGGTGGATACAATAGGCGCGGCGCTGGCCGCCAAGACTCCCGGCGAGGATTCGGGCGGCCCGCGGCAGCTTCGATGGATCGTGTCGCAGCTTCAAGGCGACGAGCTCGAGCGGGTGTTCGAAGCGCGAAGGCGCGGGCTTCTGGATCTTGCAGCGCAGCTGATCGTTGGCGAGGACGACCCGAAACGGTCCACCCTGACGAGCATCGTGGATCTCACAGCCCGCTGCCGCCGAGACCCGCTCGAGGCCGCGCTATCGTCGCTGCGGAAGGAGTGTCTTCAGGGGATCGCGGCGTGTCTCGAGGTGTCATCGGAGGGCTTCAAGAGCGACCTTGCCGCGCGCATCGTCGGTGCCGTACTCCCACGAGCGCGAGCCGGCGGCGCGCCGCGTGACTGTTGGGCGCCCGTCTTGACTCCGCTCGATACCGAGTCTCTGGCGGCGATGGTCAGGGCGAGCGGGGATTGGCTAGGCAGCGGGGGGGCGTACTGCACCAGCTCGGATTTCAGCGGATTGCCATTGGCGGGCCAGGCCGCGTTGGTGGAGCGGCTCGTCCTGTTCCAGGGCGAGGATCCGCGCGCCCTCGTGGATGACCTGCTCGCCAGCGGCGACTGGCGCGACTGGTTCTCCTCCAGCGTGAGGTGGTCGAACTCGCATCGCCTTGAGCGCAGTGTAGCCGCGACGCCCCGTTCCTCGGGCGCTGATGGCCAGGATGAGCGAGAACAGTGCGATGTCGGAAGCCCGGATTCGGAAGCGGACGACGACTACGCCTATGAGCCGCACGTCAAACTGTCGTCCGGTGTCTTGGACGACCGTCCGTACCAGACCGAGGCACACGACGCACTGACGGGGGCCTTCGAAGACTTCACGCGGGTCCTTCTCGTGCTTCCTACGGGGTCAGGGAAGACTCTCATCGCGGCCAGGTGGCTCGCCTCGGCGGTGCTGGCCCGCGGCCGCCGGGTCCTCTGGCTGTCGCACCGCGAGGAGTTGCTTCGGCAGGCCGAGGACGCGTTCAGGCGCGTGCTCTACGGTGCCGGTACCGCTCCGAATGGGCGCGTCACGTTCTGGATGGCAGGCCGGGAGGACGAGGGCGGTGACGTCGTCCTCGCCATGGTCAGCAAGCACGGAATGCCCGACGGCCGCTTCGACTTCGTGGTGATCGATGAGGCCCACCACGCTGCGGCGCCCAGCTACCGTAGGTGGAGGGAACGGTTCCGGTCCGCCAATCAGCTCGGGTTGACCGCGACTCCCGAGCGGCTAGACAAGCGCGAGCTTGGCTTCGACGACATCGCGTACCAACGTTCCTTCTGGGACCTGGTCCAGGATGGCTACCTCTCACGTCCTGACGTGGTTGAAATCCAGACGAGGACGCACTGCGAGCTCCGGTATGACAAACGCAAGCGCGACTTCGAGGAGCGCTCCCTCGCTACCCTGAATACCGAACCGCGCAACCGGTGCATCGTGGAGTCGTACCTTAGCGAGCGCCGACGATACGGCAGGACGCTGGTCTTCGCGGTCGACATCGCGCACTGCGAGGCGTTGGTCGAGACGTTCCGACGCCTGGCACCGCAAGTGCGGGTCGACGTGATCACGACCCGTACCGGGGCGGACCGGAGCCGTATCGTCGAAGACTTCAAATCTGGCCGGCTCGATGTGCTCGTCAACTGCCGCGTGTTCGTCGAGGGCTTCGACGACCCCGGCGTTCAGACCGTGTTTCTCACCAGGCCGACGACGTCGCCGGTGCTGTTCTGCCAGATGATCGGCCGGGGGGCTCGGCGCACGACGCATAAGTCGAGCTACTGGGTGGTGGATTTCCAAGATCAGAACCAGCTGGCGCAGTTTGCACCCAAGCTCGCCGGGATGTGGGTCCTCGGCACGAGGCCCGCAGATGCTCGTCTGAAGCACCTTCCCCTCGCGGCCAACCCCCAGGCTCGTCTCGACGATCTGCCTCTCGCGAACTCCGAGCGGCTGTACGCGCGATCCCATCACGAGGAGCTCGCCGGCGTGGTCACGTTCACCCACGGTGATGGGGGCGTGGCTGGCGCTGCACTTGTCTGGCGCACCGAGATCGACGGCGTTCGCGACGCCTTTCGGCTCCTTGCACCGCAGGGATCCGGCGTTCCCGAGGCACTGTCGAACTGCCAGGTCCTCACGTGCCTGGCTTCGCTTCACTGGCCGCAGCACGTCCGAGCCACATTCGAGTCCGCAGTTGGCTCCAGGTGGCGCGTGCGCCTGTTTGACTTCGCTGCGGCACCGGCGGTGGTGCCGGGGGCGGAGAGCATGGTAGGCCCGGAGCGTGCAGCCGCCGAGTTGGCAGCGACCGTAGGCCCGCTGCGCAGAATCCAAGCATTTCTCGGGGATCCCGCCCAGGTCGCATCGCCGGCACCCCTCGGCGAGTGGCTCAACGAGGTCGCGGCGGCGGGTGACGCGGTGGCCGGCGTGGTGAGGTTCCGGGATCACTGGGGGGGCTCAGGGAAGTGGCTGCCGGTCCGGCTGACGCGGGAGGACAACGCGGCGCTCACTCGTGCACTGGAGGAAGTCCGCGCGATCCCGTTGCAAGCTGCTGGCGAGGTCGTGGTGCCGAGGAGAATTGAGCAAATCTACGAGGGATTCTTGGCGGGGCGCACTCGGATCTCCAAGTACGAGTGGCACGAGATCGCCCGGTCGGCCTACGCCGGCGACCAGGTTCACCTGAGCCTCCTGTAACGGTGCCAGCGGGCCTGCCGCGTCGAGCGCGCGCTGACCCTACGCCCCCGCCGCCGCGATAATCCCTTCCGCTCGCGCAGCATGAGGAGAGGGTCGCCGCCATCGCCGCCCGACACTGGCTGATGGTCGGCGGTCGGTACTCGGGGTGACGCGCGGGGAGGCCGTTCAACTGCCCTGTGCCGTCACGGAATCCACCACCGCGCCATGTCGAGCTCGACCGCGGTGAACGGCGCCGCCCGCACCCGCTCGTCGCCCGCGTGCGCGCTGACGACCACCCACCGCCCGGCCTCCAGCCCGTACACCTCGAGGGTCCGCTCGACCGGGTTCACGAGCCAGAGGTGCTGGACGCGCTCACGGGCGTACATCGGCATCTTGCGCACGCGGTCGACCTCCTCGCGCCGCGGCGAGACCACCTCGCACACCCAGTCCGGCGGCAACTCGACGAAGGCCACATCGGGAATGACCGGCATGCGCTCGTGCCGCCAGCCCGCGAGGTCCGGCACCGCGACGTCGCCGTGCAGGTGCAGCTCCGGCTCGAAGAGGATCCACCACCCGCCCGGCACTCCGGGGCCGCCGGCCGGGCCATGAAACGAAGCCAGCAGTTGCGCGCCGAGGACCGAGGCGCTCGTGGCGTGCCGCAGCCCCGGACGCGGGCTCTGGATGAGCTCGCCGTCGAGGATCTCCGCGATGAGGGGTTCCGGGACCTTCAAGAGATCCTCGTACGTCGCGGGGGGAGTCTCGCGAGCCTTCATAAATCAAGTATAGGGCGTCCGCGGCCCTGGCTCCACTCGGCGCGCGGGAGACGCCCCTCACACCGTCCCGGGTACCCTGGCCAGCAGCAATTTCGGTAGGCCGTCGCGGCTTGACGGACCGACGGTGGACACTACACCGAACCTGCTGAAGACCCAACAGGAGGCCCCCGATGCGTACATCCAAAAATTCCGCGCCCGGCACGTCGCGGGCGCCACGTGCCGCCCCCGCAAAACCGGCCGCGCCCACCGTCCTCATCGAGGACAACGCGCTCATCGGAGATTTGCACACCTCCGCGCTCGTCGCCAAGGACGGCTCGGTGGATTTTATGTGCCTGCCCGATTTCGACTCCGAGGCCTGCTTCGCCTCGCTGCTCGGGACGCCCGCCAACGGCCAGTGGAGGATCGCGCCGGTCGGCCGGGTGCGCGAGGTGCAGCGGCGCTACCGTGACAAGACGCTGATCCTCGAGACCGACTTCGTCACCGCCGACGGGGTCGTGCGGCTGGTCGACTTCATGCCGATTCGCGATCGCACCCCGCACCTCGTGCGCTGGGTCGAGGGCATCCGGGGCAAGGTCAAGGTCCGGAGCGAGCTGCGACCGCGCTTCGGCAGCGGCTACACGGTCCCGCTCGTGTCGCAGCGCGACGGCGCGTACGCGGCGGTGGCCGGTCCCGACGCCCTCTACCTGCGCGGCGGGCCGGCGACGACCCCGCCGCCCTTCGAGTCGGAGTTCGTCGTGAGCGCCGGCGAGCGGGTGCCCTTCGTGCTCTCGTGGGCCAGGCCGTACGATGACATCCCGCCGCCCATCGATCCCGACGTCGCGCTCCGCGAGACGGAAGCCTACTGGACGAAGTGGTCAGGGCCGCTCCGGCTGCCGGCGGAGCACCGCGACCTGGTGCTGCGCTCGCTGATCACCCTCAAGGCCTGCACCTACCGGCCGTCCGGCGCGCTCGTCGCGGCGCCGACCTTCGGGCTCCCGGAGACCCCCGGGGGCGAGCGCAACTGGGACTACCGCTTCTGCTGGGTCCGCGACTCGGTCTTGTCGCTGCGGGCGTTGATGACGTCCGGAGCCCTCGATGAAGCCGGCGCCTTCGGTGAGTGGCTCATCAATGCGGTCGGGGGGGCGCCGGGGCAGCTGCAGATCATGTACGGCATCCGCGGCGAGCGGCGCCTGACCGAGGTCACGCTGGATTGGCTGCCAGGCTATGGCGGCGCGCACCCCGTCCGCGTGGGTAACGGCGCGTACACCCAGTTCCAGCTGGACGTGCTGGGGGAGCTGGCCGAGGTCATGTATGTCTACGTGCAGGCGCGCGGCAAGCTGGGTGATCGGGCCCGGATCGCCTTCGAGACGATCGCGACGCGCGTCGCGGAGGCCTGGACGCAGAAGGATCACGGCATCTGGGAGATGCGCGGGCCGGAGCAAGACTTCACCGCCTCCAAGGTCGCCGCCTGGACGACGGTTGACCGGTGGATCCGGATCATCGACGAGCACGGCCTCAAGGTGGACAAGGCCCGGTGGGTCGCGCTGCGGCAGGCCATCTTCGATGAGGTGTGTCAGAAGGGCTACGACCCGGCCCGCAACACCTTCACGCAGTACTATGGCTCGACGGCCTTGGACGCGAGCCTGCTCGCTATTCCGCTATTCGGGTTCCTGCCGGCCACCGATCCTCGGGTCCAGGGAACCGTGGCGGCGATCGAGCGGGAGCTGATGCCGGACGGCCTCGTGCTGCGGTATCGCACCGAGGAGGGCACCGACGGCCTGGCAGGTGAGGAGGGGGTCTTTCTGGCCTGCTCGTTCTGGCTCGCCATGACCTACCAAATGATGGGGCGCCACGACGACGCGCGGCAGCTGTTCGAGCGCGTGGCCAACCTGCGCAACGACGTCGGGCTGCTGGCGGAGGAGTACCTCCCCCGGGAGAAGCAGCAGATCGGGAACTTCCCGCAGGCGTTCAGCCACCTGGCGATGGTGAACGCCGCCTACATGCTGTTCGGCGCCGAGCACACGGCCTGAGCGCGCGGTCCCCGGAGCCACCTCCCCATTAGAATGCACGCGTGTGACGCAACATAACGCTGCGATCACGTCAGCTTGCGAAAATCATCTAGACTGACGTGTCAGTCCATGTTAGGAACCCTGTCCGCCGCCGGGATGCGTTCGCCGCGGGCCCGGCGGGGTCTTCTGAGGGAGGCAGTGCAATGAAGCGGTTGGCGCTGGGGATCGACATCGGGTCGCTGTTCGTGAAGGTGGCGCTGGTGGAGGTGGAGGGCGAGAACGGTACGTCGCGTCCGTCGGTCGTGTCGCGGTTCTACCGGGCGCACCACGGCAACCCGCAGGCGGCGCTGCGCGCGGCGCTCGAGCAGGTGGGCCCGGGCCTCGAGGTCCCGGCGGCCATCGTTGGCACTGGCGCCGGCCTGGTCGAGGGCGCGGCGGGGATGCGCCGGGTGGACCTGGCGGCCGCGTCGGTCCGCGCCGTGCGCGCCTCCTTCCCCGAGGCGCGCAACATCATCGACGTCGGCGGCGGCTCGGTGTCGATGATCACCGTCGACCACACCGGCAAGTTCCAGGGCTACTCCGAGAACTCGCTCTGCGCCGCCGGCACCGGCTCGTTCCTCGACGAGCAGGCCGCGCGCATGGAGATCGAGTACGACGACCTCAAGCGCTTCGGCTCGGTCACGGACCCGCCGAACATCGCCACCCGCTGCGCGGTCTTCGCCAAGAGCGACCTCATCCACCGCCAGCAGGAGGGCTACACCAAGGAGCAGATGTGGTCGGGCCTGTGCCGCGGCCTGACCTCGACGATGCTGCAGACGCTGCTCAAGGGTAAGCCGCTCACGGGGCTCACCGTGCTCATCGGCGGCGTCGCGCAGAACGGCGAGGTCCTCCGCTGGCTCAAGCAGCTCGCCAACGCGCGGGTCGAGACGTTCGCGGACGCGCACCTCGCCGCCGCCATCGGCGCCGCCATGGTCGCGCAGGGCGAGGGCCACGACCTGGTCAGCGTCGCCGCGCTCCTCGACGCGGCGCAGCCGCGGCCGCAGGACAGCGTCGCCCTCAGCGGCCCGCGGCGCGAGCGGCTCGAGCTCGTGAAGACCCGCTACCCGAGCTTCGACGTCGCGGAGGCGTATTGCCACCGTCCCGAGACCGGCGCGCACATCGCCGCGGCGAGCGCCCCGACGCTCGACGACACCGAGGTGCGCATCTCGGCCTGGGAGGAGGGGCAGGCGGTCCGTGTCTACCTCGGCATCGACATCGGCTCGACCTCGACCAAGGCCGTGCTCGTCGACCAGAACGGCGCGGTCGTCGCCGACCTGTACCGCAAGACCCTCGGCGACCCCGTCGCCGCGACCAAGAAGCTCTTCGTCGCGCTCACGGACCTGGCCGCCCACCGCCACGCCGAGCTGACCATCCTCGGCTGTGGCACCACCGGCAGCGGCCGCAAGCTCGTCGGCGAGGTCGTCGGCGCCGACGGCATCATCAACGAGATCAGCGCCCACGTCGCCGGCGCGATGAGCGTCGATCCGACCATCGACACCATCTTCGAGATCGGCGGCCAGGACTCGAAGTACATGCGCACCAGCGGCGGCCGCATCGCCGACGCCGCCATGAACTACGTCTGCGCCGCGGGCACCGGCTCGTTCGTCGAGGAGCAGGCGAAGAAGCTCGGCTTCCCGCTCGACGCGGTGGGCGAGGTCGTGATGGGCCTGGCCCCGCCGGCGACCTCGGACCGCTGCACCGTCTTCATGGAGCAGGACGTCCACCACCTCATCCGCAAGGGCTTCTCGCCGGCCGAGGCCATGGCCGGCGTCCTCTACTCGGTCATCCAGAACTACCTCACGAAGGTCGTCGCGAACCGCCCGGTGTCGCGCGAGAAGGTCTTCTTCCAGGGCGCGACCGCCCGCAACCGCGGCCTCGTCGCGGCCATCGAGAAGCACCTCGACGTCGAGGTCGTGGTGTCGCCGTACTGCCACGTGATGGGCGCCTACGGCGTCGCCCTGCTCGTGCGCGACCTCGTCGCCGAGAAGCCGAGCCGCTTCCGCGGCCTCGACCTGGCGTCGCGGGAGGTGCGGCTGCGCAAGGAGACCTGCGACCTCTGCGACAACTACTGCACCATCACGTCGGCCGAGGTCGAGGGGCAGGGCGGCGCCGCGAGCTTCGGGTACATGTGCGGCCGCGACCCGGCGGAGAAGAAGCAGAAGCTCTCGCCCGGGTTCGAGATGTTCCGGCTGCGCGAGCGCCTCATGCGCGAGGCGGGCAAGGGGCCGAAGCCGGCCGAGGACGCGCCGGTCGTCGGCCTGCCCCGCACGCTGTCCAGCTACACCTTCCTGCCGCTGTGGCGGCGCTTCTTCGCCGAGCTCGGGTTCAAGACCGTGACGTCGAAGGAGACCTCGGACGAGACCAAGCAGAAGAGCTCCGACGTCTGCGGCGCCGAGTTCTGCTTCCCGGCCAAGCTCGCCCACGGCCACGTCGCCGAGCTCGTGCAGCGCGAGGGCGTCGACTTCGTCCTCGTGCCGAGCATGATCTCGGTCGAGCGCAACGAGCACTCGTCGAACTCGCACTTCTGCCCGTACCTGCAGTCGCTCCCGTCGTACATCCGCTCGGCGCTGGAGCTGAACGGCATCCCGGCCACGCGGCTGCTGACCCCGGTCGTGGACTTCCGGCAGGGCGAGTGGCGCCAGGTCGACTGCCTCTTCGAGGCGCTCGGCGGGGCGCTCGGCCGCAGCCGGCGGCAGCTCCGCGACGCGTGGCGTCTGGCCCAGGGCGCCCAGCAGGAGTTCGCTCGCCGCTGCGCCGAGGAGGGCGAGCGGCGCCTGGCGGCCCTCAAGGCCGAGGGCAAGCGCGCGATCGTGGCGCTCGGCCGGCCGTACAACACCTTCGACATGGGCGCCAACCTGGGGCTGCCGCAGAAGATCGCGGACCTCGGTCACACGGTCGTGCCCATCGACTTCCTCGCCTTCCGGCCCGAGGAGCTGGGGCCGCAGTACCGCAACCTCTACTGGCACTACGGCCAGCGCATCGTCGCGGCGGCGCGGCGGATCGCGAAGGACGAGAGCCTGAGCGCGATCTACTTCACCAACTTCAACTGCGGCCCGGACAGCTTCCTGCTCACCTACACGCAGCACCTGATGGGCGCGAAGCCGATGCTCGTCCTCGAGCTCGACGAGCACGGCGGCGACGCCGGGTACCTCACGCGCGTCGAGGCCTTCCTCGATGTGCTGCGCTCGCGCGCGGTGCGCTCGATCACGCCGCCGCACCGCACCGAGCAGGTCGTCGACTTCCACCACCGGACGCTGTGGATCCCGCCGATGCACGTCGTCGGCACACCCATCTTCGCCGCGACCATGCAGGCCTACGGCTACGACGCCCGGGCGCTGCCGACGGAGAGCCGGGAGGCCTTCGAGCTCGGGCGCAAGCTCACCCGCGGCACCGAGTGCCTGCCGACGGCGGCGACGATCGGCGGGTTCGTGGCGAGGATGCGCGAGCTCGACCTCGATCCGGCGCGCCAGGCGCTCTTCATGCCCACCGCCGAGGGACCGTGCCGCTTCGGCCAGTACGCGACGCTGCACCGGATGATCCTCGATCACGAGGGCTACCACGAGACGGCGATCCTCTCGCCGGCCTCCTACAACTCGTACCAGGGCCTGGAGGAGCCGCTGCGCCGCGGTCTGTGGAAGGCGCTCCTGCTCGGCGACATCCTCTACAAGGCGGTGTGCAAGGTGCGGCCGTACGAGCGCGAGCTCGGGGCCACCGACCGCCTCGCGCGGCAGGCCATCGCGCGCGTCTGCCAGGCGCTGCGGCACAAGGCCGACACCCGGCCGCTGCTCCGCGAGCTCGTCGCCGAGTTCGCCGCGCTGCCGCAGGACCGGCGCGAGAAGAAGCCGCTCGTCGGCGTCGTCGGCGAGATCTACGTGCGCTGCAGCGTCTTCTCGAACGAGGACGTCGTGCGGGCCATCGAGCACGCCGGCGGCGAGGCGTGGCTCGCGCCGATGTCCGAGTGGATCCTGTACACGAGCCACACCGAGAAGAAGCAGGCGTTCCGCGGCGTGTCGCACCTGCCGAACCCGGTCGCCATCGGCCTCTCGCTGCTGAAGAACCACTTCCTCGGGGGCCAGGAGCACGAGTACTACGACCTGGCCGGGGAGCTCCTGGCCGATCGCCGCGAGCCCCCGATGGCGGAGGTCATCGGCGAGGGGCGGCGGTTCATCCCCGAGGCGTTCGAGGGCGAGGCCATCATCACGATCGGGCGCGCGGTCCTGTTCGCGCGGCGCGGCGCGGCGATGGTCGTCAACTGCGCCCCCTTCGGCTGCATGCCCGGGACCATCACCACCGGCATCTTCCAGCAGGTGCAGGAACAGGAGCACGTGCCGATGGTGAACATGTTCTACGACGGCGGCGGCCACCTCAACAGCCGCATCGGCATCTTCCTGGCGAACCTCGTCGCGAAGCGCGGCAAGCCGGCCCCGGTGCGGCTGCCCGTCCTGCAGCCCGCCCGCCCCGAGCGCCGCCCCGCCGTCGAGGCCCCGCGCATCGACGGCGTCTGACGGAACACTCGCCTCCTCCTCGCCGTGGGGCGCCCACCGGGTCGAACCGGCGGGCGCCGTACCACGCGCCGATCCCTGCTCGTAAGTTTGTTCTACGCCCGACCTCACATTCCTTGCGGGCCGGTGGCCGGCCCCGCCAGCCGCCGCCGGAGCTTGGCCGCGGTCCGGATCTTGCTCAACGCATCCCCTCGGTGTCCAGGAGCCGCCGCCACCAGACCTCCGCGGACCGCCGCGCCAATTGCAGCGACGCGGCGAAGCGCGGCGCTGCTCGGCCCACGCGCCGTCCGGGACTGCCGGGCGCGGATGGGCGCGCGGCTCCGGCAACGTCGAGGCTCGCCTCCGGCAACGTCGAGGCTCGCCTGCGGCTCGCCTCCGGCCGGCCCTGTCCCTACGGCCTGGGCCGCGAGCGCGGCGGCGGCGCGCGGCGCTCTCGCCGGGGCCGGCGCGGGGCTGGTGCTCGCCGCGATGGAGCTCACCTACGTCGCGGTGGTGTGGCGCTCGGCCCTCGGCCGGGGCGGTGACGCCGCGCGCTTCGCGCTGCTGGCGCTGTGCGTCCTCGTGCCGTCGGGGGCGCTGGCAGGGCTCCTCGCCGCGGTGATCGCACGGCTCGTGGATGTGCTCGTCGAGCGCCGCGTACCCGCGGGCGCGGCGGCCGTCACCTGGAAGCTCCGCGCCTACACGCTGGCCGTGACTCCCCTCGTCGGGGCCGAGAGCTGGCTCCTGTTCGCGGGCCGACACGCGCGGACTCTCCGGCTCCGGCCGATCCTCGTCGTGGGGTGCTTCGTCGCCCTCGGGCCCCGGGGGAAGGTGGCGGCCGAGGTGACGGGGCCGGCCACGTTCCTCTACGGGCGCTAGACACGGCGGGCGCCGGCGGGCCTCCCGCTTTGACCCGTCGGACGAGTCCTGATATACCCCCGGTGCGGGCGCGCCACCCGTTTTCCAGGGTCCGCCCCACTTGATCGGGTGATGGTGACGCCGGCCGAGAGCGCGCCGCTGGACGACGACTGCGCCCTGACCCGGGCCGCGGCGGCCGGCGATCCGCACGCCCGCACCCGGTTCGTCACGCGGGTCCTGCCGCGCACGCGGAACCTCGTGCGCTATCTCGTCCGCGACGACGTGCTGGCGGACGACCTCGCGCAGGCGGCGCTGATCGAGGCGCTGCGCTCGGTGGGCGGGTACCGGGGCGACGCTCCGCTCGAGCGGTGGGTGGACCGCATCACCGTGCGCACCACCATGGCGCACCTGCGCCGCAGCCGGGAGGACGCGCGCGTGCTGGTGCTCCGCGGCGAGCCCGCCGACGACGGCGCCGCAGACCCGCCCGCGGCCGCGGACCCGCTCCTGCGCCGCCGGCTCGCCGCGCACCTCGGTCGCCTGAAGGAAGAGCGGCGGGTCGCGGTGGTGATGAAGGTGATCGGCGGCTTCTCGCTCGAGGAGATCGCCGCGGTCTGCGAGGCGCCGCTCAACACGATCAAGGATCGGCTCCGGGTCGGCCGCGAGGAGCTCCGCGCGAGCATCCTCGCCGACCCGGCGCTCGCGCACCTCGCACGGGGGATGGAGTCATGACCACGGCACGTGAGTGCGAGCGCGTCTGGGAGCTGCTGGATGACCCGGGGCCGGGCGCGCTCACGGCGGAGCAGGCCCGGCTGGTCGCGGAACACCGGGCGGGGTGCCCGGGCTGCGCGCTCGAGGTGCGCCTCACCGCCCTCGGGGCCCTCGACGCGGAGGGCCCGGCGGGCCCCCTCGACGATCTCGCGGCGCGGCGCTTCGTCGAGGCGGTCCTCGCGGCGGCGGCCGCGCCGGGCGGGCAGGTCGCCGTGCCCGCGGGCCCGCGCCGGCGAAGCCGCGCCACCCAGGTCGCGGCCATGGTGATCGGGCTCGCGGCGGCGGTCGCCGCGGCGGTGATCCCCGCCTGGCGCCACTTCAGCGCGGGGCCGCGGTCCGGCGGGCCCGCGGTCGTGCTCCTCGCCTCCGGGGCGGTCGCGGGCCGCGTCGGCTCCGCGCGCGCGGGCGATGCGCTCGCGGCCGGGGAGACGATCACGGTGGGTGAGGGGCGGGCCGCCCTCGAGATCTGCGGCGGCACGGTGGCGTACCTCGCGCCGCACACCCGCGCGCGGCTTCTGCGCCTGGACCGGCAGGTCTGCACGATCGGGCTCGAGTCGGGGCGCGTCGCCCTGAACGTGGCCCCGCGGGCGCCCGGGACCCGCGTCGCGATCACCACGGTCGCCGGCGAGGTCGAGGCGGTCGGCACCCTCTTCTCCGTCGAGGTCCGCGGGGCGGCCGTCACGGCCCGGGTGCTGCGTGGGGTGGTGATGACGCGGGCGCCCGGCCAGGCGGCGCGGCGCCTGCTGGCGATGGAGGCCGCGCCTCTCGGCGGGGACCCACGACCCCTCGCGCCCGCCGAGGCCGAGGCCGACCGTCAGCTCGTGGCCTGGCCGGAGGCCGGGCCCGGGCCACGCGCCAGCCTCGAGCTGACCAGCACCCCACCGGGCGCGGCCGCGCTCGTCGACGGGCACCTGCTCGGCCCGACGCCGGTGTCGGCCGTGGTCGCGCCGGGGGATCGCGCGATCGAGGTGGTCGCCCCGGGGCACGCCGCGGTCCGGGAGTACGTGCGCTTCGAGGCCGGCAGCCGGGTCGCGCGGACCTACGCGCTGGTCGTCGCGGCGGCGCCGCCTTCGTCGGGGCCGGCGATGCCACCGATCCCGGACGCGGCGTCGGGGCCGGCGGCGCCGGCGGTCGCGCCGCCCGCGCTCGAGCGGCCGGCGCCGACGCCCCGGCGCGCGTCGCCCCTCGCGCCGCTCCGCGGCGGCCAGGACGCCGGGGTGGCCGCCGCGCCGCCCGATGCGGCCGCGCTCCTCGCGACGGCTCGCCGCCGGCGCACGGCCGGCGACTGGGCGGCCGCGGCGAGTGTCTACCATGAGCTCGCGGCCCGCTTCCCCCGGAGCGCGGAGGCGCGGGCCGCGCAGGTGCCGCACGCGCAGCTCCTCCTCGACCGCCTCGGCGATCCGGCCGGCGCCCTCGCCCTCTTCGACCGCTACCTCGCCGCGAGCGCGGCGCCCCCGCTCGCCGAGGAGGCGGCCTGGGGCCGGATCCGCGCGCTGCGCCAGCTCGGCCGGGCCGGCGCGGAGCGGGCCGCGCTCGCGCGGTTCCTCGGGGCCCACCCGATGACCCCCAACGCCACGGCCGCGCGCCGGCGCCTCGCGGAGCTCGGCGGCGCGCCGTAGCGCCTGGCGCTGAGCGCCGACGCCGAGCTTGCCCCGGGATGATGTAAGCTGACCCGGTATGGGTGCCGCGCGTCTCGCCTTGTGCGCCTGCCTCACCGTCGCGGCGCTGCCGCAGGCGGCGGCGGACCCGCCCGCGCCCGCGCGCCGGCCGGTCATCCTCCTCGTGCGCGAGAGTCCGGCCGCGCCCGCGCTGGTCCAGGCGGTGGAGGCCCAGCTCGCGGACGTCGCGGTGAGCCTCCTCGTCGAGCGCGTGCGTGCGGTGCCGCCGCTCCTCGCGGACCAGGTCGCGCGGGCGCAGGAGACGGCGCTCCGCCGCGGCGCCGTGGCGGTCTTCTGGCTGGACGCCGTGCCCGGGCAGGTGCTCACCTTCACGCCCGAGGCGGGCGGCGGCCGCGTGCTGGTGCGCCTCGTGCCGGCGATCGACCCGGCCGAGCGGGTCGAGGCGATGGCGGCGATCATCCGCGGCTTCGTCACCGCGGCCCTGGCCGCTCCGCCGCGCGCGGGGGCACAGGTGCCGGAGCCGCGGCGCGAGCCGGCGCCACCGCCGGAGGCAGGGCGCGCGGTCGCGCCGCCGGTGGCGGGGAGGCCGCAGCCCCGGCCCCGGCTCGCGGTCGCCGCGGCCTGGGCGGTCGAGGCCGCCGCCTCCCCGGCCGCGGCCGCGCACGGCCTGCACCTCGAGCTCGCCGCTCGGCCCTGGGCGCGCACGTGGGTGTTCGCGGCCACGCGCCTCGGCGGCGCGCTCGCGGCCACGGCCCCGGACCTCACGCTGCGCGTGTCGCGCCACCCGGTCGAGCTGGGCCTGCGCTGGGAGGCCGCGCGCGGGCGCTCGTGGACCCTGAGCGCGAGCGGCGCTGCCGTCCTCGACTGGATCACGCGCGACGTCCAGGCCACGGGCGGCGCGCTCACCGTCACGCCCGGGTCCACCCGCCTCGTCCCGGCGCTCGGCGCGGGGCTCCACGGCACGCTCGCCCTGCACCGGGGCCTCGCGCTGTTCGTCGACGCCGGCGCTCAGGTGCTGCTCGAACGCGTCGAGTACGCGGCCACGGTCGCGGGGGCGTCCGCCGTGATACTGTCGCTCTCGCGCGTGCGACCGCGGCTGCTCCTCGGCCTCGCCGTCACGCGCTGACGAGAGGTGTCCCGTGTCGCCCCACGCCCCCGCCGCCGTCCCCCGCCCGTCGGCGCCTCAGCGCGCCCGCCGCTGCCTCGTCATCCTGGCGCTCGGCGGGGCGACCGCGTGCACGAGCACCGACGTGGTGGCGACCGGGCCCGGCCCGTGCGGCCCGGACGCGTGCGCGGCGCGTGACGCGAGCGGCCAGGGGGACGCCAGCGTCGCGGGCGACGCTGGGATCGCGCCCGACGCGAGCGTCGCGGGCGACGCCAGCCCCGGCGACGCCAGCTCCGGCAACGCCGACGGCCCCCCGCCGTGCGGCGCGCGCGACCAGGCCTGCTGTGGGGGGACGAGCTGCGACTCGTTTCTCATCTGCACGCAGGAGGGGACCTGCTCGTGCGGGCAGCAGTACCAGCCGTGCTGCGACGGGCTGTTCTGCTACGGCGATGGCGTGTGGTGCTCGGCCACCACGTGCATCACGCTCTGACCGCCGTCCAGGGCTCGCCGTCGGGCCCGGCGCCGACGCGCACGGCGCGGAGCAGCTCGTCGAGGAGCGCGACCAGCTCGACCCGGCTGCCCACCTGGAAGGTCGCGAAGACGGCGGCGAGGTACTGCTTCACCGTCCCGGCGCTGAGCTCGAGCGCCGCCGCGATCGCGCGGTTGTTGAGCCCCTGGCGGACGAGCTCGACCACCCGGCGCTGCTGGACCGGCAGCCCGAACGCGCCCAGCAGGTCGCCCACGGTGCGGGGGGGCACCTCGGCGCTGGTCAGCAGGAGCAGCAGGGTCTCGGCGTCGAGCAGCTTCACCGCCAGCAGGAGCCGCGGCCCCGGCCCGCGCAGGATGGCCGCGCGCGGCGCGGCAGCCGCGAGGCTCGCGCCCGCGCGGATCGCCCGCCGGAGGCACACCGGCATCCGGCGACCGAGCTGCAGGCGCGCCTCATGGCCGAGCAGCGCGCCCGCGGTGCGGTTGGCGAACCGCAGCCGCAGGTCGAGGCCGCAGACGATCACACCCACGTCGAGGCCGTCGAGGGCCGCCCGCAGCAGGTCGGAGGGTACGGCGGGCGGCGGCGTCGCCGGGGCGGCGCCGGACGAGCCGGTGCGGCCCGCGGCGCCGCCCCGGGCGGCGCCGCCGCGCCCGCGCGAGGCGGCCAGGAGTGGCGCCTGGGTCCGGACGGGATCGAGCGGCGGCGACCAGGCCGCCGCGCCCGGCATGCCGTCAGCGGGCCGGCCGCTCCAGGAGTACGTCAACACCGTCGCGATCGACGAGAGCGCCACCGGACCTCCTCGGCACGCGGGCCGCGCCCCGTGCATGACTGACTAGGTGGGGCGCGGCGCGGGAAACGGGTGGAAACGAGGGCGGGTGCCGGGCAGCGGTGTCCGGCGGAACCTGCGGCGTGAGTGGCGGCCAACCGAGGTGGTACACCACGCCGCGGCGCGGGTCCCGCTGGCCGCCGAGGGCCGCGCAGTCCGCCGCGCTGGTTGCGACCTCGAAGGCCGCGGGCGGCCCGTACCCGTGGTAGCCGAGCACGTTGCCGACGGCGCTGTAGCGCGTGCTGGGGGCAATGTCACCACGCGCGAGGACGCCTGGGACGGGCACGCGATGGTGCGGGAGTGCGGGCAGGTGCTGGCGAAGCCGCGCCGGAAGTAGGCCGCGCGCAGCTGCTCGCGCGCAGAAGTGCTGCTTCGAGGTCAGGGGTGGGGCAGAATGACGGAGTAAACGCCCGAGTCGCACATGGGCACGCCCATCTGCTCCTTCGGAGCACTGCACCCGCGCTCGTCGGTCCAGGCGAGGAGAAGGTTTCCGGAGGTCGTGAAGCTCACGCAGGAATCGTAGCGCGAGCCCGTGGCGATGGCGTCCACCGGAAAAAGCGGAGAGAAATTCGCGCCGCCGTCGCTCGAATAGGCGACGGAGAGGCTGCGCGTCGGCCCGTCCTGGGTGGTCCACGTCAGCGCCAGGGACCGCTGCGCCCCGGCGGCCAGGCTCACCGCCGAGGGCGGCGTGGTCGGGGACGGCATCGTCCCGAGGCCGCAGGCGGTGTGGAAGGTCAGGCCGTGATCGTCGCTGGTTGTCAGGCAAGGGCCGAGCTCCCCCGACGGCGCGCTCGTCCAGGCAACGTGCAGCGCCCCAGCGGAGTCAACCACGGCGCTGGGCCAGTCGAACACGGGGTTCGTGTCGTTGAAGGGCTGCGAGGACACCTGCACGAAGGGCGCGAAGGTGTCGCCGCGGTCCAGGCTCGAGGCGACCCAGAGCCCGCCTCGCGCGGGGTCCGCGACGCCCTCGAACCAGCCGGCCACGTGGACGCGCTCGCCGTCGGCCGCAAGCGCCACTGCTGAGCCGGTCTCCAGGACCGCCGCATCGTTGAGCTGGCGCGGCGTCGAGAAGGTCGCGCCGCTGTCGTCGCTCGAGGCAAACCACACGTAGCCGTGATTGTCGTGGAACCGGCTCAGCGCGATCCAGGCCACCAGCACCCGGCCGCCAGCTCCCACCGCGATCGCGGGGAAGATCGGCTCCCGATCGGAGTCTGCCCCGACCTCCCCGCTGACCTTGACCGGCGGGGCGAAGGCCGCGCCGTCGGCGCTCGAGGTCACGAAGATCTCGGCGGACGAGCCCACCTGCCACTCCATCGCGACGTAGACGCGTCCGGAGAGCCCGTCCACCGCGACCGCCGGACGTGCGGTTTGCCAGCTCGTGAAGTGCTGCAGGTCAGGCTCGGGGATGAGCCGCACGTCGGCGCCGAACGTCTGGCCGTCGTCGGCGCTCATGGCGAGGCGCGCGGTGTGGATGCTGCTGAAATTGGGATCGTCGAAGAACTGCCGGTTGTCGGTCCACGTGAGATAGGCACGCTGGCCGGAGGTCGCGACGCAGCGCCCGGCGGCGGCTTCAGTCGTCGCGGTGTGTGCGATGGTGGGACTGCTCGAGTCCGCCCATACGGCGTGCGGCGTGGGCGCGGGCGCGGCGTCGCTGCCGTCGGACCCGAGGCCCGCATCGCCGACGGCGGGACTCTCATGGTCGGCGCACCCGGCAAGCGCGAGGGCGACGGTGAGGCAGAGTAGCCGGGTCCGGGAGCGGCGCGAGACGGTCATGTGAGCCTCCTCCTTCAGCCTCGGGGCGGCCGCCATGCTTGCACGGACGGCGGGGGACGTCCGTCTGGTGGGCCGCGGCGCCGGGCCTGCGCATCTCGCGCCGCGACGAGCGGCGAGCGCCCAACACCAGGGCCACGAGCAGCAGCCCCGTCGCGTCGAGCGACGCCGCCGGGGTCGCGCGGCACGTGCAGCCGCCGGTGACCATATCATTGCTCCCGTGGGACCCCGCGTCGGATGCGCCGGTCGCATCGCGCCCCACCGCGTCTGTGGGAGTGATTCCGCCCGAGTCGGCGCGCGGCCCGTCGACCGCCGCGGCATCCGCCGGGCCGCCTCCGTCGTTCGCCGCGCCGCCATCCAGCGGCGCCCCGTCGTCCGGCGCCGTCCCGCCGTCCGGACCCGACCATACGGCCGTGCCACTGGCCTCGGCGGAGAGCTTGCTCGCCGAACCGTCGGCGCACAGCGCCTCCACGGCGAAGAAGAACTGTCCGCCAGGAAGCCCCGTCAAGAGGAGCGCCGGGGCGGTGGGGTCGGCGAGGGTCGCGACGAGGACGGTGATGGGCGAGTCGCCCTCTGCGGCCCCGGTGCCCAGATAGGGCTGGCCCGAGAACATGTCGTAGTTGACGCGGTAGGCGTACAGGGTGCCCAAGTCGTCGAAGGGCAGCCCCGACCAGCGCACCAGCAGGGTGCCGGGCGCGCCGGGCGTCACGGTCAGGCTGCCGGGCACGGCCACGACGACCTTGTTGACCTCGTTGCTGTAGCCGCTCTCGGCGCTCCCGTCGTAGGCGGTCACGGCGAAGTAGAAGCGCGTACACGACGGCAGTCCGGTGAGCTCAACGGAGGGAAAGGCGGGATCGGCGAGGCTGCTCAACGGCACGTTGACGGGCGAGGGACCCTCGTTCGCCTGGGTCCCGTCGTAGGTCCCCGGCTGGAGGCCGTAGTACAACTTGTAGCCGAGAACCGGCACTGGAACGGCGTCCCACGAGAGGATCGTGCTGGCGGCCGAGGCGGCCGCAGGCGCGAGCGCCAGCAGCCCGAGCAGTAGCAGCGCCCGGAGCGCAGCGGAGCGACGGCGGCGGCGACGCAGGCACATGAGCGCGGAGAGTACCACCAGGCCCGGCGGCAGTGACCGCTGCGTCGCGCCCAGGCGGCAGCCGCAGGACGGCGTGGCGCCGGCGGGCGGGGCAGTTGCGTCCGGGGCGGCCGCATCCGTCTCGCCGGCCCCGGCGTCGACCGGCGAAACCGCGGCGTCAGGCGCTGCTCCATCGCCAGGGGCCGCGTCGGCCGGCGCGGCGCCGGCGTCCTCCTGCGCCGCGCCGGCGTCGCCGTTCGGCACGCACGCCCCCGACGCGCACTGCCCTCCGCTACACGCGGTCCCGTCGGGGAGGGGCGAGCTCGCGCACAGCCGAGTGCCGGGATCGCAGGTGCCGGCGCCGTGACACGCCGCGGCTGGCGGGCACGCCACGAGGCCGCAGGTCCCGTCGGCTGCGGCGCCGGCGGCCACGCTGCACGCCTGACAGTCGGTCGGATTGTCGGCGCCGCATGCCGTGTCGCAGCACACCTCATCGACGCAGAAGCCGCTCGCGCACGAGGCGGGCCGGGTGCACGCCGCGCCCAGCCCCAGCGGCGGCGACAACCGCAGGAGGAACGCGTCCTGTCCGCCCGCCGAGGCCGTCTGGAACCCGCCTGGGACCGGCAGGTCGTTCGCCGCGGTGTCGCCGGCGACATAGCAGTCGGCGCCGGCGGCCACGAGGCCGCGGAGGGTCGCCCCGCCGCCGACGGACGCGGACCACTCGAGGGCACCGCTGCCCGTGCCCAGCCGGGCCAGGTAGTTGCCGCCGACGAGGGTCCCGGAGCAGACGCCGAGGCCGGGCAGGTCGGTCGACGAGGTGAACCCGGCCACGAGGAGGCCTCCGCCGCCATCGAGCGCGACGGCCGCGGCGCCGTCCAGCCCGCCGCCGCCGAGGAACGTCGACCAGCTGAGGCTCGCCCCGGTCGGGTCGAGAGCCGCGACGAACGAGTCCCCCGCCTCGCCGCCGTACGCCGGCTGGGCGGCGCCCTGCAGCGGAAAATCCGCCGACGAGGTGCCGCCGGCGACGTAGACCATGCCCGCGCCGTCCACCGCGAGAGCCGTAGCCTCCTCACGGGCGCTGCCGCCGAGGTAGGAGGCCCACACGAGGCTGCTGCCGGCGGCGGCGATCTTCGCCACGAAGGCGTCGTCGAAGCCGCCGCCGAAGACGGGCTGAGGACCCGCGGCGGCGGGCAGGTCGGTCGAGCTGGTGACCCCGGCGACGTAGACCGTGCCCGCGCCGTCCACGACGATCGCCTGACCGCGCTCGTACCCCGCGCCGCCGAGATACGTCGACCACACGAGGCTTGCCCCGGTCGGGTCTACCTTGACGACGAACGCGTCCGTGTTCCCGCCGCTGACCGCCTGGAACCCGCCCGTCACCGGGAAGTCCCTCGAGTCGGTGCCACCCGTCAGGTACACGCCGGTCGCGTCGGCGGCCAGCGCCACCACCGCCTCATCGCCGGTCCCGCCCAGGTACGAGGCCCACACCAGGGCCCCATCGACACCGTGCAACCGGGCGACGAACGCGTCAGCCGTCCCCGCCCGCGCCGGCTGGAAGCCGCCGCTCGCAGGAAAGTCGGCCGAGTCGGTCCACCCGGCCACGTACACGTCGCCGGCACCGTCGACGACGAGCGCATGCGCGGCGTCGCGCCCCGCCCCGCCGAGATGGGTTGCCCACACGAGGGCGCCGCTGGCCAGGTCGACCTTGGCGACGAAGGCGTCCGAGGCGCCGGCCAGCGTGGCGGCGGGGCCGCCGGCGGCCGGGAAGTCGCTCGACGCGGTCGTCCCAGCGACGAACGCATGACCACCGCCGTCGATCGCCACGGCCGCGCCGACCTCGAGCCGCGATCCGCCCAGGAACGAACCCCAGGACACATGGGGGCACGGGGTAGCCGCGGCCGTGGCCGCTCCCAGGCCGAGCGCGAATACGGCGACGACCACGAGGGCCGCGCGACCGCGGCTTCTGGCAAGACGTTCCTCCTGCCATGGACTCATCCTCGAATCTCCTTCCGTCGGGTCGCGCCTCGGTGATCGGCCGGGACCAACTCGCGGTGAGGCGCTACGCGCTAGTAGCTGTCGCCGGTGAAGTTGCGGTAGTACACGCGAATGTCCGTCGAGAACGGGAAGGGGAAGAGGCTGCTGCCGAAGTTGCTGCCGTAGCCGCACTTGTCGCCGGCCATGTCGTGCAGGTAGGAGGTGTAGTTCCACGGCGTCGCCCCGTTGAGCGGCCCGCCCATGAAATTGCCGCCGACGCCCTCGTGCCCGACGTAGTCGAAGCGGTGGTCGAACCGGCCCCGCCCGCCCTTGCTGATGTAGCCGCGCGCCGTCGAGGTGACGGTGCTGCTCACCTGGAGCGACGTCTTCAGCTTCTGGAGTATATCCCACAACGAGCGAACGGCATCCACCCCGCTTTGTTCGCCCAATGTCCTGACGCCGTCCGTCATGGTCATGAGGTTCATGCAGAACATGCCGAAGGCCATGCCGCAGAAGTACGACCGGTTCCCGCTCTCCCCGTTCACCTGGCCGATGAGGAAGCCCGCGATGAAACCCCTGACGAAGGCCCCGACCATGGCATTCACGTAGGCCCACCCCGTGTACCCCGCGCCCCCCGCGACGACCGCGGCGGTTATCGCCCACATCGCGAGCGCGTAGGTCGCCTCGGCCTTGAGCGCCTGGCCCCACTGCCCCAGGGCCGCCTGGGCGTTGGCCACGTAGGGCAAGGCGAAGACCCCGCCCACCCACGGTACCATGTTCATGTCTCCGGCGGCGACGGCGCACCCCTGGGCGAACTCCTGCCGCCCCTCCTTCGTGAAGAGGAAGCCCTTGCTGACCGACTTGGCGCCGTGCTCGTTGAGCGGAATCCCGTATTGCGCCCCGGCCATCGCCAGCGCGATGCGGACAACGGTGCGGAAGGCCTTCTTGAGGCTGAACTGGCCGTCGATGTCCACCCGGTTGACCGGGTCGTTGGCGGCGTAGGCGTAGCCGTTCGGCCCACCCACCGTGCGCGTGTCCTGCGTCGGGTCCGGCGAGATGAAGCGGCCGAGCGCCGGGTCGTAGTAGCGCGCGTGCAGGTAGACGAGGCCCGACTCGTCCTGCCGCTGCCCCAGGAACGAGCGCGCCTCCGCGTGGCTTCCGCCGGTCGCCAGCCGCTCGCCGTACGGCCGGTACTTCAGCCGCGCCACCTCCACCCCGCTCGCGTCGGTCACCGCCTGGATGGAGCCCTTGTCGTCGGTGTGCAGCCAGTACTTCGTCGTCCCCACCTGCTTCGCCACCACCCGCCCGGCGAGCGCCACGTACTTCGTCGCGGTTCCGCCCGTCACCTCGTAGTCGTCGCCCAGGTAGATCGTGGTCGTGCTGCCCACCACCTTCTTGATCCGCATGCCGTTGCCGTCGTAGGTCAGTGTGGCCGTCCCGATCGTCGCCGGCAGGTTCTCCGCCGTCCACGTGATCGACCGGCCGGCCCCCGCCACCAGGTTGCCGTTGGCGTCGTAGCTGTAGCTGTTCGCCCCCGCCGTCGTCACCGCGTGCGGCCGCGCCGCGTTGTAGGCCGGGTAGGCGTACGTGCCCAGCCGCGAGTTCGACGTCATGTTCCCGTTGGCCGTGTACGCGAACGTTTGGTTGTCGGCCGAGCTGCTGGTGTTGGTCGCGCTCGTCAAGCGGTGCAGTGAGTCGTAGCCGTAGTTGCTCCACCCCTCGCCCGCGAACGGGCTCGTCACCGCGGTCACCTGGCCCTCGACGTTGCGCGTGAAGGCGAGGTTCTGGATCGTCGCCGCGCCCTGGACCGTGCCGATGCTGAGCAGCCAGCCCCGGTTCGCGTCGTAGGTGTGGGTCGTGACCGTGCCGTTGGCGTTCGTCTGCGTGAGCAGCGCGCCGGCGGCGTTGTAGGTCGCCCCGGTCACGAAGCCCGGGATCGTCGTCACCCGTCCGGCCGCGTCGTACAGCACCGGCGCCCCCGCGGTCCCGATCACGGTCCCGTCCGGCAACGTCGTCCACAGGAGCTCCCCGACCGCGCCGAAGCCGCGCTGCACGGTGTACGCCGTGCCGTCGATCGTGCGCGAGGCCTTCACCATGCGCCCGGCCGCGTCGTGGTCGTAGGTCACGGTGCCCGAGGCATCCGTCATCGAGGTCTGCGCCCCGACGTTGAAGTACCCCGTGCGCACCTGGTCGTAGCCCCACGTGATCGTCGACTCGACCGTGCCGCCGGCCTGCTGGACCACCTTCTGAGTGCGCCGCCCCACCGCGTCGTAGGCGAAGGTCGTCACCTGCGCCTTCGCGTCGGTCTGCTGGATGAGCCGCCCGGCGGGGTCGTAGAGGTAGCTCCAGGTGCCGGCGTTCGGGTCGGTCATCGACACCTTGCGGCCGAGCGAGTCGTAGGTGATGGTGCGGACGCTGCCCGACGCGTCGGTCACCTGGGCGAGCTCACCGCGCGCGTCATAGGCGAAGCGCACGCGCGCTTCGCCGCCGAGGAACTCCGTGGTCGTCAGCGTGCGGCCCTCGGCGTCGACACAGGTGCGCGTCGTGTGGGAGAGTTCGTCGGTATCGTCGCGGCACGGCCGCGTCACGCTGAAGTCCGCGTCCGCCGGGTTGTACGCGAGGTAGTAGCGGGTCGTCCGCACCGCCCCATCTGGCGCCGTCACCTTCGTCACCCGGTCCAGCGCATCGTAGGTCATCGTCGCCCACTTGACCGCGTCGCCCGCGTAGTAGGGCAAGCTCTGCTGTGCCGCCTGCCCACGCGCGTTGTAGACCATCTCCGTCACGATGTCCGGCGCCGCCGGCCCCCGGGAGACGGTCTTGTAGGTGCGCCCCAGCCCGTCGAAGTAGGCGCGCTCGTAGCGCTCGGCGGTGCCGGTCAGCGCCGGCCGCCGCGTCTCCACGTACTGCGCGGTCGCGTTGCCGAAGCCCACGTAGGCCTTGGTCTCGTAGGCCCCGAGCGGTCCGTCGGTGCGCGTGAGCCGGCCGAGCGCGTCGTACTGCTTCGTCACCGTCTGGCTGTTGGCGTTGCTCGCCGTCAGCTCCACCCCCAGCACGTAGTCAAAGGTCGAGCTCACCGTCTTGCCGAGCGCGTTCGTCAGCGACACCGGCAAGACGCGGTAGGTCCCGTCGTAGGTCACCGTGTCGGTGTTGCCGAGCTCGTCGGTCCGGCTGGTCACGTTGCCGCAGCTGGTCACGCTGCCGCCGCAGGTATCGTAGCCGAGCCGCTTCGCGAGGTAGGTGCTGGTCGTGCTCGACCACCGCTGCTGTTCGGTCAGGTTCCCGACCGTCGGCGCCGCGTCCCAGGTCGCGTTGGCGTCGTAGACGTGCCGCGACTCTACGAGCAGCGTGCCGCCCGTGCCCACCCCCTGGAAAACCTGCACCGCCGCCGGCTTGGCCACGATGTACAGGCTCGTGTTGGGCCGGAAGGTGTAGACCACCGTCGCCTCGTCGCCGCTCGCGTCGAACTCGCCGTAGTTCACCTGCTGCGTCACGTTGCCGTAGCTGTCGTAGCCGCGGGTGTGGACGGTGCGCCTGCACCCCGCCCCCGGGCACACCGGGCTCGCGCTGCCGTCGTAGACGTAGGAATCCGTCTGCGCCTCGAGCGAGGTGTGGGGCACGGTCGCGCCGTTGTTCTGGTAGATGTGCGTGACGGCCGACAGCGGCACCCCGTCCCCGCGCACCTGGTACGACGCCTCCGGCTTCCCCATCGAGCCGTACTGCTGCCAGAAGTACGTCGCCGTGTAGGGGCACTGCGCCTCGCCGGTGATGCACGGGAGCACCTTGCTCGCGTAGCGGAAGCCCTGGAAGCGGCGCTCGACCTGGTCATACAGGCCGCCCTGGTAGTAGAAATTGGTCTCCGCGCTGCTGCCGCGGCCGTCGTTCGTGGTGATCTTGGTCACCGTCTGGACGATCGGCGGGTTGTTGGTGCTGGCCCACGTCGAGGACGGCGTGTAGGCGACCGTGGTCCGCCCGCCGAGGCCGGTGGCGAGGGAGGTCATGAGGTCGGCGCCGCCGGGGGCGGCGAGACCGACCCACCAAGTGGCGTTCGCCGCGTCGCCGTGGGTGAACAGGAAGTCGGTCTTGCCATCGCCGTCGAAATCCCCGACTTCGGTGCGGGTCGTGGTGGCATTGGCGGGGATGACCCCGGCCCAGCCGGGGTTGGAGTACCACGAGGTGAAGACGAACCCGCTGCCGGTCGACAGGCCCACGTACCAGAGGGCGTTCCCCGCGTTGCCGTAGGTGAACAGGAAGTCCGTCTTGCCGTCGCCGTTGAAATCGCCCACGAAGGTCCGGGTCGTGGTGGCACTGGCGGGGATGACCCCGGCCCAGCCGGGGTTGGAGTACCACGAGGTGAAGACGAACGCGCTGCCGGTCGACAGGCCCACGTACCAGAGGGCGTTCCCGCCGTCGCCGAAGGTGAACAGGAAGTCCGTCTTGCCGTCGCCGTTGAAATCGCCCACGAAGGTGCGGGTCGCGGTGTTACCGGGGCGGATGACCCCGGCCCAGGCGGGGTTGGAGTACCACGAGGTGTAGGCGAACGCGCTCCCCGTCGACAGCCCCACGTACCAGATGGCGTTCACGTCGTCGCCGTAGGTGAACAGGAAATCCGTCTTGCCGTCGCCGTTGAAATCGCCCACGAAGGTCTGGGTCGTGGTGGCACTGGCGCCGATGACCCCGGCCCAGCCGGGGTTGGAGTACCACGAGGAGAAGACGAACGAGCTCCCCGTCGACAGCCCCACATACCAGAGGGCGTTCCCGCCGTCGCCGTAGGTGAACAGGAAGTCCGTCTTGCCGTCGCCGTTGAAATCGCCCACGAAGGTGCGGGTCGCGGTGTTACCGGGGCGGATGACCCCGGCCCAGGCGGGGTTGGAGTACCACGAGGAGAAGACGAACGAGCTCCCCGTCGACAGCCCCACATACCAGATGGCGTTCACGCCGTCGCCGTAGGTGAAGAGGTAATCCAGCTTGCCGTCACCGTTGAAGTCGCCCGTGAAGGTCCGGGTCGTGCTGGCACTGGCGGGGATGACCCCCGCCCAGCTGGGGTTGGTGTACCATCCGGAGAAGCTCAACCCGGCGGCGGGATCCGTGTAGCCGAGGGTCGTTTCCGGCAGCGCCGTGCCGCCGGTGATGAGCCCCGCCCCATCGTGGGTCACGTCCTTGCCGTACTGCTGGATCGCGGTGACCACCGAGCGTCCGGTGCCCGTTCCCGTCGTGTAGGTCAGCCGGTAGGCGCGGATGTGGCTGACGCCCGGGATCCACACGAAGACGCTCCGTAGGCGCTTGTCCGTCCGCGCGAGCGAAGCGCCGGTGGCGAAGGTGATCGGGTCCGGCCGGGTCTCCCAGAAGAAGGTGACGCGCTGGCCGTTGTACAGAATCTCGCTCGGGTAGCAGTCGTTGCCGTCGCACGACGACGTGTAGCTCACGGTGTTGCCGCGCACGTCGGCGACACTCGCGAGCAGCCAGCGGTAGTCGCCCCGGCCGGCGATCGTCTGCGCCGCGTAGGTCGACCGGGTGCCGTCCTTCTGCACGATGGTCCAGGTGTTGTCACCGTTCTTGCTGATCCGCGCGTAGCTCTGGGTCTTGGTGCAGTGCGTGCCGCCGAGCGCGGTGCACGGCACGAGCTCTTCGCCGTCGAGGAGGTAGATGTCGTTCGCGTCGTAGCGCGGCGTGCCCCGGCCGGGGCTCGCCCGCTCGATCGTGGAGAAGCCGGCGAGGCTCCACCCGACACCCACGAAGCCGTTACCGCCGCCCGAGCTGTAGCTCAACCCCAGCTGCGGCTCGAGCCCGTGGTAGGCCGGCACCGTGATCGGGATACTCGTCCCGAAGCTGCCGGTGAACTCGTCGACTGCGCCGCCCTGCGCCCACGCGTCTGCGCCCAGCAGGAGCCCCAGCACGACGACTGCCCAGGCCCGACGTCCGACTCGCATCGCTGCCTCCTCATCTCTGCGGCCCGGGGGGGCCGTCGTTGCGCGGTGAATGGCGGGGCGCGTGGTGCGCACGCAGCCAGCCCATCAGCCCCACGCTACGCCCCCCCGCCGCGCCTGCCAATTGTCGGCGGTTAGTCGAAGTTCGCCCGCAGCTACGCTGACTTACTCACGTGCTCGCGAGTGTGTTCGCGTAAGGCGCCTTGCGCTTCGCGCCGCGGTCGAAGGCTGCCGCAGCGCGCGCCTATGCCCCCAGCGCCTCGCGCAGCTTGGCCCGGAGGGTCTCGAGACCGAAGGGCTTCTGCACCACCACCGCCTCGCCCGCCGGGTCGAACCGGCGGGCGACGTCGCCCTCGCCGTAGCCGCTCGCGATGATGATCGGCAGGTCCGGCGCGAGCTCGCGCAGCCGCGGGAACGCGTCGACGCCGCTCATGATCGGCATCGTGAGGTCGAGCAGCACCGCGACCACCTCGCGGCGGTGGCGCTGGAGCGCCGTGATCGCGTCGCGGCCGTTCGCGGCGGTGCGGACGTGGAACCCGAGCGCCCGCAGCATCTCGCCGGACACCTCGCGGACGTCGGGCTCGTCGTCGACGACCAGGATGGTGCCGCGCCCGCGCCACGCGTCCGCGTCCGCCGGGGCGGTCGCCGTCGCCACGGCGGCGCCGGCGGCCGGCAGCAGCACGCGGAAGACGGTGCCGCGGCCCGGGGCGCTGTCGACGGTGATGGCGCCGCGGTGCTGGCGCACGATGCCGAGCACCGCGGCCAGCCCCAGGCCGCGCCCGGTGAACTTCGTCGTGAAGAAGGGATCGAAGATGCGGGCTCTGGTCGCCTCGTCCATGCCGCAGCCGGTGTCGGCGACCTCGACGAAGACGAAGCGGCCCGGCGCGAGGTCCTCGGCCGCCCACGCCTCGGCGAGCGCCTCGGGGGCGACCTCGGCGATGCCGGTCCGGACCGTGATCGCCCCCGGCGCGTCGGCGAGCGCCTCGGCGGCGTTGAGGATGAGGTTCATCACCACCTGGCGCACCTGCGTCACGTCGGCCTCGACCGCGGGCAGCGCGCGGGCGAGCTCGAAGCGTAGCACGCCCTTCTGGGTGACGGCCGACTGGACGAGGCCGCTCAGCTCCTCGACGGTCGCGCTGAGGTCGAAGCGCTCGACGACGGCCTCGCCCTTGCCCGAGTAGGCGAGCATCTGGTTGGCCAGCTCGGAGGCGCGCTGGGCGCCGCGCTTGATGCGCTCGAGGCGGCGCACCGCCTGGGGGTACCGCGCGAGGTCGGCGACCGCGAGCTCGGCGTTGCCGAGGATGCCGACGAGCAGGTTGTTGAAGTCGTGGGCGATGCCGCCGGCGAGCAGCCCCAGGCTCTCGAGCTTCTGGGCCTGCAGCATCTTCGCCTCGAGCCGGTGGCGCTCGGCGGCGGCGCGGCGCTCGTCGGTGACGTCGAGGCCGACGCCGCGCAGCCCGACCCGCCGGCCGTCGCGCAGGATGGGCACGCTGAAGGTGACGAAGTCGAGGACGCGGCCGCCGGCCGCGCGGATGCGGTACTCGCGCGTGACGATCGGCGCCTCGGCGCCGTCCCTCGGGTCGGCGCCGCTCACCGCCTCGGCCAGGTTCGCGGTGACCTGCTCATGGGACTCGGGCGGCACGACGTCGAGCATGCTCAGGCCGCGCGCGACGTCGGCCGCGGTCAGCCCGAGCAGCTCGAGGCCGCGGCGGTTGACGTAGGTGATCGCCCCGGCGGCGTCGCACTCGTACACCACCTGCGGGAGCAGGTCGGCGAGCTCGCGGAAGCGCTGCTCGCTGTCGCGCAGCGCCTGCTCGGCGCGCCGCCGCTCGGTCACGTCCCGGGCGATGCAGCACGCGGCGCCGTGGCCGGCGAACATGACGCGCGCGAAGCTCACCTCGACGTGGAACTGGGTGCCGTCGCGGCGGGTGTGGATGCCGTCGAGCATCGCCGAGCCGATGAGCTCGAGATCGCTCAGGCGCCGATCGTGGCGCGGCACCCGCGCGAAGTCGTCGACCCGCATCCGCTGCAGCTCTTCGCGCGCGTAGCCGAGGTTGCGGCACGCGGCGGCGTTGGCGGCGAGGACGCGGCCGTCCTTCGCGACGATGTAGATGGCGTCGGCGGCGAGCTCGAAGAGCGCCCGGAACGCGGCCTCGCTCGCCGCGAGGGCCGCCTCGGCGCGCTTGCGGGCGAGGGTCTGGTTGATGATCTGGACGAGGTCGCCGACGACGGGCCGCAGCGGCTCCGACCACCCCGCCGGCGTATCGGTGGTGAGCTGGAACGTGAGCACGCCGTCGATCTGGCCGTCGATGGCGTAGGGCACGGCGAGGGACGTCCGCACGCCGAAGCGCCCGAACATCTCGTCGAGGGCCGGGCGGACGCGCGCCTGCACGTCGGCCGGCAGCGATGGCAGGACGCCGAGCGGATCGAGCTCGACCCAGTCGCGGTCGGCGTAGGCGGACACGGCCTCCCACGGGATGCGCGCGCCGACGGCGGACGAGAGGTCCTCGCGGTGCCAGTCGAGCGTGCACTCGAGCGCGTCCTGCCGGAGGCGGTAGAAGCAGGCCCGCGACACGTCGAGCGCCGGACCGACGACGTCGAGGAGCTGCTGGATGACCACGTGCTCAGGGAGCTGGGTCTGCGCGGCGATCCGCCAGATCTGCGCGCGCAGCCCGTCCCCGCCCGGCGGCGGCATCGTCGGTGAGCTGGTCATCGGTCTCCCCTCGCATCCCTGCCCCCGGAGCGTCCTCATCATACGGCGCTCCGGCGCCGCGGGCAAACCCCGGCGATCCCGCTACCGCGCGTCGCAGACCAGCCCCGGCGGCAGGCCCGGGACGTCCTGGCGGCGATAGAGCGTGATCGGGAAGGCGCGGCCATGGTGCAGGAGCCGCCGGTCCGCGAACTCGCGCTCGCGCTGGAAGTACCGCGCCACCGTCGGGCTCTGGGCCAGCATCTGGGCGGTGAAGTGCGACCGCGGCGCGCCGATGATGTAGCGCAGCCGGTCGCGGCACGCGCGGGCGAAGAACCGCTCGTCGGTGAGGAGGCCCGAGGCGAACCGCTTGTTGTTCGTGTCCGCCTCGTCGCCGGCGAGGCGGCGGCCGGCCTCGAGCGCGACCAGCGGGGCGAGCGTCGACGCGCCGGTGAGGGTCTCGTCGGGCGCGCTGTGCGCGCGCACGTGGGCGGCGATCTCGCCGACGGTCGCGAAGGTCAGCATCTTGTTCCACACGTAGTGGCGGTAGGGCGGGGTGCGCTCGCCCTTCGTGCGCTCCGCGGTGAAGAAGAGCGCGCGGCTGACGCCGGCGAGGCCGGTGAGCGCGGCGGGGTCGTGCCAGTCGTAGCGCACGACCCGCCCCGCGTCGCGCGCCTCGTCGGGCCAGAGCGCGGCGTTCAGCGCGTCGGTCAGCGGGAGGTGGAGCGCGAAGAGGCCGGCGAGGAGCGCGGGCCCCCGCAGGCCGGCCCAGGTCGTGGCGTCGCGCGCGAGGCAGACGCCCTGCCACACGGCGTAGCCGGCGGGCAGCGCCAGCAGCGCCAGCATGGGGACGGAGTAGAAGTCGTACACCTCGCTCAACCCCGCCCATTGCAGGAGGAAGAGGACCGCCGCGAGCAGACCGAGCTTCGCGAGGCCCGCGGGCGTGGATGCGAGGAGGTCGCGCGGCGTCAGGAGCGCGCGCGCCGCCGCGGGGCGGCCCTGCAGCCGCGCCGCGATCGCGCGGCCGGCGATCAGCCCGGCGGCGAGGAGCGCGGCGAGGTGCTGCGGCAGGTGGAAGAAGAGCGACTTCTTCAGCTCCGCCGAGCCGAGGTAGTCGGCGAGGTTGTGGGCGAGGGCGGCGACGACGCTCAGCGGGTTCGGCGAGGCGAAGACGGGCAGTCGCCCGCCCTTGCCGGGCTTGGCGAGGTGGTAGGCGAAGACGCCGTCGAGGAACGGGCGCCCGGCGAGGAGCGCGAAGACCAGGCACAGCCCGCCGAAGCTCGCCGCGGCGCCGGCGGCGAAGCGGCCGAGGGCGCGGCGCGACGCGCCCGCGCACGCGATCGCGAGCGCGAGGACGCCGGCGAACGCGTACAGGCCGCTGCCGAGCGCCAGCCCCGCCAGCACGCCGGCGAGGGCGGGGCGGCCGCGGGTCGCCGCGAGCACGGCGGCGCACAGGAACGCCGTCATGATGTTCTCGCCGTTCATGTCGGTCGAGCCCATCAGCACCTGGTAGGCGGTCAGGTGCAGCGCGAGGACCGCGAGGGCGAAGCCGCGCGAGGCGCGCCGCACCGCCAGGTAGAGGCACACGCCCGCCGCCGCCTGGGCGAGGGCCGGGATGGCCTTCGCCACCCCGATGGAGAAGCCCGTCAGCTTGAAGACGAGGGCGGGGACGAGCAGGTGCACGGGCGGGTGGGCGAAGAAGAAATCGCGGTAGGGCACGGCGCCCTGGCCCGTGCGCACCGCCAGGTAGAAGTAGATGTTGTCGTCGGTGCCCGAGGCGTGCAGCCCCACGACCTTCAGGAGCAGGTAGGTGCCGAGGACGACGGTGAGGCCGGCCGCCTCGAGCGCCGCCGGCGCGCGCCGCGGCAGCGTCCCGCCGCCGGGGCCGGCGAGCGGCAGCCACAGCGCGAGCGCCGCCAGCAGCGCGAGCGGCCAGGCGAGCGCGGCCGGCAGGAACGCGCCCGGGCCACCTGGGATCGCGGCGAAGGCCAGCACGGCGGCGGTCGCGGCGGCCGCGAGCGCGGCGCGGGGGGCCGGCGCGGCGGGCGGCAGGACGGCCGCCGCCGCCCGGGGCGCCGACGGTGACGCCGACTGCTTGCGCGTCGATCGCTTCACGCCGGGTGAGTGTACCCGAGGCCCCCGGGGCGTGAAAGCCGGACCCTGGTCAAGCCGCGGCCGCTACGGCACACTCCCAACGGGACCGTGGAGGTTGGCCATGACGAGCGCGACCGAGTACATGACGATGAACACGCGGCGGCGCCGCGAGCTCGTGCCCCTCACCGACGAGGTGGCGCGCTTCGTCGAGAAGAGCGGCGTCAAGGAGGGGTTCGTGCTGGTCTCGGCCATGCACATCACCGCCGGGGTCTTCGTCAACGACGACGAGCCGGGGCTGCACCAGGACATCTGGGACTGGCTCGAGAAGCTCGCGCCGGCGGCCGACTACCGGCACCACCGCACCGGGGAGGACAACGGCGACGCCCACCTGAAGAACCTGCTCATCCACCACGAGGTGACGCTGCCAGTGACCAAGGGGCGGCTCGACCTCGGGCCGTGGCAGCGCATCTTCTACGCCGAGTTCGACGGGCAGCGGCCCAAGCGCCTGATCATGAAGATCATCGGAGAGTAGGCATGGACACCGCGGCGCAGGTCGCCCGCGTGCACACGGCGCTCGGCGTCTTCAGCACGCCCGTTCGTGAGCCGCTGCGCGTCACCGGCAGGGACCGGACGCGCTTTCTCCAGGGGATGCTGTCCAACGACGTCGCCGCGCTCCGGCCCGGCGACGGCTGCCACGCGGCCTGGCTGACGAACAAGGGCAAGGTGCTGGCGGACGTGGGCGTCGCGTGCGAGGAGGACGCGCTCTGGCTGCTGTGCCCGCCGGGGCGGGGCGAGGCGGTGCGGAGCGGGCTCGATCGCTACGTCATCGCCGACGACGTGACCGTCGAGGCGCCGGCGGACCTCGCGGTGGTGGCGGTGGCCGGGCTGGCCGCGCGCGGGGCGCTCGGCGCGCCCGCGCTGCCGCGGTTCGGCGTGGCGCGGCTCGCGGTGGCCGGCGCCCCGGTGCGCGCGTTCGGCTGGCGGGAGGCGGGCGAGGAGGGCTACCTGCTGCTGTGCCCGGCGGGGGCCGCCGCGGCGGTCGGCGGCGCGCTCGCCGGCGGCAGCGAGCGGATCGGCGCGGAGGCGTTCGAGGTGCTCCGCATCGAGGCGGGGGTGCCGCGCTGCGGCGCGGACTTCGGCGAGGACACGCTGCTGCTCGAGGCGGGCCTGGGGGCGGACGTGGTCTCCATGACCAAGGGCTGCTACATCGGGCAGGAGACGGTCGCGCGGCAGCACTCCCGCGGCCACCTCAACCGCGACCTGCGCGGGCTGCGGATCGCCGGCGAGACCGCCCCGGCGCACGGGGACGTGATCGCCGCGGCCGCGCGGCCGGACGCGGGCGTCGTCACGAGCGCCTGCCGCTCGCCGCGGCACGGCGTGATCGCGCTCGCGACGCTGCACCGCAGCGTCTGGGGCGTCGGCACCCCGGTCGAGGTGGCGCACGCCGGCGGGACGCTGCGCGCCCTCGTCGTCGAGCTGCCGTTCGAGGCGCGCTAGCAGTCGCTGGCGGTGGCCTCGCCGAGCGGCCACACTATATCTCCGACAACCTGAAGCCGAAGGAGGGTCGTGAGTCGCAGCTCGTCCCGGAGCCGGTCCCCGTACCTGGCCGTCACGCTGTTCGTGCTGGTCGCATCGCCCGTCTCGCTCGTGGCCCTGAGCCCGGCCTGGCCGGGGGCGTCCTCCCGCCCCGATGAGAGCGGTCTGTACCGCGCGCGGCCGGAGAGCCTCCCGGAGTGGGCGCAGCGCGGGAGCTTCCGCTTCGCGCGGCTCGACGGCGGCGCCATCGAGAGCCGCAAGGCCGAGCGGACCTGGTGGGGCTCGGCCTTCACGCCCGACGAGAAGGACGCCCTGGCGAACGTCTACGGCCGGCACTTCCCGCGCGTGCTCGCGCTCCTCAAGGAGGCCCACGTCAACTGGATCTGGGTCACCTGGAGCAACGGCTGGACCTTCGCGCAGGAGGCGGAGAACCGGGCGCAGCTCGCGCACGTCATCGCCGAGTGCCACCGCAACGGCATCCACGTCACGGCGTACATGTCCGCGTCGAACCTCTTCTGGCGGAGCACGTTCCGTGACGAGCCGCAGACGCGCCGCTGGTTGCTCTACTGGCACGGCCTCCCGGTGCCCTACGGCGGCTCGACCCACCGGCTGCTCGCGGACGTGGGCAAGCCCGCGTGGCGCGAGTACCTGCTGCGCAAGGCGGCCCTCGCCCTCGACGCGGGCGCGGACGCGATCTTCTACGACAACATCTTCGGCGACCCGGCCGGGAACAAGCTCCTCCTGAGCGAGACCCAGCGCCTCGCCGAGTCCCGGGCCGCGGCGAGCGGCCAGCCCAAGGCCCTCGTCTACGCCAACGTCCACCCCGCCCCGGGTCGCTTCGACATCAACGATCAGGCCGACGTGCTGTGGGACGAGAGCGGCAAGGACAGCCCCGGGGTGTGGCCGAGCGGCTGGTACGTCGCGAACGCGCGCATGATCAAGCTCATCGCCGGCGAGAAGCAGGCGTGGCAGCCGCTGGCCTACGAGAACGACCTGTACCACTGCGGCCCGCGCGAGGCCTGCGTCCCCGCGCCCGCCGAGCAGGAGCTCGGCATCGCCGAGGGGTATGCGTTCGGCGCGGCGACGTCGCGCAACATCGAGGGCAAGCTCCTGGGCGGGCTCGTCGCCGGCGATCCGGCGGCGCTCGCGTCGTGGGCCGCGGTCGCGCGGTACAACGGCTTCGTCGCCGACCACGTGCCGCTCTACCGGGATGCGACCTCGGTGGCGCGGGTGGCGGTGCTCGCGACCGACGCCGACGACCGGTTCGCCGACGCCCTGATCCGGCGCAGCGTCATCTTCGACACCAAGGTGCTCCAGCACCTCGACAAGGGGTTGCCGCTCGAGCGCTTCCAGGTGCTGGTCGCGCCGTTCGGGCCGCCGGAGCTGGACGAGGGCCAGCGCCGGGCCCTGACCGCCTTCGCCGCCCGGGGCGGGACCATCCTCACCACCGATGCCTCGGGCTGGCGGGGGGCGCTCGGGGCGGCGGCCGCCGCGCGGGTCGCGTCGCTGCCGCGGTCGGGGGGCGCCGACGGCGCCATCGCGCAGGCCGTGAACCGTGCCGCGGGCGGGCCGGTGGTCCAGGTGCACGGCGGCCGGGCAGTGCTCGCCAACGTGACGCGGGGCGGCGGCGGCGAGCGCCTCGTCCACGTGCTCAACTACGACCGGGCTGCACCCGCCGACGACGTGGAGGTCACGGTCGAGCTGGGCGACCTCGCCCGCGCGCGTCGCCTGGACGTCCGGCTCGTGTCCCCCGATGGACGCCCCGACTCGACGCCGACCCTCACGCGGCGTGGCGACACGGTCACCTTCCACACGGGCCCGCTCCGGCGCTACGCGGTGGCCGTCATCGCCGCGGTCCCTCTAGACTGAGGCGACGGCTGCCGCGACGTGGGCATCGAACCCAGGTGGTGCAGGTGCATCGCCCGCTGCGGCTCGCCGGGGGCGGTGGGCGGCTCGGGCGGTTGCTGCTCCGTCTCGCCTGCCTGGGTGGCCTGATAGCGCTCGGCGTCGTGTACCGCGAGCCCATCGCGGTGGCGCTGCGGCGCCTCGCCGGCCTCACGCCGGTCGCGCTGCTGTCCCTCCCGCTCTTCTGGCTGTGGAACCACGTCGCCTCGGTCGGGTGGCGCGGGCTGCTGCACGTGGCGCACGACGGCGATCACGTGCCCGGCTCGGCGCGGCTCACGGTCGTCCGCATCGAGGCCCAGGCGCTGAACGTCGTGCTGCCGCTCGCCAGCATCGGCGGGGACGTGCTGCGCTCGTCGCTGGTGGCGCGCGGCCGGGCCCGGCTCGCCTCCAGCGCGTCGGCCGTGGTGCTCGACACGACCGCCGCCACCATCGCGGGGCTGCTCTTCACCGTGGGCGGAGTCGCCCTGCGGTTTGGCAGCCTGCCGCTGCGGCTCGGCGCGCAGCTCGCGGTGCTGCTCGGCACCCTCGCCGTCGCGGTGGCGCTCTTCCAGGTGCCGCGGGTGCTCGGGCGGCTGGCCCGCTGGCGGCGGCTGGCGCCGGGCTCGGCCGTGCGGCGCGCCCTGCGGGTCTTTGCCCTGCCGCGCGCCGCGTTCGCGCCGGCGCTGCGGTGGGCCGTGCTGTGCCACCTCGTCGAGCGCGTGCTCACCGCCGGCGAGGTCTACATCCTCGCGCACGCGCTGGGGCTGCGGATCGGCCCCGTCGACGCGCTCTTCGCCGCCGCGGTGATGACCGGCTTCACCCTGTTCATGTTCTTCATCCCGGCCCAGGCCGGGGCGGCCGAGGGCGGGATGGCGCTCGCCTTCGCCACGCTCGGGCTGGGCTCGCCCGCGGGCCTCGCGGTCGCCCTCGCGCGCCGCGGGCGGCAGCTCATCACCACCGCCGCGGGGCTCACGCTGCTGCTCGTGCTCGAGGGGCGGCCGCCCCGCGCGCTCGCGGCCGAGCGGCCCGGCGAGCCGGCGTTGCCGCCGCGGGTCAAGCCGCTGCCCGGCCCCGACGTCGCCTGAGGTGAGCCGCAGGCGAGCCTCGTCGTTGCCTGAGGTGAGCCGTAGGCGAGCCTCGTCGTTGCCTGAGGCCGAGCAGGACGAGCGCGCCGAGAGCCAGCCCCCCTGCGCCCGGCGCCCCGCCCGCCGCGCAGGCGCACCCGGCGCCCGGCACCTCGACCGGCAACGTCGCGACCGCCGCGCCCGCGGTCGCGGTGATCTCGGTCCGTCCCGGCGCGACCGCGCGCACGACGCCGGCCGCGACCGTCGCGACGCCGGGGTCGCGCGCCTGCCACGCCGCCGCGGCGGTCACGTCGGCGCCGTCGGCGCAGGAGCCGAAGAAGGCGCGGGCGCGCAGCGCGCGGGTCGCGCCGGGGTCGAGCACGAGCGTGGGCCCCAGCGCCGGTCCGGTGGGCGCGTCGAGGGTCACCTGCTGCGCCGTCGCGGGATCCGCGACCGGCGCGTAGGCGCCGCCGGGCGCGGCGGTCCACGCGAACGTCGCCGGCTGGGCGTCGCGGTTGACGACGATCACGACGGCGCGCCCCGCGTTGTTCCAGTCGGGCAGCTCGACGTCGACGCCGCCGGCACCCGCCGTCTCGGCCCGCCGGCTGGTGCTCGCGCCGCCGCCGCGGACCTCCACGGCGCGGGCGGCGAACGCGCCCGGGCCGTCGACATGGACGGTGAGCGCGGCGGTCTGGCAATCGTGGGCGAAGTCCAGGTACGCCTGGCCGAGCGGTCCCACGACGACCGTCGCGCCGGTCGCCGGCACCGCCGCCACCGCCGCCGTCCGCACCTGCGCGCCGATGCCGCAGGCCGGCGGGCCGGCGGCGTAGTGGTGCCCGTCGGCGCGCTGGCAGGCGAAGAGGTTCCACTCGGCGAAGGTCTCGACGGCCGCCGCCAGCGACGGCAGCCCGAGCTGCGGGAGCAGGTGCTCGTGCCCGCGCGCCCAGTCGGCCTCGGCGGCCATGGCCTGCCATAGATCGAGGACGGTCCGCCGCGGCCAGCTCCCCTGATCGAGCAGGAACTTGAGCCAGATCATCCCGGCGTAGTCGAAGCGCGCGCCCGTGTCGTCGAACGCGCGCGTCGCGCCCTGCAGCCGGAGGAGCCACAGCGCGTCGCGGCCGGCGTCGAGCACGAAGTCGTCGGAGTAGAGGAGGTACTGCGCCCACGCGGCGGTGGCCTCGAAGATCCACGGCGCGAGCGCGGTCGTGAGCGCCGCCTGCAGGGCGTGGTGCAGCTCGTGCGCCGCGATGGAGCGGACCGCGACCGGGCCCATGCCGGCGATGGTGTTCGACAGCTCGAGGTGGGAGGTGTGCGCGGTCGCGTCGGCGGTGGGCTCGTAGTAGGTGTAGCCGAACGAGTCGATCGTCCGCACGTACACGTCGAGCCGGTCGTCGCCCCCGCGCCCCGCGTCCGGCGGCGGCGGCGGCCACCCGTCCTCGCCCACGAAGACGTCCCAGGCGTGATCGATGCCGGCGGCGATGTCGTCGACGAGGTCGGGGACGCCGTTCGCCGGAGCCGCGTCCGTGAGGTCGCTGGGGGCGTCGCCGCCCGCGAGCGTGTAGTGCACGACGAACCGCCCGCTCGGCGCCGCGTACACGACCTCCGCGCCCGACAGCACGGGCCGCTCCTGAGCGAGGGCGGGCGCACCGAGCAGGAGCGTCGTAGCGAGCGCGAGGCGCAACGGCAGCATGGGAAGGATAGTCGCGCGGCACGCCCTTCGTGGCCAGTCGCGGATGGGTGGGTGGGGGCTGGGGAGGGCACGCGCGGGCCGGGTCGCCCGCGGTCATGGTCCCCCCCGGGCTCGGCAGTCCTCGCGCGGCACACGTCGGGGGTAGATTCGCGGGGCGGAGGCGCGGCAACGACGGGAAGCGCCGCGCTGCGGAACTCGCGCGGGGGGGACCATGCCCGCGGACGCCCCGGAGCCAGCCCGGCACGAAGACGCTTCATCTCAACTGCGGCAGGGTAGCGCGGTCGACCGTCGTGGTCGCGGTCGTGGTCGTGGTCGTGGTCGATCCGTCGTGGTCGCGGTCGGCTCTCCCTACTACCGTCCGGATCGCAGCGCCCCGTGCACGAAGTCCTCGTCTCGTGCGTGCTCCTCCGCGGTCTGGGGGGCGATCAGGCCGCGGCGGGCGAGGTCGACCAGGGCGCGGTCGTAGGGGAGCATCGCGTCGTCGGCGCCGACCTGCATCTGGTTGGGGATCATGTGGGTCTTGCCCTCGCGGATGTGGCTCGCGACGGCGTGGTTGACGTAGAGGATCTCGAGGACGGGGACGCGCGTGCCGGGCTCGCGGCCGGGGAGGAGGCGCTGGGTGACGATGGTCTGCAGCACGTTCGCGAGCTGCGAGCGGACCTGTCCTTGCTGGTGCTCGGGGAAGACGTCGACGATGCGGTCGACGGCGGTGGCCGCGTTCGCGCTGTGCATCGTCGAGAGGACGAGGTGGCCGGTCTCGGCGGCGGTGAGCGCGAGGGCGATGGTCTCGCGGTCGCGCATCTCGCCGACGAGGATGACGTCGGGGCTCTCGCGCAGGGCCGCGCGCAGGCCCGAGGCGAAGCTGTCGACGTGGGTGCCGACCTCGCGTTGGTGGATGACCGAGCGCTGGCGGCGGAAGACGTACTCGATGGGGTCCTCGAGCGTGACGATGTGACGGGCGCGGGTCTCGTTCACGTGCTCGATGAGGACGGCGAGCGTCGTCGACTTGCCCGACCCGGCGAGGCCGGCGAAGAGCACCATCCCGCTCGGGGCGCCGACGAGGCCCAGGAGCCGCGGCGGCAGGTGCAGCTCCTCGAGCGCCGGCACGGTCTCCCACAGCGGCCGCAGCGCCGCCGTCAGCCCGCCCAGGTGGGTGAAGAGGTTGGCGCGGAAGCGGCGGCCCGAGGGCTGGCCGAGCTCGGCCGCCGCCGCCTCGAACGCGAAATCGACGCTGCCCGTGGCATCGAGCTGCTGGCGGTGCACCGGCGAGAGGGCGGCGGCGAAGAGCCCGAGCAGCTCGTCGCGCGTCGGCGGCGCGGCGGGCAATTCGACCATCTCGCCGCCCAGGCGGATCGCGGGCGCGGCGCCGGTGGCGAGGAGGATATCGGACGCGCCCCGCCGCAGCGCCTGCCGCAGCACCGGCCAGAGCTCCGAGTCGCCGGGGCTGAGCGCCACCGCCGGGCTCTCGCGCGTCGGCTCCAGGTGGCGCGGCGCCTCCCGGGGCGGCTCGGCCCGCACCGCCGCCGGCGTGAGCAGCGGCTCGTGCTCCGGCCGCCGCGCCGCGGGCGCCGCCGCGCCGCCGCGCGTGATCCGCAGCATCAGCGCGCCGCCGGGCCGGCTCGCGTGGATGGTGACCGGTCCCGCCTTGGGGGAGGCGTATGCCAGTTCGGCAGCGCCGTGGGCGTCGAGCGCTGACTTTTTGTCGGGCGTGATGATGTCGCTCACGAGCGCGAGCAGGGCGCCCTCGTCCAGCGCGGGCATCGTGAGCGCGCGCTGCGCACCACCGAAGGTGAGGGCAGGGGCCTTGCCGGCGGCGAGCACGAGCCCGTCAGCCCGCTGGGAGTCGAGAAGCGCGATCAGTCCGTCGATGGCGGCCATGGCTACCGCGAGTGTAATGCAAACACCGGGCCGGCGCCGTCGTCGCACCCGTCCCACCGTCGCTGCCCGGCGGTTCGGCCGGCGGCGACCCGGCATCCAATCCGCATTGACCGTCGCCCGCAGCCATGCGACGGACCGCGCGCCGCTCTCGAGCGGCCCCGGCTGCCGCGCCGCGGCGATCATGGGAGGGGAGCGGAGGAACGCTGCCGATGGAGCATGGAACCAACCTCGCGCTGGCGCTGCCACGCGACGCCCTGGTCGTGGTAGCAGACGGCGACCCGGCCGACCGGCGCGACATCGCCCGGCTCTATCAGAGCGCCGGCGTGCGCCTCATCCGGGCCGCGACCGGCCCGGCGGCGCTCGGGGCCGCGCGGCTGCGCCAGCCCGACCTGATGCTGCTCGACCTCGACCTGCCGGAGGCCGACGGGATCGCCGTGTGCCGCGAGCTGAAATCGCAGCCGGCGACGGCCCTCCTCCCGGTGATCCTCGTCGGGTGGGCGGGCTCGAGGCGGGAGCGGCTGCGGGCCTGCCGCGCGGGCGCGGACCACTTCTTCGCCAAGCCCATCCCGCGCAGTGAGCTCCTCGCCCGCTCGCGCGCGCTGCTCGACACCCGCGAGGCGACCCGCGCCCTCGAGGAGCGACGCCAGGAGCTGCGCATCCAGTCGGAGTTCGTGCGGTTCCTCGTGCAGGACCTGCGCGCGCCGATGACCACGGCGCTCACTCGCCTCGACTCGATCCGCCGCGCGATCGCGACCGCCGGCATGGACGGGGAGGAGCAGGCGACCATGCTCAACGACGCGATCACGGACCTGCGTCGCGTGGCCGCGGCGGTGAGCGACCTGCGGGACATCTACCGTCTCGAGGAGGCCTGCATCGGCGGTCCCCGGGCGCGCGTGGACGCGAGCTAGCGGCGCGATCACCCCGCCGCGGCGAGCTGGTCGGCGGCGCGCAGGCTCAGCGAGAAGACGCTGCCGCGGCCGCGGTCGGCCTCGAGCGAGAGGTGCCCGCCGTGGCCCTCCACCAGCTTCTTCGCGATGTAGAGCCCCAGGCCGAGCCCCTGGCCGCGGCCGTGGGCCTTCAGTCGGTGGTAGGGCTCGAAGGCGTGCGCGACCTCGTCGGCGGCGATGCCGCATGAGGGGTCCACGACGGAGATGAGCACCTCGCCCCCGCGCGGCCTGGCCGACACCTGGATCGGGGCGCCCTTCGGCGCGCACCGGACCGAGTTGACCAGGATGTTGAGCAGCGCGCGCTCGAGCCACTCCGGGTCGGCCTGGATCTCGGGCACCCCCGGGGCGACCTCGAGCCGCACCCGCGCCGGATCGATCACGCCGGCCGCGTGGCGCAGCACCTGGGCGATGAAGGTCCGGAGCGCGAGCCGCTTGGTCGCGAGCTGAAGCTGCCCGGCCCCGACGCGGGAGGCGTCGGCGAGCTCCTGGATCATCGCCTCGATGCGCCGGCCGGCCTCGATGATCGCCGCCACGCGCTCGCGGTCGGCCGCGGTGCCGGGCCGGCTCCGCAGGCGGTCCTCGAGGAGCTGCCCGTTCAGCAGCACCAGCGACAGCGGCGCGCGCAGATCGTGCGTGACGGCGCGCAGGAGGTCCTCGCGCTGGGCCTCGAGCTCGTGCACCACGGTGAGGTCGGCGTAGGTGGCGACGGCGCCGGCCTGCCCGCCGCCCGCCGCCTGGATCGGCGCCGCGCTCACCGAGAGCCAGAGGCCGCCGTCGCGGCGCTGCAGCACCAGCGCGCGGCCCCGGACCACCTCGCCCCTGAGCGCCCGGACCACGGGCAGATCGTCGTCGAGCACCCGGCACCCCTCGGGCGTCTCCAGCGGCGTCGCCGCGGCGCGCTCGACGGGCGTCAGCGGCGCATCCGCCGGGCCCTGGTCGAGCAGGAGCGCGGCCGCGGCGTTCTGCCGCAAGATCCGCCCCTCGGCGTCGTACACGGCGAGCCCGACCGGGATCGCGGCGAGGATCGCCTCGTTCTCGGCGGCGTGGCGCTGGACCTCGACCAGCAGGCGCTCACGCTCGCGCTCGGCGCGACGCTGCTCCGTGACGTCGCGGCCGGTCGCGACGCTGCCGGCGGGTCGGCCCGCCTCGTCGCGCAGCGGCGACGCGTTCCACACGGTGATACGCTCGCCGCCGGGGCCCGTCGAGACCACCTCCACGCCCCGGACCGCTTCGCCGGCGAGGGCGGCCCGCCGCTGCGGCAGCTCGGCGTGCTCGAACCTCGTCCCGTCGGGGCGGCGCAGCGCCGCGGCGCCGTCGGCGCCGGGCCGGCCGCTCAGGCGCGCGTGCGCGTCGTTCATGTACACCACGGCGCCGCGCGCGTCGCAGACGACCACCGGGTCGAGCATGCTCTCGACGGTGGCCTGCCACCGGGTGCGCTCGAAGTGGGCCTGCTCGTAGAGCCGGGCCAGCTCGACGGCCGCGGCCACCCGGCTGGCGACGAGGTTCAGCAGCCACAGGTCGTCGTCGGTGAACTGGCGCGGGCGGACCGAGCCGGTCTGGATGACGCCGACCAGGCGGATCCCGGCCATGAGCGGCGCCACCATCAGC
Organism: Polyangia bacterium; assembly: GCA_036504295.1. Classification (GTDB taxonomy): domain Bacteria; phylum Myxococcota_A; class Polyangia; order JACRCY01; family JACRCY01; genus DASXVK01. The sequence goes on from DASXVK010000005.1 coordinate 51,742, forward strand.
GACGCGATGTGGGTGCGCAGCCCGGGCGTGAACACGTCGGCGTGCTTCATGTCGGTGATGACCGTCGGCTCGCGCGTCACCGCGACGCGCCCGGCGACGCCTTCGCCGACGGGTACGGTCACCTGCGCCCAGGTCTCCTCGAGGCCGCTGGCGGCGCCCGGGTGCAGCTCCGTGCTGTCCCCGCTCGCCAGCAGGATGGCGGCGGTGTCGGTCTCCAGCACCTCGCGCACGCGCTTGCTCACGCTGCGGAGCATCTCGTCGGGGCGCGCGCCGGAGAGGGCGGCCTCGAGGACGTAGTGCACCGCCCGCAGCCGCCGGCTCGCCGCGTCGCTCTCCTCGCGGGCCGGCTCGACGGGGCCCGGGATGGGATCCAGCACCAGCCCCACCATGCCGGTGACGCCGCGGCCGCGCAGCGGGTGCGCGGTGGCGACGAAGCGGCTCACCTGCTTGGGCTCGTGGCGGGCGACGACGCTGTTGACGGCGCGGTGGTCGCGCAGCGCCTCGCGGACGAGGCTGACGAGCGGCGCGCCGAGCCCGGGCAGCACCGCCGTGAGGGCGCGGCCGGCGTGGCGGCCGGGCTTGAGCCCGGTCAGGGCGGCGAAGGCGCCGTTCACGCGGACGAACCGCAGGCGCTCGTTCAGGATCCCGTACGGCAACGGCGGCTCGACCATGGCCGGCGCGGCCGCCCGGCGGCGGCTCGCCGGCGCCCGGGCGGCGCCGTCGGCGACGTCCTCGCGCGGGTGGCTCTCGTGCAGTGTCACGGTCATTCCTCCGGTGGCAAGGACGTAACCCGTGCCCCCGCCATCGCACGGTCGGTTACGTAAGGGACCGCCGCACCCACATCAAGGGCCTGGGGTCATTTGCCACGGTGGCGCCGGGGGGCGACGACGAGCCGCCCGGCGCCCTTCGTCCTCGGGGCGGGCGCGACGCTACACCGGCTGGGGGCGCAGGCGCCCGCGCACGAGCGCGAGGAGCTGCCGCAGGTCGAAGGGCTTCTCGAGGTGCAGGTTGGGGACGGTGGCCAGGAATTCGCGCGCGCGCTGGGTGAAGGCGCCGCCGGTCATGAAGACGACCTTGTCGGCCTGCTCCGGCACCCGGCCCTGCAGCTCGGCGTGGAACTCGATGCCGCTCATGTCCGGCATCATCATGTCGCAGAAGATGACGTCGAACCGCTCCCCCGCGGCGAACCGCGCGAGGGCCTCCCGCGCCTTCATCGCGGTCGCCACCTCGTGCTCCCGCTGCAGGGCGGCCTGCATCGCATGGATGATCATCTCCTCGTCGTCGATGACGAGGATCCGCCCGCGGCCGGCCGGCGGCGCGACGGCCGGCTGCGGCTGCGCCGGCGGCGCGACGGCCGCCTGCGGCTCCGCCGGCGCCCGGGCGGCGCCCTTCGCCACGGCGAAGTCACGGGCCGCCGTCGACCAGGTGGGCGCCGCGGCGATGGCCGGCAGCACGTCGTCGGCGCGGTCGACGACGGTCCACATACGCGCGTGGCGCGGGTCCATGAAGCGCTCGGCCACGGCCCGCTCGAGCAACGCGACGAGCGGATCGAAGAAGCCGCGCACGTTCACGATGACGATGGGGCCGAGGTACAGACCGAGCCGCTTGAGCGTCATCGCCTCGAGCAGCTCCTCGAGCGTGCCGCACCCGCCCGGGAGCGCGACGACCGCGTCGGCGCTCGTGAGCATCGCGTGCTTGCGCTCGCGCATGTCCTCGACGAGGCGCAGCTCCGACAGCCCGGTGTGGGACCACTCCAGCTCCCACATGAACCGGGGCACGATGCCCAGGACGTGCCCGCCGCGGCCGAGCGCGCCCTCGGCGAGCGCGCCCATCGAGCCCAGCCCGCCGCCGCCGTAGACGATGCCCACGCCCGCCTCGGCCAGGATCTCCCCGAGCCGGAACGCGCAGCGGCGGTACTCCGGGTCGCTCTCCTCGCTCGAGGCGCAGTAGACGCACACGCGGCTCAGGCTCATGGGCCAAGCCTACGGGGCCGCGGCCGCGAGCGCCAGGGGCCTGCGCTTGCCGCGCTCGGCGCGGCCGACTACCATCGACGCCGATGCGCGGCGGCACGGCGACAGCGTGATGCGGGTCCTGCTGATCAACTCCAACCGCTGCGACCAGCCGACGCCGGTGCTCCCGTTCGGCCTCGGGTGCGTGGCCGCGGCCGTCCGCGCGGCCGGGCACGCCGTCACGCTGCTCGATCTCTGCTTCTCGACCCAGCCCGGCGACGACATCCGCGCGGCGCTCCGGCGCGCCCGCCCCGACGTCGTCGGCATCAGCATCCGCAACCTCGACAACAGCGCGGGCTACGGGACGGAGCTCCTGGTCACCGACGTGCGCGACGCCGTGGTGCGGCCCTGCCGCGCGGCCTTCCCGGGCCCCATCGTCATCGGCGGCCCCGCCGTCGGCATCAACGGCGCCGAGCTGCTCGCCTACCTCGACCTCGAGCTCGCCATCCGCGGCGACGGCGAGGAGGCGATGGTGGAGCTGCTGGCCCGGCTCGAGCGCGGCGCGCCGCTCACGGGCCTGCCCGGGCTCGTGCGCCGTGAGGCCGGCCGCGTGGTCGAGGACAACGACCCGGCGCCGGTCGCCGACCTCGACGCGCTGCCGTTCGACCGGATCTACGACGGCCTCGACCTCGCGCCCTACCGCCCGTTCAACCCCGCGGTCCAGGTGCAGACGAAGCGCGGCTGCCCGCTCGGCTGCAGCTACTGCACCTACAACCGGATCGAGGGGCGCGCCTGGCGCCTGCGCGATCCGGAGCGCGTGGCCGACGGCGTCGCGCGGCTCTGCCGGGCCACGGGCCTCGCGCTCGTCGAGCTCACCGACAGCGCCTTCAACCTCCCGCTCGACCACTGCAAGGCGGTGCTCCGCGCGCTCATCGCGCGGCGCCTCGACCTCGAGCTGCGCACCCTCGGCCTGAACCCGGGGGCCGTCGACGCCGAGCTCGTCGGGCTGATGCGGCAGGCCGGGTTCCGCGAGGTCGCGCTCGGCGCGGAGGCCGTCTGCGACGCGACCCTGCGGGGGCTGGGCAAGGGCTACGACGCGCGCGCCGTGCTCGCGGCGGCGCGGCTGCTGCACGACCACGGCATCGCGGTGATGTGGTACCTCCTCGTGGGCGGACCGGGCGAGACGCCGGCGACGCTGCGGGCCACGCTCGCCGCCGTCAACGCCGCCGCCGGGCCGCGCGACCTGGTCGTCATCGGCATCGGCGTGCGCGTCTACCACGGGTCGCCGCTCGCGGCGCGGCTGCTGGCCGCGGACCCTGCGTGCACCTCGGACCGCTTCTTCACGCCGCTCGCCTACCGGCCCGAGGGGGCGGACCTCGGTCTCCTCAAGGCCCTGGTCAAGCGCGAGGCCCTGCGGCAGACGCGCTACCTCATGTACGACGAGGACGAGCACGTCCCGCGCGCCATCCAGCTCGCCGCCGCCTGGGCTCAGCGCACGCTCGCCCCGGGGCAGCCGTCGTGGCAGTCGTACCTGGTCGTGCGCCGGCTCGAGCGGCTCTTCGGCATCACCGCGCTCAGGCGCATGACCTTCGAGCGGGAGCACGGGGCGGCGCTCGCGGGGCGCTGAGCTATGGCCACAGCCCCATCGCCGCGAGCGGGCCGGCGAGGTCGGGGGGCACCGGGGCGGTGAGGGCGAGGGGCGCGCCCGTCGCGGGGTGGGCGAAGGCGAGGGCGACCGCGTGCAGGGCGAGACGGGCGAGGCCGAACCGCTCGCGCAGCGCCCGGGTGTGCTCGCTCTTGCCGTAGTTCGCGTCGCCGATGAGCGGGTGGCTGATGTGCTTGAGGTGGCGGCGGACCTGGTGCAGGCGGCCGGTGTGCGTCGTCGCCTCGACGAGAGAGTAGCGCTCGAAGGTCGCGAGCCGCCGGTACTCGGTCACCGCGGGGACGCGCGGGCCGCCCTCGCGCCGCGGGATCGGGTGGTCGATCACGCCGCTCTCGGGGGTGACCCCGCGGACCAGCGCGAGGTAGCGCTTCTCGACGCGGCCGGCCTCGATCGCCTCGTGCAGCGCGCGGGCCGCGGCGGCGGTGAGCGCCAGCGCCAGCGCGCCGCTCGCGCCGCGGTCGAGGCGGTGCACGGGGTAGACGAAGCGCCCGAGCTGCGCGTGGACCAGCGAGACGGCCACCTCGTCGTCGCCCGCCCAGCCGCGGTGGACGG
>DASXVK010000006.1:0-11037 GCA_036504295.1 Polyangia bacterium
CCCGGGTAGCACGGCCGCGGCGGGATGTCGTCGACGACGCCGTTGCAGTCGTTGTCCTTCGTGTCGCACGTCTCGGCCGTCGGGCCGTGCGCGTTGTCGCACTGCACCTTGCCGGCGGTGCACGACGTCGTGCCGCGCTGGCACTCACCGACGCACGCCTGCCCGTCGGGGCAGCCGATCGTGTACGGGTAGCAGGCGACGCCGACGCCCGCCATGGTGCCGTTGTCGACGATCCCGTCGCAGTTGTCGTCGAGCCCGTTGCAGGTCTCCGTCCCGGGGAGGACCTGCCCCTGACACACGACCATCGGGGTCGCGCCGCCCTCGCAGGACTCGTAGCCGATGCGGCAGATGCCGTTACAGGTGCCGGTCGCGAGGTTGCACTGGGCGCTCGTGCCGCTCCAGCAGGGCCGGGCGGCGATGTCATCGGTGACGCCGTTGCAGTCGTTGTCGACGCCGTCACAGGCCTCGGGCCCGGGGCCGACGGCCCCGTCGCAGGTGAGCTCGTGGGTCACGCACTTCGTCGCGCCGGCCCGGCACTGGCCGCGGCACACCATGGTCCCGCCGACCAGGCTGCAGCCCTCGTCGGGGTAGCAGGGGTCGCCCTCGTCCGCGAGCGGCGCCTCGTCGATCTGACCATCGCAGTTGTCATCGACGCCGTTGCAGATCTCGATGGGGTTGTTGCTGGCATCGAGGAGCGGCCCCACGTCCCCGCTACACGTGGTCCAGTTGCCGGCGGCGCAGGCCTGCACGCCCATGCGGCAGCGGCCCTGGCACTCGTGGGTCACGAGGTTGCAGCCGGTGGCGTGCGGGTAGCAGGCGCGGCTCGGGATGTTGTCGTCGACCACCCCGTTGCAATCGTTGTCCTTGTTGTCGCACTGCTCGGGTGAGGGGCCCTTGGCGTTGGTGCAGGCGAAGCCGCCGTTCTGGCAGACCTGCGTGCCGGCCGCGCACTCGCCCACGCACGTCGGGATCCCGGCCGTGATCGTGCAGCCCTGACCGAACGGGTAGCACGCGTCGCCCACGCCGGGGAGGTGCCCGCCGCTCGGCGGGTCGTCGACCAGGCCGTTGCAGTCGTTGTCGAGCCCGTCGCACACCTCGGGTGAGGGGCCGACCTGGCCGACGCAGGCGCCGGTCCAGCCGCCGTTCGTGCACGTGGTCGTGCCGAGCTTGCACGTGCCCTTGCAGTGGCCGGTCGCCGGGTCGCACCCGTCGCCGAGCGTGAAGCAGGCGCGCGGCAGCTGGCCCTCGTCGGTGTTGCCGTCGCAGTTGTTGTCGATGCCGTCGCACACCTCGAGGCTCGGGCCCTTGGCGCCGACGCAGCTGATGTGGCCGCCGTCGCACACCTTGTGCCCGCGCTGGCACTGGCCGAGGCAGGGCCGCGTCGTGTCCGCCGGGCAGCCGTCGGCGTACGGGTAGCACGCGTCGTTCACCTCGGGCATGGCGACCCCGTTGTCGGGGGTCCCGTCGCAGTCGTCGTCGAGGCCGTTGCAGGTCTCCGCCTGCGGGCCGACGTCGCCCTGGCACGTGCTCCAGCCGGTCGCGCCCTGGCACGAGATGCGGCCGAGCTTGCAGATGCCGGTACACACGCCCGTCTGCGTGTTGCAGCCGGTCGCGTGGGAGTAGCAGGGCTTCGGCGGCAGGCCGTCGTCGGTGGTCCCGTTGCAGTCGTTGTCCTTGCCGTCGCACACCTCGGGCGTCGGGCCCTTGGCGCCGATGCAGGTGAGCAGGCCGGTCTGGCACACCTGCGTCCCGGCCGCGCACTCGCCCTTGCAGACGCCGCCCTCGCACCCCTGGTCCGGGAAGCACGGCACGCCGACGCCCTGGCCCGCGCCGAGGCCGTTGTCGATCTGACCATCGCAGTTGTCGTCGAGGCCGTTGCACGTCTCCGGCTGCGGCCCGATCTCGCCTTGGCACGAGCCCCAGCCGCTCGCGCCGAGGCAGGCCTGCGTACCCATCTTGCAGACGCCCTGGCACGTGCCGGTCGACAGGTCGCAGCCGGTGGCCGCGCCGTAGCAGAGCTGCACCATCACGCCGTCATCGGTCTGGCCGTTGCAGTCGTTGTCCTTGCCGTCGCACACCTCGGGCGTGGGGCCCTGGGCGCCGACGCAGACGATCTCGCCGCCCTGGCACTGCTTCACGCCGGCGTGGCACTCGCCGTAGCAGACGCCGCCGGGACAGCCCTGCGCCGGGTAGCACGTGTCGCCCACCTCGGGCAGCACGCCGTCGTCGGTCAGGCCGTTGCAGTCGTTGTCGCGGCCGTCGCAGGCCTCGACGCCGCCGTTGGTCTTGAGGCACTCGCAGCCGTTCGAGGTGGCGAGCCCCGCGCCCAGGTCGTTGTCGGTGTCGACCCAGCCGGTGTTGCACACGAAGACGCACTGGCCGGCGACGCAGCTGCCGTTCGTGTGGGGCAGCACGCACTTCACCCCGCACTGGCCGCAGTTGTTCGGGTCGCCCTGGAGCTTCGCCGGGTCGACGTCATCCGTGGTGCCGTTGCAGTCGTTGTCCACGCCGTCGCACACCTCCGGGCTGGGGATGCACGGCGGCCCGTCGAGCGCGTCGCCGCCGCCGGTGCGGTCCGACTGGCCGATGGCGTCCGGGTTCGGCCCCACGTCGAGGTTGTCGGGACCGCCGTCGAGCCAGATGGTGGCGGCGTCGCGGTTGACGAGCGTGTAGGGCCGGATGTCGCAGCCGCCCGCCGCCAGGGCGAGGGCCGCCACGACCAGCGCGCCCAGCCCGAGGCCGAGGGCGCGCCGCGCGCCGGCACGCCGCCGCCGCAGCAGCAGGCCGGCGAGCGGGATGAGACCGAGCAGCCACAGGCCGGCGCCGCCGGACGACTGGCCGCCGACGGCGCAGCCGCCGCTCGCGTAGATGGTCATGGTGGAGCACTCGGTGCGCCACTCGCACGTGGCCGTCATGTAGTAGGGATCGGCCTTGCACGTCGCGCAGTTGTCGCAGGTGGTGAGCAGGCACGGGTCCGGCATGCACTGGCCGGTCTGCTTCGAGCACAGCGAGCCCGAGCCGCAGTTGATCGTGCTGCACGGGTCGCTCACGCAGGTGCCCGTCGTCGGGTCGCAGAACTTGCCGAAGCCGCAGGCGACGGTGGCGCAGGCGTTCGAGACGCACTCGCCGCCCTGGCACACCTGGCCCGACGGGCAGGTGATGAAGTCGCAGGTCGAGACGCACTCGCCCGCGCTGCAGTAGGTGCCCGTGGGACACTGCTTGTCGGCGCACGGGTTGTCGACGCAGGCGCCGCCGGCGCAGAGCTTGCCGTCGGGGCAGCCGATGGTCGTGCAGTCGACGCACACGCCGGCGCGGCACTCCTGCGGCGGGTTGCACGTGATGTTCGCGCACAGGTCGTGGCACTGCCCGTCCGACTCCTTGCAGAGCCAGCCCGGATCGCACTGCAGGTCGGCGCACAGCGACGAGACGCAGAAGCAGGCATCGGTGCCCGGGCTGGCGCACGTCACGCGGGCGTTGAGGTCCTGGCCGTCGAGGCACACGCGGCCGCCGGGGCAGGGGAACTCGTCGCTCTTGCAGGGCAGGACGCACTCGCCCTTGTAGCAGACGCTGCCCGGATCGCAGAGGTCGCCCTCGTCGGTCTGGCCGTCGCAGTTGTTGTCGATGCCGTCACAGATCTCCGGCTCGGGGTAGACCGCGCCGATGCAGGAGATGGCGCCGTCGACGCACTCGTAGTGGCCGTTCGCGCACACGTGATCGATGCCGGGCGGGAGCGGGTCGGGGACGCAGGTGTAGGTCGGGCCGGCGCAGCGGCCCTGCGCGTCGCACAGCGGCGGATCGGTCGGCCCCGGGGCCTCGTCGACGAGGCCGTCGCAGTCGTCGTCGACGCCGTTGCACATCTCGACGCCGCCGCCGCTCGTGGGGTGGCAGACGACGTCGCGGCGGTTCGAGTCGCACACGGTGAGGCCGGTGCAGCCGCCGGGGGTGGTGCAGGCGAGGCCCACGCCGGCGAGCTCGGTCCCCGGCGGCGGGTCGTCGACCTGGCCGTTGCAGTCGTTGTCGAGGCCGTCGCACACCTCGTCGGTGGGCATGATCTGGCCCTCGCAGGCGCCCCAGACGCCGGCGGTGCAGGCGTGGTGGCCGAAGCGGCACACGCCCACGCACAGCCCCGTGGCCGAGTCGCAGCCCGACGTCCCGTCGTAGCAGCGGTCGGCGGTCAGGCCGTCGTCCGTCATGCCGTTGCAATCGTCGTCGATGTTGTTGCACACCTCGGGGGAGGGCAGGGCCTGCGGCGCCGTGAGCCCCCACACGCCGACCGTGCAGGTCTCGGTCCCGTCGTGGCAGGCGCCCACGTTGCGGGTGCTCGCGGGCCCGGTGTAGAAGGGCCGGGTCAGCGGGCCGTCGTCGGTGGCGTTCTCGTCGACGGTGCCGTCGCAGTCGTCGTCGAGGCCGTTGCACACCTCGGCGGTCGGGACGATCTCGCCGTCGCAGGCGCCCCAGTAGGCGCCGGTCTGGTCGTGCAGGCAGGAGCTCTGGCCGAACGAGCACGCGCCCTGGCACACGCCCGTGGCGAGCGAGCAGCCGTGGTCGCCGGTGAAGCAGAGCTGCGGCTGGACGTTGTCGTCCGTCGTGCCGTCGCAGTCGTTGTCCTTGTTGTCGCAGAGCTCCTGCTGCGGCACGACCTCGGGCGAGGTGACGGTCCAGTTGCCGGGCGGCGAGCACACCTCGACGCCGGCGTGGCACTCGCCGACGCCGTTGGTGCCCGCGGGGCCGCTGTAGTAGGGCTGGCTCAGCGGGTTGCCGGCATCGTCCTCGTCAACGGCGCCGTCGCAGTCGTCGTCGAGGCCGTTGCACACCTCGGGGGACGGCCGCACCTGGCTGCCGCACGCGGTCCACTGGTGCGGGGCCGTCGTCAGGTCGCACGACTTCCGGCCGAACGAGCAGACGCCCACGCAGACGCCGGTCGCGTTGTCGCAGCCGGTGCCGGCCGGCGAGACCGGGTCCCAGCAGCGGACGTTCGCGAGGCCGTCGTCGGTCTGGCCGTTGCAGTCATCGTCCTTGCCGTTGCAGTCCTCCGCCGTCGGCAGGACGGCCGGGTGGGTCGGGTCCGGCGTCCAGACGCCGAGCTGGCAGGTCTGCCAGCCGTCCTTGCACTCGCCGACGTGGCGGGTCGCGGCCGGGCCCGGGTAGTAGTCGGTGCGCGCGGCGATCCCGTCGTCGACCTGGCCGTTGCAGTCGTCGTCGAGCCCGTTGCACACCTCGGCGGTCGGCCCGACGTAGCCGGTGCAGGCGCCCCACGGGTTGGCGCCGCTGCCGACGCAGGTCTGGCTCCCCAGGCTGCACTGGCCCTGGCACGCCCACGTGGTCGTGTCGCAGCCCAGCATGCCGCCCGGGTAGCACGCGCGGGTCATGGTGGCGCCGGACGGGTCGTCGTCCGTCAGGCCGTTGCAGTCGTTGTCCTTGCCGTCGCAGATCTCGGGTTTGGGCGTGACCTGCGCGGTGAGCACCGTCCAGGTGCCGCCGCTGCAGTCCTGCCGGCCGGCCTTGCACTCGCCCACGCAGGTCCAGGCGCCGCCGCTGAACGTGCAGCCGCCGGTGCCGGTGTAGTAGTCCTTCTGCAGGTGCCCCGTCGGGGTCGCAGCCTCGTCGACCTGACCGTTGCAGTCGTCGTCGAGGCCGTTGCACACCTCGGCGGTCGGCCGGCGCTGGTTCAGGCAAGCGCCGAAGCTGCCCGCGGTGCAGACCTGCGTGCCGAAGTTGCACGTGCCCTTGCACAGCCCCGTGGCCACGTCGCACCCGGTGCCCACCGGGCTCGGGTCCCAGCAGCGCTGGGTGATGCCGTCGACGGTGCCGTCGCAGTCGTCGTCGAGGTTGTTGCAGGTCTCCGGCGTCGGGGTCTTCTCGGGCGTCGTGACGGCCCAGACACCGCCCTGGCAGGTGCGCGTGCCGTCGTGGCAGGTGCCGACGCCGCTGGTGCCGCCCGCGCCGGTGTAGAACGTCTGGGTCAGAAGCTTCGACGAGTCGGTCGGATCCTCGTCGACGAAACCGTCGCAGTCGTCGTCGAGGCCGTTGCAGGTCTCGGGCACCGGGCCGACGTAGCCGACGCAGGTCGACCAGCTCCCGCCGGTGCAGGTCTGCGTGCCCATGCGGCACTGGCCCTTGCAGACGCCGCCGGGGCAGCCGGCGAGGCCGGCCGGGTAGCAGGGCTGCGCCATCGGGTTGCCGGCCGCGTCCTCATCGGTCTTGCCGTCGCAGTCATCGTCGAGGCCGTTGCAGACCTCCGGGACCGGCCTGACCTCGGCATCGGTGCTCTGGTTGGCGATGACCCAGGTGCCGCCCACGCAGGTCTGCTTGCCCGCGTGGCACAGCCCGACGTTCTCGGTCCCGACGGGACCGGTGTAGAAGGTCTGCGTCAACGGCTTCGAGTGATCGGCCGGATCCTCGTCGGTGTAGCCGTTGCAGTCGTCGTCGATGCCGTTGCAGCTCTCGTGCGTGTCGGGAAGCACCTGGCCGTCGCAGCTCCCCCAGACGGCCGTGAGGCAGGCCGGCGGGGTGGTGCTGGAGAAGGTGTTCACGCAGCGCTGCATGCCGTCCTGGCAGCGGCCCACGTGGCGCGTCGCGGCCGGGCCGGTGTAGCAATCCTGCGAGACGTCGTCGGTGGCGCCGTTGCAGTTGTCGTCCTTGCAGTTGCAGAGCTCGGCGACCGGCAGGTGCTGCCCCGGGCCGCTGAGGTCGCACTGGAGCTTGCCGCCGACGCAGGTCGTCACGCCCGGCTTGCACTCGCCCTCGTCGATGCCGCAGGGCGGCGGGCACCAGCACTGGTGGTAGTTCGCGGCGGTGCAGGCGACGCCGCCCGGGCACGTGCAGCCGGCCTGCCCCGGGGAGGCGCAGGCGAAGACCTTCCACGGCTCGTCGGTGTTGCCGTCGGAGTCGTCGTCGATGCCGTTGCACACCTCGATGCCGCACAGCAGGCCCTCGTCGGTCTGGCCGTCGCAGTCATCGTCCTTGCCGTTGCAGATCTCGCCGGTCGGCGCCGCGCCCACGTGCACGTCGTAGTTGCAGGTGACGCCGAGGTGGTCGCTCGAGCACACGTAGTGGCCGGTGCTGCGGCACTCGCCGAGCAGGCCGTTGTCGCACGCCTGGCCGACCGGGAAGCCCTCGTCGGTCTGCCCGTTGCAGTTGTCATCGACACCGTTGCACTGCTCGCGGACGATGCTCGAGGAGATGATCTGCGCGATGGCGGTGGAGAGGGTGGCCGAGTCGCCGGCCAGGATCGCCTGCGCCGTCGGGTTGCCCTGTCCGGCCCGGGCGATGAGGTTGAGCTGCGTCACGATCGTGCTGTCGCTCGTGGCGAAGCCGATGACGTGCACGGGGTACGAGTAGCCGGCGTTGTTGTAGAGCGCCCCCGCGGCCGCGACCGGGTCGCCGCCGCAGCTCTCCTTGCCGTCGGTGACGACGATGACGCGGTAAGGGCGGCAGGCCGCCTTCGTGTCGGTGGCGCGCACGATGTTGAGGTACGTGAGCGCGGACTGGAGGCTGCCGGCGAGCGGGGTCGAGCCGGTGCCGCGCAGCTCGAAGTCGGCGCCCGCGGGCACGGGCTGGGCGCCCGGCCAGTTGGAGCTGTTGTCCATCCACGCGAGCAGGTCGTAGGTGTTCTCGGGGCTGAAGCCGACGATGACCTCGCCGGTGTTGAACGGCCAGAAGCACACCTGGTTGTCGGTGGGCCCGAAGCCGTAGGCGCCCTCCCAGCCGCCCGAGCCGAGGCTCGCGTTGCTGCCGGGGCACTGGTTGTTCCCTCCAACCCAGCTGAACGCGCGCGGCCGCTGGTAGAAGCGCATGAGGCCCCACTGGACCTCGCCGAAGGCGGCGACCGCGTCCCACACGCCGCGCTTGACCTTGTAGAGGCGGCTGTCGTTCTTCTGGCCGTCGCCGCAGCCGTCGAACGTCGAGGTGCAGGTCGAGCAGGGCATGTCCTGCCCGGGGCACTCCGCCGAGCCGTCGCCGCCCGTGAACTTGTCGGCGCAGGTGGTCCAGTTCATCGACCCCGACGTGTCGAACACCAGCAGGAGGCGCGGGTTGGCCGGATCCGAGAGCGCCGGGCCCGGCTCGGCGAGCTCGCTGTTGTCGTTGGCGGAGTGGCAGCCGGTGTCGCCGGTGTAGCTGATCGTGTGGGCGACCGGGTTCACGGTGTAGGACCAGTCGATCGTGCTGTCGGCGTCGTTGTCGCAGCCGTCGAAGCACGCGGGGTACGCGCCCGGGACGCACGGCCGGGTCGTCGGCGGCCCGTTGCTCTCGTCGTCGTCGAGGGGCGAGTCGCAGCCCGGGTCGGCCGGGTAGTCGGTGAGGCCGTCGCCGTCGTTGTCGACGCCGTCCGAGCACGCCCGCGTCGGCTTGACCACGGTGCAGGTGCCGGCTGCGCTCAGCGGGCTCTGGAGGAGCTCGTTGGCGGTGCCGGCGCCATACTCGGCCGTCGCGCGGATCTCGAGGCCGCCATAGAGCGGGCCGAAGGCGTGGAAGCCCGTCGGCCACGGATCGACGTAGCGGACCGTCCAGCGGCCGCCCGCGGCCGTGGTGATGGCCCGGATGATGCCGTTGAAGTAGACCTTGATGATCGCGCCGTCGGGGGCGGTGGTCGAGCCCGAGATGACGCCCACGCTCGACGCGATGGGGCAGTCGATCACCGGCGGCGCGGCGCGCGGCTTGCCGACCGGCACGGTCACGATCTTGGCGAAGTAGCTGTACTGCGGCCCGCTCGTCAGCGCCTCGACGTCGAGCGGGTAGAGGCCGGTCACGGTCCCGGTGGGGACGTTCACGTGGATGCTGAAGTTGACGCACGTGTCGGGGGCGACCGTCGGGCTGATGTTGCACACCGGCGGGTTGGTGCCCGTGCTGCTGCAGCTCGCGCTCTGGTTCGTGCCGAAGCAGGCGAAGTTGTTCCCCGTGCCCGGGCAGGCGCCCGACACGACGCGCCAGGTGCTCGGCAGCACGAGCTTGAGGCTCTGGTACGGGGCGCTGGCCGTGCCGCCCGGGTTGCAGATCTGGCCGGTGAGCGTGGTCGAGACCGTCGTCCCGCCGGTCGGCGTGACCGCCGCCGGCTCGGTCATCGCCACCTTGAGCACCGGCGCCGGGGAGACCACCGTCACGCCGCGCACCGCGAAGCCGGGCGCGGGCACGGTGTTCGACATGTAGATGGCCGTCTTGACGTTCGTGAGGTGGCCGCCGCCGCTCGTCACGAAGTTGGCCGTGTAGGTGTACTCCTCCGACGGGAGCAGCGTGCCGGGGGTGGCGCCGGGGTGCCACTCGATACACGTGAACGCGCCGCACGTGAACGGGGCGCTGGCGCCGCCCGTCGTCGACACCGGGTCGCCGGCGTCGATGAAGCTGTACTGGAGGCGCACGACCACGCCCGTCTGCGTGTTGATGGAGAGGTTCTTGCCGTGGATCGTGTACGGGTTCGTCACGCCGACGGTCGCGAGCGGCCGGTAGCCGGTCAGATCGAACAGCAGGTTGAGGTACACGCAGGCGGGCGCGCCGAGGTAGTACGGCCAGGGGTTGTCGCCCTTGACGCTGCTCGGCCCGCCGGCGCTGCCGCTGCCGAAGGCCTCGGCGCAGTCGAGGTCCTTGCCGGAGCCACCGCTCGCGATGGAGCCGTCGAGGGGCAGGGCCAGGACCTTGAGGGCGATCTCCGCCCACATCGGCTCGCCGGCGCGCGTCTCACCGCTGGCGATGCGGACCGCGTTGGTCCCGGCGGGGAGCGGGTGCGCGGGGGTCACGTCCCAGAGCGACGCGTTGGCGAGGTCCACGTACTGGACGGTGCGGGTGAGCCCGCCGGCGCCCGGGGACGTCCCGGTGCCGATAAGGGAGTCGGGGTAGAGGATGCGGTTCCAGGGGCCGGGGTCGGCGTTGAAACGGATGTCGTTCGCGACCCAGGTGGCCTGGTAGGGGTAGTGGGTCATCGAGCCGGCGACGGGCGAGCCGTAGAGGAACGGGGTCGCGCCCTTGCCGCCGCACACGTCGTAGGTCCCGCCGTCGCCGAACGCGTGGACCTGGTAGAAGTCCCAGAGGTTGTGCGAGTAGTACGGCCCGCTGGTCCCGGCGCCGGCGAGGTCGCCGATCTGGTTCTGGCCGGGGACGTTGGTGGGGGACATGCCGCCCGCCGGCAGGCCGTTGCCGAACAGCACGAACTGGTTCGCGGGGCTGCGGGCGGTGAGCGCGCTGGTCGAGTAGAAGATGCCGGTGTCGCCGTAGACCTGGGCGATGGAGCCCCGCGACACGGGGCACGTGCCCGGGGTCGCGCCAGTGCCGCAGTCCACGCTGGTCGCGGCACAGCTCGAGCCGCAGTCGTCACTGGCGATGCCAGGCCAGCGCGGCGTCACGGTGACGCCGTCCTTGTCGATGAGCCGCACCCCCACGACCTGGGTGTTCGGGGGGATGTACTCGGTCAGGTACCCCTGCGCCCCGTTGGTCTCGTGATAGATCGTCGGGAGATAGACGAACCGGAACTGGATGATGTCGCCGACCGCGACCTTCACGTCGGTGGTCGAGTTGCCGGTCGAGGTCCCCGACTCGGGATCGATGAGATCCACGGTCGCCTGCGGGATCGTCTTCGCCGTGAGGACGTTGCCGATCTGCGCCTGCGCGCCCGCGGTCACGAGCAGGCTCGTCAACGCGAGGATCCTTCCGACGTGGATCATGCGACTCATCGTTCGTCTCCCTGCTGCTGCGCTATCACGGCCGAATCGGAGGCGCCGCCCGCATGGGTCGGCGCACACACGTGGATTACAGTCGACAACGGCGATGGGGCGGGGCGGGCGCGGCGCGGGCGAACCGCGGCGCCGCGGGCCAGGCACTGATGGGCCTGCCCCCTGCGAGAGCGCCACGCTTCGCCGCGGTACAGCCGCACGACTCGCTCCCTGCGCTGTCGGTCGCGCACCCCGGAGATAAGGAGCCCGATCCGATTTACGTGATCAACTCCGACGGGGGCGAAGCTCGTAGTTCCATTCCCCGTGGAAGGCATGTGGATGCAACGCGAGGGAATCCATCTCGGCTTTCGTGACGGGAACTCCGGTTGGGTACTTC
>DASXVK010000007.1:0-7355 GCA_036504295.1 Polyangia bacterium
CGGGAGCAGCTTGACCGCGAAGGTCCGCTCCATGCGCACGTGCTTCGCGCGGTAGATCTCGCCCAGGCCCCCCGCGCCGATCCGCTCCTCGAGCAGATAGCGCTCATCCAGGACGACGCCGGCGAGCGACGCGGGGCGCGCGGCCGCCGCCCCGTCCCCCGGGCAGGCGCAGTCCCCCGGATGGCTCTGCCCACACCGCTCGCAGGACGGCATCACCGGCTCCCGCGCCCATCATCGCCTGATCGCCGCTGCCGGGACAAGCGCGGCGCGCCGCGCCGGCCCTTCGGCGCCACCGCCGCGTAGCTCTCGTCGATCCACTCGAGCAGCAGCGCGAGCGGCGCCGCCGTGTCGCGCGTGATCGTCGCCGACACCCAGCCGCTGCGGAACAGCCCGTAGCCGGTCGGCTCGACGTACGGCAGCATCAGCGCCCCGCCGCTCGACCGCGGCAGCTTCACCGTGACGCTCACCTCGCCGGGCTCGGTGCCGAGGAAGAGGAAGATCTTCCCGCGCACCTTGAACACCGGCTCCCCCCACGGAAACTCCTCGTACGCACCGGGGAGGCCGAGCGCATAACGCCGCAGCGCGGCCGCGAGCTGGCGAAGGGCGCGGGCCATGGCTCAGCCCGCGAGCATCCGCCGGAGCGCCTGCGCGTCGTGCGCGGCGTACCCCGCCTGGTCGTTATCGAAGTAGATATATATGCCCCGCAGCTCCCGCTCCCAGGCGCGGATGCGCTTCGCCCACGTCGCGAGGCGCCCCCGCGAGTAGCTGCCCTGGTACGGCCCGCCCGGCCCGTGCAGCCGGACGTAGGCGATGTCGGCCGTGATCTCGAGCGGCGACTGGACCCCGGCGAGCTCCCACTGGCAGAACGCGGCGGCGTGGCGGCGCAGCACCGCCAGCACGTCCGACGCGTGCCACGAGGGGTCGCGCAGCTCGAAGGCGTAGCGGTGGGTGCGCGGGAGCGCGGCGAGGAACTCGTCGAGCCGCCCGGCGTCCTTGCCCCACCGCGGCGGCAGCTGGAACAGGATGGGCCCGAGCTTCTGGCCGAGCTCCTCGCACACGGGGAGCATGCGGCCGAGCCCCTCGGCCGGGTCCTTGAGCTTCTTCATGTGCGTGAGGAAGCGGCTGCCCTTGATGGCGAAGAGGAACCCGGGGGGCGTGCCGTCGCGCCAGGCGTCGACCGCCTTGAGCGTGGGCAGGCGGTAGAAGAAGTTGTTCACCTCGACGGTGTCGAAGCGGGCGGCGTAGAAGGCCAGCAGCTGCGCGACCGGCAGGTCGGGCGGGTAGAACGGGCCGCGCCAGTGCGGGTAGTGCCAGCCCGAGGTGCCGACGCGGTAGATCACGGCACGAACGCCTGGTCGCGCGGGCAGCGCGCGGTGGGAGGGAGGCTCGATCTACGACGAGGCTCGCCTCCGGCTCGCCTCCGGAGGCTTGGCCCGTCGAGGGGGGGCGGGCAGAGCCCCCCGAGTTGAGCCCCGACGCGCACCTCGGGGTTCATCGCCGCGCCGGCGCGGACGCGGCCGCGCCCTCGAGGGCGAAGGGCGCGTGAGCGCGGCGGTGCAGGAACAGGGTGCCGCCGTCGGCGAGACGGGCGGCGCTGAGCACGGCGCCGCGGTAGGCCCAGCGCAGCTCCGAGCCCGCCGGGGCCGGGGCCGTGACGCGGACGGGCGCCCCGAACCGCTCCCCCCAGCGCTCCTCGGCGCGCTCCATCCGCCGCTCGCCCACGTCGCTCCCGTACTGCTCGGCGACGGCCACGAGGACGCCGCCCACGAAGTCATAGATGCGCGTGACCCGGTCCCGGGAGTCGCAGCGCAGCCGTACGCGCGGCGCCGCGCCGGCGGCCTTCGTCGCGGCGCAGCGCTTCTTGTAGCCACGCTCGCGCCGCTTCTCGCGCTTCTCGACGGACTCGAGCGTCGCCCCGAGCGCGACGTCGGCGATGGGCTGGCCGAAGCCCTCGCCGCAGCGGAAGCCCTCGCGCCCCTTGGGCGGGCCGGCGGGCTCGGGGCTCAGGAAGCGCCCGAGCGTGTCGAGGAACGTGAGCTCGCGGCCGTACGCGTAGTCCTCGGCGACGTCGACCGGCGCGTCCTCGCCGAAGGGCAGGAGCTCGAAGCGCACGCGGCCGCGCTCCGCCACGACCCGGGCCACCTCGGCCGCCGCGCCGCGCGGGCCGGGCGCCTTCGGCCACCCGGAGAAGAGCTCGAAGCGGTGCTGCGCCTCGACGCAGGAGGTGCCGCGGCGCTCGAAGGCGAGGCCGACCGCGTCGCCGGCGCGCAGCGCGGCGTACATGGCGTGCACCGGATCGAGCGCGGTGACCCGCTCCTTGGCCTGGTACGGCCGGCGGCCGGGGCCGGCGACGGGCCGGTAGGCGAAGCGCGCCGGGTCCCAGGCGAACCGCGCCGCGCCGCAGGTGACGAGCCGGGGCGTGGCGGCGCAGGCCGCGTCGCCCTGCGGCTGCGACGCCGCGCTCGACGCGGGCGCGGCCGGCGCCTCGTCGGCGGCGACGGTGGACGCGAGCAGCCGGGCGAAGACCTGGCGCAGGCGCCCCTGGTGGGGCCGCAGGATCGCCTCCCGCGTCATCGCGTGCTCCGCGTCGCGGCCGTGCTCCGTCGCGCGCCACACGATCTGCTCGCCGGCCTCGTGGGCGGGCAGCAGCAGCGCCCGGGCGGCGCCGAGCCGCAGCGGCTCGCCCACCGCGAGCGCCGGCCGCCCGGCCGCGGCGACGACGAGCGCGTACGCCTCGAGGCCGCGGCACACCCAGACCCGCTCGCAGCCGCGCTCCGGCAGCAGATCCGCCTCGCCGAGGAGGTCGCAGGCGACCGGCGGCGGCGGCGGGAGGGGCGCGTCGTCGGCCGCGCCGTTGCGGCGGCCGTTCTTGCGGCCGTTGGCCGGCGCGGTCCGCGGGTGCAGCTCGAGCCGCTCCCCGCGCCCGACCACGACCACCGGGGTGCGGGCCACGTCGAGGATCCGGCCCGCGCGCCCGAGCGCGGCGCGCTCCGCCGCGTCGAGCGGCGCCGCGGCCGCCGCCGCACCGGCCGGGACCGGCCCCAGGCCGCCGCAGCGCTCGCGCGGCCACACCGCGATCGCGGGCTGCGTCGCCGGCGCGCTCGCCGGCGCCGAGGCGGGGGCGCGCGCCGGCCGGCTCGCCGGCGGCCGCGGCGGCGGCGCGGGCCGCGGCCCGCACCCGGCGCCGAGCATCAGGCCGGTGAGGAGCAGGCGAACGGCGGTGCGCATCGGGGCGGTCGAGGGGGCTACTTCTTGGCGGGCGCCTTCGGCGCGGCGGCGTCGGCCTTGGCGCCGGCCGCGGCGGGCTTCGCGCCGCCCTCCGTCTTCTTCTCGTCGTCGCCGTAGATGCCCTTGCCGTTGACCCACTCGTCGACGAAGTACTTGGTCGTCAGGATCTCGCCCGCGAACGACGTGATCATCTGGGTCCAGTGCCACTTGGCGCCCATCATGAACATGCCGCCGAGGAACTGGTCGCCGATGTCGCCGCGGCCGACGAAGACGCGGGCGTCGGGGTTGGTCTTGCGCAGCACGTCGACGAGCAGGCGGTGCTTCATCATCGAGACGAAGAGGTTCGCGATGACGTAGTTCTGGTAGTAGACCGGCGCCATGACGAGGTGGATCTTGGTCGCCCAGTCGGCGGCGCCCTCGCGCCCCTCGGGCCGCTTGACGCCCTGGTACTTCTCGACGAGGTCCCACCACAGCTTGTTCAGGTTCTGGCCCGGGTCCTTGTAGAACTCGCGCTCGAAGTTGACCATCACGAGGCCCCAGCGCATGAACGAGAGCTTCTTGAGCCGGTTCAGCTCGAAGAGCGGCTTCTCCAGGCGCTTCGCCTCCTTGTCGGAGACGCCGGCGTACTTCTCGAGCCAGTCGGGGTTCGTGGCCCACTCCTCGAAGAACATGGCCGCGGCCTCGGTCGTGATCGAGTGCGACGGCTGGCGCAGCAGCCAGGTCAGCTCCTGCGGCCACCCCTTGAAGTACACGCCGTGGCCCATCTCGTGCAGCATCGTGGCCGTCCAGTAGGCGTTCGGCCGCACGTTCGCGAGGATGCGCACGTCGCCGTTGCGATCGAAGTCCTCGCAGTAGGCGTGCTGGATCTTGCCCGGCTTCTCCTTGAGGTCCGACTTGTCGATGATGGCCTTGGCGGCCTCGCCCTGGCCGAGGTCGTTGTAGGTGTCGCGGACCATCTCGACCGGGTCCTTCTTGGCGAAGTACTTGTCGAGGTTGACGTCGGCGACGCGGGGCGCCTCCTGGAAGAACGGGTCCTCGTAGTGCCACGGCCGCATGGCGTCGGGCTTGACGCCCCAGCGCTTGGCGAGGCGCTTGTCGACGTCGGCCTTGAGGGTCTTCCAGGCGGGATCGGTCTCCTTCGCCAGCTCGTCCATGGTCTCCGAGAGGAGCTTGGCGGGGATCTCGTTGAGCTCGAGCTGCAGGTCGTAGTAGGTGGCGAAGCCGAGCGCCTTCGCCGCCTGGTTGCGCAGCTTCGCCAGCTCGACGAGCTTGGGGGCGACGAGCGGGCCGACGCCCTTCGAGGCCTCCCACGCCTTCTGCCGCTTGGCGCTGCTCTTCTCCTTCTGCAGGATCTCGAGGATGTCGTTCGAGGTGACGGGCTTGCCGTCGATCTTGCCGCGGTAGGTGTGGAAGATCTGCTCGATCTCGTTCGACTTCTTCGTGAGCTCCTCCTGGAGCTTCGGCTCGATCTGACCCTCGAGGAAGGCGAGGTAGAGCAGGCGCACCTGGCGGATGACGAGGTCGTCCTTGATCCGCGCCGTGCTGTCCTTGAGGGACTTGAGCTTCTCGAAGGTCTTCTTGTCGCGAAAGACCGCGCGGTACTCGAGGTCGAGCTTGGTGACCTTGTCGAAGTCCTCGGTCTTGCCCGAGAGCGTCGCGACCCAGTAGGCCTCCTTGCGGGCCTTCTCCTTGTCCTTCATCGCGGCGACGGTGTTCTCGATGATCTGCTTGGCGTCCGTCTCGGTGTACTCCACCTGGCCTCCATCGAGCTGCAGCGGCTGCTTCGCGCCGGGCGCCGAGCCGCCGGGCGTGGGGCCGCCGCCAGAGTCGCAGGCGCACAGCATGAGGACCGACAGTGGCAGCGCGGCGCGTCGAATCATGGCGTCTCCTCGAGGCACCGCCCGGGCGGGGCGGCGAACGCGCGCATCATACCAGAGGCGGGGGAAGGGGGCACGACGGCGAGAGTTGGTCGCCGCGCGCCGCTGCCGTACAATGATCCCGTGACGCAGGAGGTCGAGAGCGCGCTCGGGCGGCTGTTCGCCAGCCGGCCCGAGGTGGACGTCGCCGCCGTGTTCGGCTCGACGGCGACCGGGCGGGAACGGCCCGACAGCGACCTCGATCTCTACGTGCGGCTACGGCCTGGCGCGTCCTGGAGCCTGCGCGAACGCCTCGCGCTCGCTGGCGAGGCGTCGTCGATCTGCCGCCGGGAGATCGACCTGGTGGTCGAGGACGACACGACCTCCGTCATCCTGCGGCGCGAGGTGGCGAACCACGGTCGTCCCCTCTACGAGGCGCGTCCGGGGGCCTGGCGCGACCTGCGCGCCGCCGCGGGCCTCGCGTACGTGGATCTCGAGCCCTTCATGCGCCGCATCGGCGAGGCGGTCCGCGCCCGGGCGAAGCGTCATGGTTGAGCGTCACCTCGTCGAGCAAAAGCTCGCGGCCATTCACGACCGGCTCGCGCGTATCCGGAGCAAGCTCCCGCCAACCAAGACCGCCTTCCTGGCAGACCAGGACGCGCAGGAGTCGGTCGCCTTCAACCTGTTTCTCGCGTTCCAGGACGCGCTCGACGTGGCCGGGCACCTCATCGGCGATGCCGGCTGGCCGATGCCGGCGACCGCGCGCGAACACTTCGCGGTGCTCGCGCAGAAGCAGGTCCTCACTGCCGGCACCGCGGCCGCGATGGCGGGCTGCGCCGGGCTGAGGAACCTCATCGCTCACTCGTACGGGACGCTCGACCTCGGGCGGGTCTACGATGAGCTGCCCGCGGGCGAAGTGGCGCTGCGTGCGTTCTGCGCCGAGGTGGCGTCCGCGACGTGACCGGGGCGGACCGCGGGCCCTCAGCGCGTCGATGCGCGCCGCTCGAACACACGGTAGGGCCGCGGGAAACCGCAAGGACGGGCGGATCCATCTCGCGTGAACTGGCCGAATGGCACCAGTTCCATTCGGGATGGCGGCTCATGTCCGTCCGAACTGGTCGCGGCCGTCCACTTCGAGCGAGATGGGCGTGCCGCGCGTAGCCCCGCGCCCTCGCCCCCCCGCCCCGCGCGGCTATACTCCCTCCCCCGCATGCGCCGCGAACCGCTCCTCACCCGCCCGTTCCTGCTCGCGTTCGCGGCGTACTTCCTGCATTCGCTGTCGTTCAACCTCTTCCTGCACCTGCCGGGGTTCGTGCGGTCCATCGGGGCCGACGAGGTCACGATCGGGCTCATCTACGGGGCGACCGGGCTCACGGCGGTCCTCGCGCGACCCGCGCTCGGGCGGGCGATGGACGTGTACGGGCGGCGGGGCGTCTTCCTCGCCGGCGGCGTGCTCAACGCGGTCATCTGCGCGCTGTACCTGACGGTCCACGCGCCGGGGTCGTGGCTCTACACGGTGCGCATCATCCACGGCCTCGCCGAGGCCATGCTCTTCACCTCGCTCTTCGCCTTCGCCGCCGACATCGTGCCCGCGACCCGGCGCATCGAGGGCCTCGCGATCTTCGGCATCTCGGGCATGCTGCCCCTGTCGCTCGGCGGGCTCCTCGGCGACCTGCTCCTCGCGCGCTGGGGCTTCGCGCAGGTGTTCGAGGCGGCGACGCTGCTCGCCGCGGTCGGCCTCGCGCTCACGCTGCCGCTCGCCGACGCCCCGCCCGCGCCCGGGGCGGAGGCGGCGCCGCCGCGGGGGCTGCTCGCCGCCGGGCGGCAGCGCGACCTCCTGCCCCTCTGGTTCATCGGCACGGTCTTCTCGACCGCGGTCGCGGCCCACTTCACGTTCCTCAAGACCTACGTGATGACCGTCGGCTTCGGCTCGGTCGGGCTCTTCTTCACGCTCTACTCGCTCGCCGCGGTCGGCCTGCGGCTGGTGGGGGCGTCGCTGCCCGACCGCATCGGACCGAAGCGCGCCCTCGTCCCCGCGCTCGCCGTGCTCGCCGCCGGGCTGTGGCTGCTCGCGACCGGCCGGAGCGCGGCGGCGGTGGCCGCGGCCGGCGTCCTGTGCGGCCTCGGCCACGGCTACACCTTCCCGATCCTCCTCGGCATGGTCGTGTCCCGAGCGCGGCCGGCCGAGCGCGGGGCCGCCCTCGCCATCTTCACGGCGCTGTACGACCTCGGCAGCCTCATCGGCAGCCCGGTGCTCGGCCTCGTCATCCG
>DASXVK010000008.1:0-1531 GCA_036504295.1 Polyangia bacterium
GGCCCCGGCCGCGGCCGGCCCTCGCGCCCCCGCCGCCGGTCGCGCCGCCCCCGGCGGTGCCGCCGCCGCCCGCCGCGCCGGCGCCCCGGCCCGCCGCGCCGCCGGCGCCCGCGCCGCCGGCGCCCGCGCCGCTCATCGTCAGCAACGTCGCGCTCGGGGGCGGGGTGCAGGTCGAGACCGGCACGACGTCGAACCTCTACGGCGACCCGCGCGCGGACCGGCGCGGGTGGCGCGCGCCGCCGCCGGCCCCGCCGGCCGGCGAGGCTCGCGCGCCCGCCGCGCGCCGCGTCGTCGTCAAGCCGCCCGTCATCCGCGCCGACGCGCGCGGCAGCTACCCGCCGCAGCACCGCGACCTCGGCCGCGTCGTCCGCGTCGAGCTCCTGCTCGATATCGACGCGACCGGGGCGGTGACGCGGGTGCACGTCGCCCGGGGCGAGCTGCCCGCGTTCGACGCCGAGGCGCGCGCGACCGGCGCGCGGCTCCGCTTCCACCCGGCCACGCGCGACGGCGTCGCCATCGCGTACCAGCTGCGCTGGACCATCGTCTTCATCCCGGAGGGCACCTGATGCTGCGCCTCGGCTTCACCCTGGCCGCGCTCGCCGCGTTCGGCGGCTGCGGCCTCGGCTTCGATCCCCAGAGCCTGGTCACGAATCCGCGCGTCCTCGCCATGGTCGCGGACGCGCCCGAGATCCCGTTCGACGGTGCGACGACGGTCACGGCGGTGGTCGCCCATCCCGAGCAGACCGCGGGCCTCGCGTTCAGCGCCTGCCCCCTCGCGCTCGGCAGCGCCGCCCAGTACGCCTGCGCGCTGCCCGAGGTGCCGCTGCCCGCGAGCGGCGCGACCGCGGCGTTCGAGGCCGCGCTCGTGGCCCCGTTCCTCGACGGGCTGCCGGCCGCCTTCCCGCTGGTGGCGCCGGTGCTCAAGCAGATCGTCACGCAGCGCGACACCTGCCTGCGCGCGGCGCTCGCGGGGTGGGACGCCTGCCGCGCGGGGCCGGGCGCCGACCCGCAGGCCTGCGCCGACGCCGGCGCCGCCGCGACGCTGGCCTGTCTGCGGGCGGGCGGCATGGACGTGATGCTCCACCTCGTCCTCACGCTCGCGGACGGCACCACGCGCGACGCGTACAAGCGCATCCGGCTGCGCGACCCGGCGCCGGGCGTGACGCCCAATCGCAACCCGGGGCTCACCGGCGTCGTCCTCGACGGGCGCACCATCGCCGACGGCGACACGGTCACCGCCGTGCCGGGCGCGGCGCTCGCGCTGCTCCCCGTCCTCGCCCGGGACGCCATCGAGCGCTACGTCGACGACACCGGCGCGGCCGCGACCGAGGAGCTCTTCATCTCGTGGTTCGCGACGGCCGGCGACTTCGAGTACATCCGCTCGCTCCCGAGCGTGCCCGACGACCGCCTCACGCTGCCCGCTGCCCTCCAGGGCCCGATCACGGTGTGGGTCATCGCCCACGACAACCGCTACGGCGCGAGCGTGCTCTCGTTCCAGATCACCACCGCGGCGGACGCGGGGACGCCGTGA
>DASXVK010000009.1:0-17840 GCA_036504295.1 Polyangia bacterium
TCTGGCTCGACACCCCCGCGCGTCTCGCGGCCGCCGACCCGGCGCACGCCCGGCCCGCCACCCGCGGCGGCGCGGCCTGGGCGGTGCTGCCGCTCGCGGCCGAGGGCGCCCCGGTCGGGGCGCTGTGGCTCGTCTTCGCCGCCGCGCGCCGCTTCGACGCCCGCGCGCGCGCGGCCATCACGAAGCTCGCCGCGCAGTGCGCGCAGGCGCTCGCGCGGACGCGCCTGCACGAGGAGGCGCAGCTCGAGCGGTCGCGCGGCGAGGCCCTCGCTTCGGTGGCGCTCCACCTCAACGCGGGCAAGACGCTGTCGGAGGTGATGGGGGCGGCGCTCAAGTCCACGGCGGGGCTGCTCGGGGCCGACGACGCCTCCCTCTTCCTCGTCGAGCCCGATGGCGAGCACATCCGCGGCGCGCTCGAGCTGTGGCGCGGCGATCGGATCGGCGCCGTCGTCGCCCTCGCCGACGCGCCCAGCATCGCCGCGGCCGTCGCGGCGGGCCGCCCGCGCTACTTCACCCTGCCCGAGACGCGTGGCGTGGAGCCGGAGTGGTTCGCGCGGCTGGCCATCGAGGGCTGCCTGGTCGCGCCGCTGATGGCCGAGGGCCGCTGCCTCGGCGTGCTCCTGTGGAACTACCGCGAGGGCAGCGACGGGCCCGCGGCGGGCGACCTCGCGTTCGCGGCCGCGCTCGCGGCCCAGGCCGCGCTCGCCATCGACCGCGCCGCGGCTCACGAGCAGCGCCTGCGCGCGCTCGAGCGCGAGAAGGCCTCGGCCGAGACGCAGTACCGCCGCATCGTCGAGACCGCGCTCGAGGGCATCGTCATCATCGACGCGGCCGCGCGCATCGCCTTCGCGAACCCCGCCATCGCCGAGCTCCTCGGCTACGCGCCCGCGGAGCTCGTCGGGCGGCCCGTCCTGGAGGTGCTGTCCGACGAGACCCGCGCGGCGTATCCGGCGCTGGAGGAGCGCAGCCGCCGCGGCGTCCGCGAGCGGACCGAGGTCGGGCTGCGGCGCCGCGACGGCGCGCTGCTCACGGCCCTCACGGGCGCCACCCCGATCTTCGGCGACGGGGGCCGCTACGAGGGGACGCTCGCCATGGTCACCGACATCACCGCGCGCACGCAGGCCGAGCGCGAGCTCGCCGCCGCCAACGCGCGCCTCGCCGTCCTGCTCGACGAGGAACGCCGGGCGCGGCTGGAGGAGCAGCGGCTCACCCGCGCCGTGCACGCGCTCAGCCGGTGCAACGAGGCGCTCGTCCGCGCCACCGACGAAGCCGGCCTGCTCGCACAGGTCTGCGCGATCATCGTCGAGGTCGGCGGCTACCGGCTGGCCTGGGTCGGCCTCGCCGAGGACGACCCGGCGCGCACCGTGCGGGTCGTCGCCCACGCCGGCGCCGACGACGGCTATCTCGCGCGGGTGAACGTCACCTGGGCCGACACCCAGCGCGGCCGCGGCCCGACGGGACGCGCGATCCGCGCGGCCGCGCCCGTCATCCTGCGCGACTCCGGCGTCGACCCGGAGTTCGCGCCGTGGCGCGCCGCCGCCCTCGCGCGCGGCTACGCCTCGGTGATCGCCCTGCCGCTCGCGGACGCGGGGCGCGTCACGGGCGCGCTCACGATCTACGCGCAGGAGCCTGACGCCTTCGACGCGGACGAGGTGAAGCTGCTGGCGCAGCTCGCCGACGACCTCGCCTTCGGCATGGCGTCGCTGCGCGCGCGCGCGGAGCGACGCGCCATGCAGGAGGAGCTCCTCGTCGCCGACCCCCGGGGTCGCGCCAGCCCGCGGCCGGCGGGCGCCGCCGGCGCCGCCGCCGACGCGCCGGGCGAGGCCCCGCGGCGCGACCGGCCGTGACCTTCCGCCGCCGCGGCGCTACCATGCCGGCGTGCGGCGACGCGAGGCCGGCGGCTGACATGGCGGACCTGGACGACCCGGAGCGCGACGACGCGGCCGTCGCGCCCGAGGTGATCGCGCGCGCCGCGGCCGGTGACCGCGACGCGCAGCAGGCCGTGCTCGAGGCCACCTGCGACGTCGTGCGGCGCGGCGTGTTCGGCCTGACCGGCGACCCCGGGCCCCTCGACGAGCTGCACGTGGCGGCGATGGCGCGCATCCTCGCCGATCTGCCGCACGCCCCCGTCGAGGAACCGCTGGGGCCGTGGCTCGCGGGCCGCTGCGGGCGCGTGGTGCGCCGCCGCGGCGCGCCGGCCGCCGGCGCCCCGCCGCCGCCGCTGCCCGCCGTCCGCCGCGCGGCGGCGATCGCGGCCGCCCTCGCGGCGGCGCGGGCCCCGGCACCGCGGCCGTGGTACGTGCGGCGGCGGCCCGTGCTCGTCGTCGCCGGCGCGGTGCTCGTCATGCTGGGCGTCGCCGGCGTCGCGTGGCTCGGGTCCCGCGAGCAGGACGCCTGGATCGTGGCCGGGTCGCTCGCGGCCGGCGACGCGCGCCTCGGCGCCGGCGCGCGGCTCGTCGCCGGCGACTACGTGGTGCCAGCCGACGCGCCGGTCGCGCTCGCCCTCGGCCACGCCGCGGTGCTGCGGGCCGGCGGCGGCACGCGGTTCACGCTGCGGCGGCGCAGCCGCGTCGAGCTCGACCGCGGGCGGCTGGAGCTGGCGCTGCGGCCGCAGGCGCGCGTGCGGCCGGTCGTCATCGCGACCCAGGAGGCGGTCGTGCGTGTGGTCGGCACCCAGCTCGCCGTCATCCGGCCCACCCCGGACGAGACCACCGTCGCGGTCACCGAGGGCACGGTCGAGGTGACGGCCCGCGCGTCGGGCCGGATCACGAAGCTGCGCGCGGGTGAGGCGCTCGCCGTGCCCGCGGCGCCCCCGGCGCCGCCACGCCGGTAACCGCCCCGGCGAGATTCAGTGATTCCGGAGTGTTGCCCATCAGCTCGCGCGGGGAGCGCGCGGCGGGGGCCGGCGCGACGGGCGTGGCCCGGCGAATTGAGACCGGTTCTTGCGCCCCGAGGACTCTCACCCATGTGGGCCCGGGCCTCGCTGGGGCCGGGGAGGAGGTGGGGGGTGAGTCGTCATGCGCTGCAGGTCCTGATGAGCGACGTGCCCGAGCTGCGGGACCGCCTGTGCTCGGGCTACTACCGCCGCGCCGGCGTGCAGGTGATGACCGCGCCGATGCTCAGCGAGCTGCCGCGCTGGATGCCCGAGGTGCACCCCGACGTGGTGATCCTCGACGGCGGCGTGCTCGATCCCACGCTCGAAGCGATGGTGGCACGCCGCATCCGGGCGCAGCTCGGCGGCGGCCAGCTCGTGCTGGCGCTCCCCGCCGGCGGGCGCCGCGCGCAGCACGACCTGCAGCTCTACGACCACGTCGTGCCGCTCGCGCACCCCGACGCCGCGCTGGCGGCGGCCCTCGCGCCGCTCGTCGGCGCTCCCGCCCGCCGGGCGCCCCGCGCGCCGGCCGCCGTGCCCGCGCTGCTCTGCCCCGCCGGTGCCGCGCACGTCTCGGGCACCGCGCTCGACCTGTCGGACACCGGCGCCGGTCTGGTCGCGCGCATTGCGCCCGTCGAGGGCGACCAGCTCACGGTCGTCTTCCACCGCGGCGACGGCCGCCGGGTCGCGGTGGCCGGCACCGTCGTGTGGGCCGCCGAGGCCGAGCCGGGGCTCGCCCGCCTCGGCGTGCGGTTCACCGCCGAGGGGCGCGGCAGCGTCCGCGCCCTGCGCGACCTCGCGTTCTGGGAGATCGCGCCCACCGCCGCCGGTCCGACCATCCGCGTCTACGGCCTGCTCGACGGCGGGCGGGACCTCGGCCGCCTCGCCCAGGCGACGGCGCTCGTGCCGCGGCTCGACCTCGAGGCGGTCACCCTCGGCGAGGGCGGCATCGCCGCGTTCCTCGCGCTGCTCGCCGCCGTGCCCGCCGACGTGAAGGTGTGGCTGCGGTGCGTCCCGCCGCCGCTGCGCGCCGCCCTGGGCGTCGCCGGCCTGATCGGCGACCGCGTCTCGCTGGCGCCGTGCTTCGTCACCTACCACTGCCCCCCCTGTCGCATCGACGTGGTCGAGCTGGTGCCGGGGCCGCCCTTCCTCGAGCCGCCGCCCTGCCCGGGGTGCGGCGCGGCCATGGTCGACGCGGACGCGGCGTAGCGCTGAGCTACACCTCGGAGTTGGCGGCAAGGTAGGCGAGCAGCTCGTCGACCTGCGCGAACGCCACCGCCGTGTACGTGTCCGCGGCGCCGTAGTAGATGGCGATGCGGCCGGTGGCCGAGTCGGTGAGCGTGGCGCAGGGGAAGGCGACGTTGGGCACGAACCCCACCGTCTCGTACGGCAGCTCGGGCGTGAGCAGGTAGTCGCGCGTCCGGTACAGCACGCGGCTGGGATCGTCGCGGTCGAGCAGCGCCGCGCCCATGCTGTAGACGAACCCGTTACAGGGACCCGAGACGCCGTGATAGAAGAGCAGCCAGCCCGCGCGGGTCTCGATCGGCACCGGGCCGGCGCCGATCTTCACGCCTTGCCACCAGCTGCCGCCGCGCCGCATGACCAGCCGGTGCTTGCCCCAGAAGGTCAGGTCCGGGCTGTGGCTGAGGATGATGTCGCCGAAGGGCGTGTGGCCGCTGTCGCTCGGCCGGCTGAGCATGACGTAGTGGCCGTCGAGCTTGCGCGGGAAGAGCACGCCGTTGCGGTTGAACGGCATGAGCGGCGTCTCGAGCTTCGTGAAGCGCTCGAAGTCCTTCGTCATCCCCAGGCCGATCGACGGGCCCGGGAAGTCGTCGCACCAGGTGATGTAGTAGGTGTCCTCGATCCGCACGAGGCGCGGATCGTAGGCGTAGCTGTTCGTGACGGGCCGGCCGCGCTCGTCGGTCCAGGCGATCTTCTCCGGCTCGATCACCCAGCGCAGCCCGTCCGGGCTGCGGCCGAGATGCAGCTGCGGCATGCCGTTGCGGTAGTCCGCGCGGAAGACGCCGACGAACCCGCCCTGGTACGGGAGGACGGCGCTGTTGAAGATGCGCGCCGCGCACGGGATGGGGTTCCAGCCGAGGATGGGGTTGCGGCCGAGGCGCCACACGACGTCGGCGCAGCCGGCCGGCTTCTCCTCCCACGGGATGTTGGGCAGCGGCGGTCCGAGAATGGTTCCAGGCATCGGTTTCTCCTGACGTGACCCGCGTGAGTGCTGGCGGGCTTCGCCTGCCAGCACTCTTCGCGGGAGGTCAAAGGGACCCTCCCAGGGTCCCTTTTCATGATGTCAGCGCGCGGTAGCGGTAGGGCACCTCGCCCGGCAGGCGCGCGACCGCGCCTCTCTCCTCCAGCACCTCGAGGTTGCCGATGATCTCGGAGAGCATGAGGAAGAGCTCGCCGTGGCCGGCGCGGTTGAAGACGTCCAGCACGAGCTCGTACGGCGTGCGCGGCGCGGCCGCGAGCGCGCGCGTGATCTTGGCCTGGCGCACGTCGTAGAAGCGCAGCAGGCGGTCGACGATGGGACGGTGGTCCTGGAACGGCGCCCCGTGCCCCGGCAGCAGCCAGTCGAGATCGAGCGCGCGCAGGCGGCGCACCGAGTCGAGATAGGCGCACAGCGCGCGGAACTTGTCGTCCTCGCCGCCGGGCCCGAGCTCGAGCAGCGGGTTGGGCGAGATGCGCGCGAGGAGGTGGTCGGCGGTGAAGACGGCGCGCGCGGCGGGCGCGTGCAGGCAGATGTGGCCGGGCGTGTGCCCCGGCATGTGCAGCACCTCGGCCTCGAAGCCGCGGAGCTGCAGACGCGTCCCGGCCTCGAGCGGCTCGGCCGCCGCGACCCGCTCCGCGAGCTTGAGCTGGCCCCGGTAGATCGCCGCCATGCCGAAGATCGCGTCGAGCGGTACGCCCAGCCGCGCGAAGTACGGCCCGTACGCGGCGTGGTCCCGCGGCCGCCCCGCGTCGGCCACCACCTTGCCGGCGTCGCGCGGGTGCGTGACCACGCGGGCGCCGGCGCGCTCGGCGATGAAGCGCGCGCCGCCGTAGTGATCGAGGTGGCCGTGGCTGATGATGATGCGCCGGACCTCCTCGATGCGGCGGCCCGCGGCGGCGAACCCCGCGAGGAGGGCCTCGCGGCACGCGTCGGTGCTGATGCCGGCGTCGAACAGGGTCAGCCCGCCGTCGGGCTCGTCGATGAGGTAGACGTTGACGATGCCGCCGGCCTCGGTGAACGGCACCGGGACGGCGAGGCGCACGACGCCGAACGGCCGCAGGGCCTGGTCACCCGCGGTGGCGCCGACGATGGACGAGGCTTCGCTCACGAGGCTGGGATGCTAGCACGCGGTCTGCGCGTCGTCGTCGCTACCAGCGGACCGGCCGCGCGTCGGCCGCCGGGACCACCCGGTCCGGCCGGGCGAGCGCCGGCGGGAACTGCACCTTCACCTGCCCGCGGCGCACCTCGACGACCCGCGCCTTGACCCAGCCGGCCCCGTCGCGCACCTCGGCCACCACGCCCTGGCGCAGCTCGAGCTTGCGCTGCGCCCGCAGCTCGCGCAGCAGCCGCCCGGCCCCGGCGCCGTAGCGCGCGGCGAGCGCCGCGTGCCGCTGCGCGAGCACGAGGCTGCCCGTCTTCAGGTGGCAGTGCGCGAGGTCCTGGTGGTAGTCGGCGTAGTACGGGTGGAGCCTGAGCCCCTCGGTGAGGACGCGGATCGCCTCGTCCCACCGGTGCTTCTCGTTGATGAGCACGAGGGCGTAGTGCTGGCGCGCGTCGCGGTGATCGGGCTCGAGCGCGAGGCAGCGCTTGAGCTTCTCGAGCGCGTCGTCGAAGTCGCGCCGCTCCAGGGCGCGGTTGCCCTGCACCCAGGCCGCGCGGCCCTCGGCGGTGCGGGAGTTCCAGTACTGGGTCGACGAGCGCTGCCAGGCCTCGTGCTCCGGCCGGTGCGCCATCAGGGCGCGCGCGAGCTTGAGGTCGTCGCCGCCGCCGAGCGCGACCGCCTGGTCGAAGAGCTGCAGCGCGCGCTGCGGCCGCCGCGGGTCGTACTCCACCTTCGCGAGGTTCTGGTAGCTCCAGTAGTAGCCGGGGTCGAGGCCCATGGCCGTGTGCAGCGTCGCCCGGGCCTCGGCGGACCGCTTCATCGTGAAGAGCAGCAGCCCCTTCAGGTTGAGGTAGGCGACGTGGAACGGGTCCCGGGCGAGGGCGGCGTCGATGTGGGCGAGGGCGGCGTCGTGGCGCGTGGCCTCCACCAGCTCGAGGAAGCGGTCGATGATCGGGTCGCCGGTCGACTCGGCCGCGGCGCCGTGGCCGCCCTGCGCCCGGGCCGCGAGCGGGGTGAGGGCGACCGCGCCGAGGAGGACGAGGGCGAGGGTGCGGGCGCGCATCGGCATCTCCGTCGGTCGTAGGCTCGTGCCCGGGAGCGTAGGCGGGGGCGTCCGGCCCGTCAACTGCACCCGCGGGCCCGGCTCTCCAAGGCGCCGGGGTCGTGCTAAACTGCATGGCCTGCGCGCCCACCCCCGGCGGTGCCGCCGACGCGATCACTGATCAGGAGCCTGAGAAGGGTATGCTACGCATCATCACCTCGTCGAGCGCGGCCATCGCGGAGCAGCTCGCGTCGCCGTCCTTCCGCCGGCTCAACATCGAGCACCGCGCCTTCGACACCGGCGCCGCGATCCTGGCCGAGCTCGACGAGCGCGGCGCGCAGCTGGTCATCATCGAGACCAAGCTCCCGGACATGACCGGCTACACCCTGTGCGAGCGCGTGCGCGGCCAGGAGACGATGCGCCAGGTGCGCGTCATGCTCGCGCTGCCGCGCGAGGAGCTCGCGCCGGTCGCGCTGCAGCGCGTGGCCGCGGTCGGCTGCGACGACATCCTCGCCCTGCCCGCGCCGGGCGAGGAGCTGTACCAGCAGGTCGCGCGCCTCTTCAAGCTGCCGCAGCGCCTGGGCCGCCGCATGTCCGTCGAGCTCTTCGCCGACATCGAGGCCCAGGAGGCCGGCGGCGTGACCCGGACGCTCGTCGGGCGCGTGACGAACCTCAGCCCGACCGGCGCCCGGGCGGTCCTCGACCAGACCGGCGACGAGGCCGTCGACTTCGAGCGCGTGCGCCTGACCCTGTCGCGGCCGCTCGAGGGGCGCGAGGTCGCCGTCGAGGGGCGCGTGGTGTGGCGCGGCGAGCCCCGCTCCGGCGAGGGCCTCTCCTTCGGCATCGAGTTCGAGCGGCTCGACGAGCCGTCGCGGCGCGCGCTGGCGGCGCTGTCGCTGTGGGAGGTCGTGGCGCTGCCCGACCGCACCCAGGTGGTGTTCCAGGGCGACCTCACCGAGGTGGCCGAGTTCGACGATCTCGCCGAACGCCTCTCGGGCGTGGTCGAGTTCGACCTCGGCGCCGTGCGCTACCTCAACTCCGCCGGCGTCCGCAAGTGGGTCCTCTTCCTCGAGGCGCTGCGCAACGTGAGCGCCTACACGTTCGTGCGCTGCTCGACGGCGTTCGTGGTGCAGGCCTCGATGGTGTCGCGCCTGCTCGGCTACGGCCGCATCGACTCGTTCTGGGCGCCCTACATCTGCGAGACGTGCGAGATCGAGGACCAGCGCCTGCTGCACGTGTCGCAGCCGAGCACCATGTCCGACATGGCCGAGGCGCAGTTTCGCTGCTCGGGCTGCGGCGGGCCGCTCGTGCTCGACGAGGTGCCCGAGCGGGTCTTCGCCTTCCTCGAGTCCGACGAGGGTCGGGGGCCGCCCGAGCACTCGGGCGAGGGGTCGTTCGGCTGAGCCGCGGCGTGCGGCGCGGCGCCCTCATCGCGCTCCTCCTCGCGGGGCTCGCCGCGCCGGGCCGCGCCAGGGCGGCGCCGCTCCACGCCGAGGCCGCCGTCGTCGTCGGCCAGGCGGCGCCCGGCGCCCCGTTCCGCGAGGGCCCGCTCGAGGCGCTCCTCGCCGGCGGCCCGCGCCTGGCGGTCGTGGTGCTGGCGCGCGAGGACGGCCGCCGGGTGGTGGTCGCCGACGACGAGGTGGCGCCGCTCGTCCTCGCCGGCCGCCCCGTCCCGGTCGCGATCCGCCGGCCGTTCAGCGCGCTGGGCGCGGCGGCCGTGCGCTGGTCCGTGGTCGAGCCGCACGCCTGGCGCGAGGAGGGCCGCCCGGCCCGCAACGGCGTGCGCGCCCGGTACCACAGCAACGTCTCCGTCGAGCCGGCCACCTTCGGCCGGTGGCTGGGCTACGACGAGATCACCTACTTCGAGACCATCGTCGCGCCGTGGGCCGAGGCCGCGTCCGCGCGCGTGCGGCCGGCGAGCGCGCGCCCGCCGCGCGCCGCGGAGGACGTCCACGGCGGCCTCGGCACCATGCGCTACCGCGTCGAGGTGCGCCTGCCGGGCGGCCGTGTCCTCGCGACCCCCGGCGCGAGCGACGTCGACACCTACGGCATCCGCCCGACCGTCTTCCGCGTGTCGCTGCGGCGCGACGACACCTTCCTCGGCCACCTCTCGGCGTACTTCCTCGTGCCCGAGGTCTTCGGCTCCGCCGGCGCCGGCGCCAACCACCAGACCGAGCGCTTCACCGGCGCCGACTGCGCCGACGTGCTCACCGGCGCGCTGCGCCGCATGGGCCACACCCGGGTGTGGCACACGAACGTCGCCAACCTCGGCAAGTACGCCGCCCCGGTGG
The DNA here is from genome assembly GCA_036504295.1 of Polyangia bacterium. GTDB lineage: Bacteria > Myxococcota_A > Polyangia > JACRCY01 > JACRCY01 > DASXVK01. Next base: position 9,529 of record DASXVK010000009.1, read on the forward strand.
CCGCCCCGGTGCAGATCGCCGAGGACGGCCGCCCCGCCGCCCCCATCCGCGGCGTCCGCCCCGGTGACCTCATCCGCATCCGCTACGGCGCCCCCGGCGACTTCCTCACCCGCCGCGGCTGGGACCACGTCGCCGTCCTGTGGGAAGACCGCAGCGACCCCGCCGGCCCCGCCCAGGGCGGCCCCGACGGCCAGCTCGACGGCTTCGACCTCGTCGTCCACATGGGCCACCCCCGCCTCGAGGTCGAGCCCCTCCAGCGCCAGCTCCCCGCCCGCATCGACGTCCTCCGCTGGGGGACACGCAGCCCCCAGCTAACCCGCCGCGGCCGCTAGCGTTTTAGACCACAGCGCGCATTTCGATCGAGTTGCGGAAACCATGTAATTCCGGGCGGTTGCGCGAAATGCGCGGTCAGGTCAATAAGCGAAGTGATGTCGGCGGGTTGCGGGGGGGCTGCGTGTCCCCTACTTCCCCCAGGAGAGGCCGCTGGCGCTGGTCTTGGAGATCTGGACGGGGTTGGTGCCGTCGGGGTTCACGAGCCAGATGCCGGCCTTGCTGCCGGTGTTGACGAAGGCGAGGCGGCGGCCGTTCGGGGCCCAGGCGGGGTCGAGGTTCGAGCCGAAGCCTTGCGTCACGCGCGCGATCTTCGTCGAGCCCGGGTCCACCGTGAAGATGTCGTAGCGGCCGCGCTGGTCGCGCCCCGAGAAGGCGATGAGCGGCGTCTCCTTGCGCGGGCACCAGCGCGGGGTCTGGTTGTAGCTGCCCTGGAACGTCAGCCGGCGCGCGCCGCCGCCCGCGGCGCCCATCACGTAGATCTGCGGCGAGCCGTGGCGGTCGGAGACGAACGCGATCTGCGAGCCGTCGGGCGACCACGTGGGCGAGGTGTCGATGCCGCGGTCGTTCGTGAGCCGCGCGATGATGCCGCCGTCGCTCGGCCGCACGAGGTAGATCTCCGCGTTGCCGTCCTTCGACAGCGTGACCGCGAGGCGCGAGCCGTCGGGCGACCACGCCGCGCCGGTGTTGAGGCCGGGGTAGTGGGCCACGCGCCGCGCGCGGCCGCCGCCGGCGCCGACGATCCAGAGGTCGGGGTTGTCGCGCGCGAACGAGGTGAACGCGACCTGCCCGCCCGACGGCGAGAACGCCGGCAGCATCGAGATCGAGTTCATGTTCGTCAGCCGCGCGAGGCCGTAGCCGTCGAAGTCCATGGCGTAGATCTCGCGCACGCCCCGGCCGGTGCCGCCGAACGCGAGGCGGCTGCCGAAGAACGAGTCCTGGTCGGTGATGAACTTCACCACCATCGCCGCCCACTCGTGCACGCGCCGCCGCACCTCGCCCGCGTTCGCCGCGACGAGCGCCTTGCTCAGCGCGGCGTCGGGCCCCTTGGCCGGCTGGTAGAGGCGGAAGTCGAGGAAGACGCGGTTCCCCGAGGCCGGCTTCATCTGCGCCTTGACCACCCACTGCGCGCCGACGTTCGACCAGTCGGCGGGCACGATCGCGAGCCCCTCGGCCGCGAGGTTGCCGAGGAAGCTCTTGCGGTCGAGGAGGCGGAAGAAGCCCGAGAGGTCGAGGTCGTTCGCGATGATGTCGCCGACGTTCGCGCCGGTGTCGCCGACGGCCGGCGGCACGGCGATGCGGATGAGATCGCGCGTCGGGTCGCTGATCTTGATCTTGACCACGTCGGGCAGGTTGTCGTCGCCGCCCTGGGCGTGCGCGCGGGGCGCGACCGCGGCGAGCGTGAGCGCGAGGCAGACGGCGGTCGCGACGGCGCCGGCGGCGAGGGCGCCGCGGCCCGGCCGCGGCAGGCTGCGTGGCATGCGAGCTCCTTTCACGCGCCGAGGGCCGCCCGCGCACGGGCGGTCAGCGCTTGACGTCCTTGCCCTCGAACACGAGGATGATGCCGACCTTCGGGTAGTCCTTCACCAGGCTCTTCGGCGGCGCGGGCAGCCGCTTGAGCTGCTTGAGCGCGTCCTGCAGGCTGGCGTCGAAGTAGCGGTTCTTCGACGGCTCTTTGACGGTCGCGCCGTACACCTTGCCGGTGCCGTCGATGATGACGCGGATGTGCGCCGACAGGCGCGCGAGCGTCGTGTCGGGCAGCAGGATGTCGGGCGGCACGGTCCACACCTTCTGGATCGCCTCGGCGCACGCGGTCGCGTACTCGTCGCCGGGCGTGGCCTCGGTCGCCGTGCCGGTCGGGCTGCCCTTGGGGTCGCCCTCGCCGTCCTGCTCCTTCTGCGCCTCGGCGAAGACCTTCGCGAGGTCGTTGGCCCGCCGGATGGCCTTGCCCTCCTCGACGCGCGTCAAGGCCTTGTCCTCGTCCTTCTTCTTCGTCGGCGCCGCGTGCTCGTTCTCGGTGAGGCCGACGCGCTTCTTCGGCGCCTGCGCCGTCACGCGCGGCGGGATGCTCGGCAGCCAGTTCTTGGGCCGCTTCTGGCCGAGCTTCACCATCTTCGCGACCACGAACTCGCGCGGCACCTCGACGGGCTTGACCTCCTTGGTCCGCTCGAAGAGGATGGCCGCGGCCATGCCGCCGTGCAGCAGCACGGAGATCGCCACCCCGACGAGCAGCAGGGGGTCGAGCCGCCGCCGCTGGCCGAGGTAGGTGCTCACCGGGTCCGCTCCTTGGTCACTTCCCGGCCCCCGCCGCCGCGGCCTCTTCCTTGTCCGCCGCCCGCTCCTTCTGATAGCTGAGCGGGTCGGTGATCATGCCGAGCTTGTCGATGCCCGAGTCCTTGAGGATGGCCATCACCTCCACCACGTCGCCGTAGGGCAGCGCCTTGTCGGCGTGAAGGTAGACCTCCTTGTCGGCCTGGAGCTTGGCGTTCGTCTTGACCTTGTCGCCGAGCTCGGCGAACTTCACCTCGGCGCGGCCGATGAAGTAGCGGTGGTCCTTGGTCACGGTGAAGACGAGCTTGCCCTCGTCGTCGGGGATGGTCTGGGCCTTCGCGTCGGGCAAGGCGACGTCGACGCCCTGCTGCAGCATCGGCGCGGTGATCATGAAGATGATGAGCAGGACCAGCATGACGTCGACGAGCGGCGTCACGTTGATCTCCGCCATCATGGTGCCCGGGGTGTGGCCTCCGCCCATCGCCATGGCGCGCCGTCCCTACCCGAGGAAGTGCCGCTTGACGATGTTCAGGAAGTCGCTGGAGAAGCTCTCCATCTCCGACGACAGCACGCGGATGCGGCGCACGAAGTAATTGTACGCCATGACCGCGGGCACGGCCGCGACGAGGCCGATGGCCGTCGTGATGAGCGCCTCGGCGATGCCGGGGCCGACGACGACCAGGCTGGCCGAGCCCATGCCGCCGATGTCGCGGAACGACTTCATGATGCCGAGGACCGTGCCGAAGAGGCCGATGAAGGGCGCCGCCGAGCCCGCCGTCGCGAGGAACGGCACGAAGGTCTCCATGGCCGTGATCTCGGTGCCGGCGGCGCGGTTGAGCGCGCGCTGGATGTTCTCGAGGTCGCCGAGGTCGGACATGGCCCGGTCCGCCGCCGCGGCGGGCGCGTTCACCGCGATGGCGGCGTCCTTCTGGCGCGCGCTCTGGAGCTTGCCGAGCTCGACGTAGCCGGCGCGGAAGACGTGCGCGACCGGGCTGCGCTTGAGGGCGTCGGCGGTCTGGTACACGGCGTCGAGGCGCTTGGCCTGCCAGAAGCTCTCGAGGAACTTCGAGGTCTCCCGGGCGGCGGCCGCGAGCGCGACGCTCTTGTACGCGATGATCACCCACGAGAGGACGCTGAGGGTGATGAGGATGAGGACCGTCGCGATGACGACGCCGCGGATCGGGAGCGCGTGCATCGTGCGCTCGAAGATGTCGCCCTTGGGGGGCGCGGCGGCGAGGAGGAGCAGTGCGAGCTTCATGCGCGGCTCTTTTTCGGTGGTTCGACGCGATGTGAGATGCAGCCCTTGGGCCACCTGGCCGCAAGGCGCCTCTCGTCTACCACACTCGTCCGGGGTTGTCAAAAGCTGGAAAATCGGACACTTAACCGTTTTGACACCCTGCCACGGCGGCGGCATACTGGGGGCCTCTCGCGAAGGAGGTCACGCTGTCCGCACACTGCGCCGGCATCGCCCTCGTGCTGTTCACGGCGGGGCTCTCGAGCTGCGTCCCCGTCGACGGCGGCGCGATCGAGCTCTCCTGGATCGAGTACTGCGCCGCCGGCCAGCGGCCCGACAGCAACGGGGCCTCGTGCTCGTGCAACGCCCGCGCGGCGGGGCTGTCCCGCGTGCGGCTGGCGGTCATGGGGGTGGGCGACGGCGCCGTGGCCGCGGCCTGCGAGGGACGGTCGGGGTGCGAGTTCGACGCGGCGCGCCAGTCGGGCACGACGGGGTTCTTCATCCCGCCGGGCGATTACGACATCAGCCTCGTCCCGCTCGGCCCGAGTGACACCCCGCTCGGCGGCCCGGAGTGCGCGGTCGCCGGTGCGACCGGCTGCTGGGCGACGCCGCCGCCGGTGCGGCGCATGGTGGTCAAGGGCCAGGTCGTCTCGCTCGGCTCCTTCGAGATCGCGGTGCCGGACTGCCCCATCATCGCCACCTGCGACGGCGGCTGCGCTGGCGCCCCCTGACGGCTTCGCCGCGCCGCGCCGCGCACCGTGGGTCCCGGCGCGGTGACGCCGCTGAACCGGACCCCGGGGGGTTGTCCCCGTCCGGTCCCCTCATTATGTTGACTGCTATATGGCCAAGCTTCCGCAGCGCCGTAACAGGACTCTGGGCCAGCTCTTCGGCGGTCGCCTGACCCCGGTCACCACGTGGCTGCTGGTCGTCGAGCTCGCGCTCTTCATCGTCTACGCCTTCGCGGCCGGGCCGGCCGCGTGGCGGGACCACCTCGCGCTGGTCCCGACGCGGGCCATCCGGGGGCTCGAGCTGTGGCAGATCGCGTCCGCGATGCTGTTCCACGTCTCGGGCCTGGCCCTCCTCGGCAACCTCATCGGCCTCTTCATCATGGGCCCGCTGCTCGAGCGGCCCTGGGGCGGGCGCCGGTTCCTGATCTTCTTCGTCGTCACCGGGGTCCTCGCGAACCTCGCCGCGGCGCTCGTCGGCGCGGCGGCCGGCTGGCGCACGCCGCTCGGCGGCTGCGGGCCCTCCATCGTCGCGATGATGGCCGCCTTCGGCACGATGTACCGGCGCGAGCAGGTCCTCTTCTTCGGCTTCGCGCCCATGAAGGGGCTGCACGTCGCGCTCTTCTTCGTCGGCCTGTGGGTGGTGCTCGCCCTGCTCGCGGCCGACTTCGTCGGCGTCGTCGCCTACGTGGCCGCGGCCGGGCTGGGCGTGGCGATGGCGAACGGCACCCTGCCGCTCGGCCGCATCCTCGACCGGCTCGCCCAGGCCCGGGAGAAGCTGCGGCTGCGCCGCCTGCGCCGCCGCTACAAGGTGATCCAGGGCGGCCGCGCGGAAGAGAAGCGCTACCTGAACTAGCACCGCACCGCCCGTCCCGGTGTTCCGTCCGCAGCGCGTCATGGTATGATCCCCCCAGCCGTCCGGGTGTGGACGCGCTGGCGAGGCGGTCACCATGTCGCTCAGGAAGGCGCTCCCGTTCCTCGTGGCCGCGGTGTACGCGGCGTCTCTCGCGTGCGGCGGCGATCCTCCGGCCAGCCCGACGCCCGACGGCGGGGGCCCCGCCGCCTGTGACGCCGACGGCGTGTTCCTGGCCATCTACGGCAAGGCGAGCCAGGAGCTGCGCACCGGCGACACCACCAAGCTGAAGGTGGTGCTCACGAAGCGCGGCGCGGGCCACGTCGCCGGCGAGTACGTGCCCAACCATGTCGTCACCTACCGCCTCGCGGCGGGCGCGCCGGCGGACGTGTCGCTCAGCGCCGAGTCGGCGACCAGCGACCTCAACGGCGTGGCGCAGGTCGACGTGCAGACCGGGCAGACCGCGGCCCCGAACGTCCAGGTCACGGCCACCACCGGCAGCTGCAACGTCACCTTCAGCCTCCAGATCAAGAAGCCCCAGCGGCGGGTCCAGTTCGTCGGGCCGCCCAGCCCGCGCGACGCCTTCACCGGCACCAAGATCGGCGTCACCGCCCAGGCCTCGACCGACAACGGCGCCGCGCTCCCGGGCGAGATCATCACGATCGCGCTCACCGAGGGCGCGACCACGAGCATGCGGCTCATCACGCTCGACGACAGCCAGATGGGCCAGAGCCTGCAGGTGACGACCGGCAACGATGGCCGCGCCACGGTGCGCCTCGACACGGGCACCGCGGCGGCGACGCTGACGATCCGCGCCGACATGGCCGGCACCGCCGGCGACATGGTGGTCTACAACATCACCGTCAAGGGCGGCACGAGCGGCTGCACGGGCGACTTCGACTGCCCCGGCGGCCAGATCTGCGTCGCCGGCGTGTGCGGCGATCCGCAGACCCAGGGTTGCCAGAGCGACAGCGAGTGCACGGCGCCCGCCAAGTGCATCGCCGGCAAGTGCGTGCAGCCCGACCCGCAGGGCACCCCGTGCCAGTGCAGCCCCGTCGCGAACAAGTGCACCGGCTGCAACGACGCCGCCGGCGAGCTGTGCATCGCCGGCTACTGCACGAAGCCGCCGACCACGTGCACCAGCAACGACGAGTGCCCGATCGGCTGGGTGTGCCAGAGCGGCACCTGCGTGCCCGGCACGAACCCCTGCTCCGACGCGAGCCCGTGCCCGACCGGCATGGTGTGCGTCGCCGGCCAGTGCCAGCCGCCGGGCGGCAGCTCGTGCAACATCCCCGGCCGGCCCGTCAACCGCCTCGCCGGCACCTGGGCGTTCGACTCGATGCTGCACCTGCGCGACGGCGTGAACGACCTCTTCGCTGGCTTTCTGACCGTCGCCCAGACGCTGAATTCGATCATCAACGGCACGTTCGGCATCAGCGGCATCCCGAGCTGGATCACCGACATCATCGGGGGCTTCATCCAAGACCTGATCTCGGAGTACGTGCCGCCGTGGGGCGTCCAGCTCATCGGCGCGCTGTCGGACCTCGGCGACATCCTCAGCGACATGCGGGTCTGGTCGACGGTGCAGCTCACCGCCGGCGCGCAGCCGGACCTGTACCGCGCGAGCGAGCACTGGGACCTCATCGGCTTCAAGTTCAAGGGCCAGGACATCATCACCGCGCCCGAGGACATCCCCGAGGTCGGCACCGTCAACGTCGACGATTACGTCGCCCGCGAGGTGTGCGGCACCTACTACGCCGACAAGCACGTGATCCACAACGCCGTCGGCGGCCTGGTGAAGTGGGCCATCGAGGTGGCGCTCACGGCGGTCACCTGCAGCATCGACGGCGGCGGCTGCTACACCAGCATCGACGAGGCCCTGTCGGACACCATCGACTGCGACGCCATCGGCCAGGGCGTCAGCGACCTCCTGTCGGGGCTCAGCGACAGCGCACCCGACGTGAGCGGGCCGGTGAGCGCGGCCTGCACGGGGCTGCGCACGCAGCTCATCAGCGCGCTCACGACCGCGCTGAACAACATCGTCGTGAAGCTGTCGCTGATCTCGCTGCGTGGCCAGGCGAACATCGATCCCGCCCCCGCCCACATCCCGTCGCCCGCGACGCTCGACGCCGGCAAGTGGTTCGGCAGCATCGGCACCATCGTCGGCGGCAACTTCGGCGGCGAGTTCACCGCCAAGCGGCAGTAGCCCGCGGTCTCGTCCTCCCCACATCGTCTCCCCCGTCCCGTGACCGTGGCCGGCGCCCGTGGCCGTGGCCACTGGCCGCGCCCGTCGCTGCGGGGCGCTACCGTGTCCGCAGCCGTCGGGCCGCTCGTGCCCGTGCCCGTGCCGTGGCCGTGCCCGGCTTTTCTTGCGGGCACGGGCACGGGCACGGCCACGAACGGTCTTGGAGGGCCCTGCGGCTCGCACAAAGAAAGGGCCGGCCCGGAGCGCCCGGGCCGGCCTGGTCACGACAGTCGGGAGCGGGTTACCGCTTGCGGGGCGCGGGCCGCGGCGCCGGGGCCGGGGTCGGCCGGCGCGGGGCGGGCGCGGGGGCGGCGCGCGGCACCGGCGCCGGGCGGACCGGCGCCGCGGCGCGCGGCGGCGGCGGCGGCGGCTGGCGGACCGGGGCACCGGCCGCGGGCCCGGGCCGCTGAGCCGGCCGCATCTGGTTGCCGACCGGGCGCGCGGGGGCCGGGGTCGGCCGGAAGCCCGGGCTGGCCGGTGCGGGCCGGGCGCCGGGGGTCATGCCGGGGCGGGCGCCGGGCTGGGCGCCAGGGGTGTAGCCGGGGCGGGCGCCGGGGGTCATGCCGGGGCGGGCGCCGGGCTGGGCGCCGGGGGTGTAGCCGGGGCGGGCGCCGGGGGTCATGCCGGGGCGGGCGCCGGGCTGGGCGCCGGGGG
>DASXVK010000010.1:0-26441 GCA_036504295.1 Polyangia bacterium
CTCGCGGCCCGGCGCGGGCGCTAGCCGAGCGCTAGCCGCGCCGCCTCAGCGCCGCGGCGGGAGCTCGATCGGTGCCCGTGTGGCCCGCGGTGGTGAGCGCGGCGGACAGGCACCGCAGCGCGAGGTTCTCCTCGAGGTCGGGGCCGACCAGCAACACCTTCATCTGCGCTCTCCTCGGCGTGGCGCGGCGTGTGGTGCAAGGGAGATGCCGCGCATCCGGGGACGATTCTACCGGGGATCTCGCCGCGCGCCGACGCCGGCCGTGGCCGCGCGGCCCTCACCCCGGCAGCAGCACGCGGAACGTCGAGCCCGTGCCGAGCTCGCTCTCGACCTCGATCCGGCCGCCCTGCGCCCGGACGAGCGACGCGGTGATGAAGAGCCCGAGGCCGAGCCCGTCGCTGCGGCGGGCGCCGGGCGCGCGGTAGAACCGCTCGAAGAGGTGCGGGAGCTCGTCGGCGGCGATGCCGCGGCCGTGGTCGATGACCGCGAGCGCGACGCCCTTCGGCGCGCGCGTCACGCGGAGGACCACCTCGCTCGGCGGGGTCGAGTACTTGAGGGCGTTGCTGAGCAGGTTCACGACCACCCGCTCGAGGTGCTCGGCGTCGGCGTCGAGCGGCGGCAGCCCCGGCTCGATCTCGACGCGCACGCGCTCCATCCCGAGGGCGCCCGCGAGCCGGCCGCGCAGCTCGGCCGTGAACTGCTCGAGGTCGAGCGGGCGGCGGTCGAGAGCGAGCTGGCCGCTCTCGAGCCGGGCGAGGTCGACGAGGTCCTTGATCATGCTGCCGATGCGGTGGGCGCTCGCGAGGATGGCCTCGAGGCGGCGGCGGTTCGGATCCGCGGGCGCGAGCGCCCGCTCGACCAGCTGGGCCTGCAGCATGAGCGCGCTCAGCGGCGTGCGGAGGTCGTGCGAGATCATGCGCAGGAGGTCGTCGCGCTGCTCCTGCAGCTCCCGCAGGCGCGTGACGTCGGTGAAGGTCGCGACCACCGCGGTGACCTCGCCCGCGGGCCCGGTCAGCGGCACGGCCGCCACCGAGACGAAGCGTCGGCGGTGGGGCGGCGGGCCCTCGAGCGTGAGGACCTCCCCGCGCACCGTCTCGCCGCGCAGCGCCCGCGCGCTCGGCGCCCGCTCGGGCGTGAGCGGCTCGCCGTCGGCGGTCCGCGCCGCGACAACGCCGACGAGCGCACTCAGGGGCAGGCGGAGGTGGTGGTCGGAGAGCCCGAGCAGCCGCTGGGCCGTCGCGTTGATCCGCAGGATCTCGCCGTGCCGGCCGGTCACGGCGAGGCCGTCGGCCATCGCGCCGACCACGGCCTCGAGCTCCTGCTGCTGCCGCGCCAGCTCGGTCCCGAGGCGCCGCAGCTCCTCCTCGGTCCGGCGGCGCTCGGTGTCGTCGCGGATGATGCCGAGCATGGCCTGAGGTCGGCCGCCCGCGTCCCGGAGGAGCGACGTCCGGAGCCAGACCGGGAAGGTGCGGCCGCTGGCGTGCTTGACCATCATCTCGCCGTCCCAGCGGCCGGTCGCGCGCAGCGCGGGCAGGATGACCTCGCTCGCGAACCGCGGGTCGACGTTCACCTCGTCGACGTGCCGGCCCTTGAGCTCCTCGGGCGAGAAGCCGTAGATCTCCTCGACCGCCTGGTTCGAGTACATGACGCGGCCGTCGAGGTCCACGAACTGGATGCCGTCGGGCGCCCGCTCCACCGCCTCGCTGAAGAGCAGGCCCACCCGGGCCTGCCGGAGGAGCGCGGCCGTCATGACCTCCTCGCGGCGCCGCTCCACCTCGAGGTCGGCGCGCAGCTCCTCCGACGCGACGACGACCGTCCAGGAGAGCAGGGCGGCGAGGGCCACCACGCAGGCGGTCCGCATCCCGACGAGGGCCACGGCGAAGGCGGGCGCCCGGAGCGGCGCCGCCGCGCCGAACGGCTCGACGATGACGGGCAGCCCGGTGAAGACCGCGTAGGCGCCGAGCGCCCAGGCGGCCGCGCCCAGGCCGCGCGCGAACCGCGGGTGCCGGGAGCCGCGCCACCCCCGGCCCATGGCCGCCAGGCCGACGGCGGCCAGGACCGCGCCGGGGAAGCCGAGGAGGCCGCGCGCGGCGAGCTCGGCCGCGTGGTGCAGGGGGCCGGACAGCGCGCCGGGAGGGTAGAGCGCGCCCCCCAGGACCAGGAGGGCGAGCGGCACCGCCCGGGCCGCCCGCCAGCGCGGCCGCACGGTCACGAGCCCCTCGATCCCGCACAGCGCCAGGACGGCGAAGGACACGGCGAGGAGCGGCGGCCCCCAGCGGCCCGGGGGCGGGGGGAGCCCCGCGGGGCCGGTCAGGCTGCGCATCGTCAGCCACTCGTACGCGCCGTGGAGCAGGCCGAAGGCGGCGAGCAGCAACAGGACCCGGCGCGGCAGGACCACGACGCGCAGGCTCGCCTGGAGCACCAGGACCACGCCCAGACAGAGAAACGCGAACCCGTAGAGCAGGTAGAGGGTCGACACCGACGTTCACGCAGGGGTCTACCGCGGACGGATATGAGGTGGGATGCAGCGGGCGGGCGCCCGGCGCCCGGGGAGCGGCCTGGCAGCGCGCTTACAGCTTCAGCACCCGGCGCATCGCGGCCTGCGCCTCCTTCGTCATCACCAGCTCCATGAAGCTCGTGCGCTCGAGGTCGAGGAGCTGCTGCTCGGTCACGGGCTCGCCGAGCCTGGCGTCGCCGCCGCACATGACGTTCGCCACCGCGGTCGCGACCCGGCCGTTGTGCGCCGGGAAGAAGCCGCCGATGACGCCCTGGTCGCAGATCATGCGGAAGCGGCTGAGGAGCGCCTTCCCGGGCAGGTTGAAGAGGAACGGCTCGGGGCGGCGATAGCCCGCGTGCAGCGTGCCCTCGGCGATCGCCCGGGCGCGCGCGAGGACGAACGGCTGGCCGAGGCCCTGGGCCGCCACGATCGTGTCCTTCTGCTCGAGGAAGCCCATCTCCTTGGCGTGGTGCGCGTCGCGCGACATCTCGGCCCAGGAGACGAGCCGCCACACCGGGTCGAGGTGGTCGCCGGCGACCTCGCGCGTCCAGTACTCGCCGAAGAGGTAGTAGGGCTGCAGCCCCCGCATCATCGTGCGCAGCAGGCGCATGCAGCCGCCCCACGCCGGGATGACGCCGGGGTTGATCTCGGGCTGGCCCCACACGACCGTCTGGTTGACCACGCGCAGCTTGGCGCCGAGCGCGATCTCGGAGCCGCCGCCGAGGGTGTAACCGTGCGGCGCGGCCACGGTGAGCGCGTCGCAGTAGGTGAGGCGCTGCGTCGTGTCCTGACCGTCCTTGATGAGCTTCTCGATGGCCGCCGCGTTGCCGGCCTCGGACTGCTCGAGCATGTAGCGCAGGTTCGCGCCGGGGCAGAAGTCGCGGCCGGTGTTGCCGATGAGGACCGCGCCCTGCCGCTTCTCGGCCCAGTCCATGGCCTCGTTGAGCGCCCCGAGCACGCCGGGGCCGGCGCTGTTGCCGCGCGAGGTGAAGACGACCAGGCACATCGGCGCGGCGGGCGAGCTGACGTCGACGACCGCGGCCTCGTCGTTGTGGTAGAGGCCCTTCGCCGGGTCCTTGAGCAGCGCCTCGGGGTAGAGGCCGCCGGGGACGAGCGCCTGCGGCTCCATCCGGTGCCGCGCCGGCGCGTAGGTCGCCGCCGGCGTCCGCTCGTAGAGCGCGGCGCCCGGGGTCGCGCAGAGCTCGCGGAACCACGCGCCGACGAGCGGGCCGTAGCCGGCCGCCTCCATGCCCTGCAGGCAGCGCCCGAGGCCGTAGGCCTGCGCCACCTCGAACGGGCCGCGCGGCCAGTTGAAGCCCCAGCGCATGGCCTCGTCGATGTCGGTGATCTCGTCGCAGATCCGGCCGACCATCGCGGTGGCGTAGGCGATGAGGCCGAAGAAGCTCTTGCGCGCGAACTCGGCCGCCTCGTCGGTGCCGCCGAGGAGGAGCTCGAGGCTCTCGGGGAACTTGGCCTTGGCCGCCGTCGCGAGCGAGGTGAAGCTGCCGGTCGCCTGGGGCACGTAGTCGCCGGTGGCGAAGTCGAACATGAGCTTCTGCTTCCTGGTCTCGCCGAGGCCGAAGAAGCCGCGCTTGGTCTTGCTGCCGCGGCCGGTGAGGCCCTTCGCGACGAGCTGCTGGATCTGCGCGACGTCCGGGTTCCAGTGGTCGCGGGCCGGGTCGTCGAGCGCGCGGTCGTAGACGTTGGCCGCGACCGGGCGGGCGAGCCCGAGCCCGACGATGTCCCAGGTCTTGAGCGGCTCCCAGCCGAAGAGGGTCTTCCACACCAGGTCGAGGTCCGCGGGGGTGAGGCCCGCGGTGGCGAAGCGGAACGGCGCGTAGAGCGCGTAGCCGCCGATGCGGTTGCCGATGAAGTTCGGCGTGTCACGGGCGACGACCACGCCCTTGCCGAAGCGCTCCTCGGCGTACTCGGCGAACGCCTGGAACAGCTCCGGGTCGGTCTCGGCGCCGGGGATGAGCTCGGCGAGCGGCAGCACCTTCAGCGGGTTGAAGAAGTGCACGCCGAAGTAGCGGCGGCGGAACGCCCGGCCGCGGTGGCTCGCCATCTCGTCGATGGAGATGCCGGAGGTGTTCGTGGCGACGATGCAGTCGGGGCGGACGTGCTGCTCGATGGCCGCGCCGACCTGGTTCTTGACGTCGATCTGCTCGAAGACCGCCTCGATGACGAGGTCGGCCTGGCCCATGACGGCGTCGTCCGCGCCCATCGCGCGCGGGGTGATGCGGCCGCGGCCGGTGAGGGTGCAGCGCGCGTTCTTGACCATGAGGTCCCAGGCCTTGCGCGCCACGCCCGGGAGGTCGAAGAGGTCGATCTCGTAGCCGAGATCGGCGAGGTAGCCGGCGATCTGCGCGCCCATCGTACCGGCGCCCAGGACGGAGACTCTGCGAATCCGGATCGGTGCCATTGCGCCCTCCTCTCCCTAGCCGCGCAGGTTCTGGAAGGCCCCGAGGCCGCCCTGACCCTCGCCGACGCACATGTCGGCGAGCCCGTACTGCTTGCCGAGCCGGATCATGAGGTGGATCGCGGTCGTCGCGAGGCGCGCCCCGGTCGCCCCGAGCGGGTGGCCGAGCGCGGTCGCCCCGCCCGCGATGTTCACGATCTCCCGCGGGATGTGGTGCTTCTTCATGAGGGCGAGCGGCACCGGCGCGAACGCGGTGTTGTGCTCCTGCACCGCGTAGCGCGCGTTGAACTCGTCGTCGGCGAGGCCGGTCCTCCGCTGGTACTGCTCCCACGCGTCGACGATGCCCTCGCCCATGTACTGCGCCGGCGCGGTGCCGATGGCGCCGCCCACGAACTCGGCGAGCGGCGCCCAGCCGAAGCGCTTCGCCGCCGCCTCGTTGCAGTAGGCGAGCGCGGCCGCGCCGTCGGTCATCTGGCTGGAGCCGTACTGGGTGACCATCCCGTTCTTCGCGTCGAAGTAGAGCTTCCCCTTCGCGAGCGCGTCGGCCGTCAGCTCGGCCGGGAGCGCGTCGTTGTCGTAGGTCTTGCCGTCGATGGTGATGGGGACGATCTCGTCCTTGAACCAGCCCGCCGTGATCGCCGCGCGCGCGCGCTGATTCTCGACGAGCGACCAGGCGTCGAGGTCCTGGCGCGTGAGCTCGAAGCGGCGCGCCGTGGCCTCGGCGGTCAGGCCCATCGCGGTCGCGCGCGGCCCGAGCGCCTCGTAGGCGTCGTGGGTGTAGTCGCGCGTGAAGATGTTCGCGAGGCGGACCTCGCTCATCTTCTCGACCCCGCCGGCGATGTACACCTGCGGCTCGTCGTCGCTGCCGAAGAAGGGGGAGGTGAGGAAGTTCGCGGCGTCGAGCTGCACCCGCATGCTCGAGGCGCAGAGGTGGTTCGTCATGCTGCCGAAGGTGGTCTCCCACCCGAGGCTGTTCGCGATGGTGCGGCCGGTGAAGTTCTGGGGGCCGACCGGATTGGCGCAGGCCCACAGGATGCCCTTCACCGCCTTCGGGTCGAGCCCGGGCAGGCGCGCCGCCACGCCGCGGACGCAGTGGACCGCCAGCGAGAGCGGCGGGATATCATGGTAGGCGCCGCGCTGCGGCCCGAGGCCCATCTGCGGCACCGGCGGCCGCGAGCAGGGCATGAGCGGCAGACGCCCTGCCGCGACCACGAGCACTCTTCGGTGTGACATCCTCGACCCTCCTCTGTGACTGACCCGGACCGAAGGTAGAGAGTAGATGCGGCGGGGCGCGGGGACAAGGGCGAGGGGGCGGGGGCGGGGCGGCGCGGGGCGGCGCCGATTGCGCCGCAGTCGCCAAATAGGCGCCCCGGGCGTGAGGAGACGACCGACACGCGGGACGTGGGCCTCACTGGCTGCGCGGTCAGTCCAGCGCGCCCCGGGGCCGCTCGTCGTATGCGACGAGACCGCAGCGCCGCCAACCCTCGGTCAGCAACCAGCATCGGGCGGCCCGCACCGGAGGCGATTCGTCTTGCGGCGGCACCGCCCAGCGCGGGCGCGGCCCCTTCCAGCCGTCGAACCAGTAGCCCGAGGCGCACGGGTCCAGGCACTGGGCACCGCGGGTCGTCTTCCGCCAGTTCTGGATCACATAGACCAGGGCCAGGCGGACCTCGCGCGGCGTGCGGAGCGCCCGCGCGTGGTAGCGGTCGCCCCACACCCGCCCCCGCCGTCCGAGCGCGCGGTTGAGCGCCTTGGCGCTGCGGATCGCGAATCCGTGCAGGCCGCGGATGAGCGCCGCCCGGTCGGTCGCCTCGACGATGAGGTGAACGTGATCGTGCTGGACGCTGAAATGCACGATGCGAAAGGCAGAGCCTGAGGCAGCACGGATCGCGGCCTCGAGCGCGGTGAAGGGCGCGCCGTCGCGCAGCGAGCCGAGATCGCGGACCGCCCGCAGGGTCACGTGCACGGGGTGCCGGCAGACGTGGGCCGGTCGACTGACGTGAGGCACGCCGGCGCGTTCGCGCGTGCGCTTGCGCCCGGCGCCCGGACGCTTGCCGCCCCATCCGGAGGTGCGTGGAAGCTCGAGCTGAGCGAGGCGGCGTGGCATGTGGGGCTCGCGATCTTGATTCAGCATATATTGTAAGCACCGGGCCCGCTCCCGTCAACCCCTCTGGCCGCACCAGAGCACTCCACCTCGAGATCGCCTGACGCAACGACGCACCCCCGTGCGCCAGCGGGCGTGGTCGGAACCGTGTGGTATGATCATGCCTGCGCCCCGGGCCGGAGGCGCAGCCAGGGGGTCATGAAGCGGCAGCAGCGACACCGGGGTCGTACCGGGCCGTTCAAGTCACGGAGTCACGACGCCTGGTACCCCCGCTGGAAGTTCAACCGCGCGCTGGACTACGAGCAGGGTCAGGACGTCCAGGCTGATCCAGCGGAAGCCATCCGTCTGATGACCGAGGCCGCCGAGAAGGGCAACCGCGAGGCACTCCTCCACCTGGGCTGGTGCTTCTTGAACGGGGTCGGCGTCGCAATGGATCTCGATCAGGCGCGGTTCTGGTACCGCAAGTCAGCCCGACGGGGCGAGCCGCGCGCCATGTACAGCCTCGCCGATATCGAAATCGAGGCGCACAACTTCGAGCTTGCGACCGAGTGGCTCCGCGGCGCGATCGCCACCAACTACGCCGACGCGCGCTTCCTGCTGGGCAAGCTGTACTGGCGCGGGTGGGGCGTGCCGCAGGACCGCAAGCAGGCCATGGTGCTGTTCACCGAGGCTGCGCGCGCCAAGGTTCCCGAGGCGCAGCGGGTGCTTCGGTTCTTCGAGTACCGCATCAAGCGCGCCCGGCAGCGCTGAGCTTACCTGCCAGGGCCAGGATGGACGCGTCATGAATCGCACCCTCTCCGAGTCACAAATCGACGCCGCGCTCGAAGTCTTGTACGAAGGCTTGGTCGCGCTCCGAATGGCAGCCATGGCCGGCGACGCGGGCACATGCGAGGCCATCAGCGACGCCCTGCACAACTTACCCGACCTCGTCAGAGTGGGTGACAAGCGGGGTTGGACAGTCGAGCGGTTCGTCTACCTGTTCCTGTCGCCGCTCGCCGAGCGCAAGCCCGAGGCCGCGGCCTGGGCCGCAAAGCTACGCAACGCGTGACGCCGCGCGCGGCGGCCGACCGGGACGCACTCATCTCGAACGGCCCGGTTCAACCTCGCGTCGCCGCGACCACCGTCCCCAGGCGCGGGAAGAGCCGCAGCGCGTTCGCGGTCGTCTCCTGCTCGACCACCTCCGGCGGCACGCCGTGGACGCTCGCGAGGTAGTCGCGGGTCACCGCCAGGTTCGCGGGCTCGTTGCGCTGGCCCGGGTCGGGGCCCAGCACCGGGGCGTCGCTCTCGAGCGCGAGGGAGGCGAGCGGCAGGCGGCGCACGAGCTTCTGCTTCTGCGGGGAGCGCACGACGGAGGGCGGGATCGAGAAGAGGTAGCCCTCGTCGGCGGCCCGGACGGCGAGGATGGCGCGGCCGTCGAACGCGTGCATGAGCACCTGGCGGGCGCCCGCGGCGCGCAGGAGGTCGAGCGTGCGCTCGCCGGCGGAGCGCGAGTGCACGTTGAGGGGCAGGCCGAGCTCCAGCGCCACGGCCGCGAGCTCCTCGAGCAGGGACTCCTGCGCGCGGCGGCGCTCGTCGGTCTTCGCCACCCAGCCGTCGAGCCCGACCTCGCCGATGGCGGCGAGGCGGGACGCGTGCGCGCGGATGGCCTGCAGGGCGGCGTCGAGGTCGGCGCGCGTGGGCAGCGGCCGGTCCTCGGCGCAGCGGTCGGGGTGAAAGCCGAAGCACGGCAGGAGCGCGGGCGCGGCGGTCGGGCGCGCCGCGGTGAGCTCGGCGACCTTGCGGTCGTCGGCGAGGTCCTCGCCGACCACCAGGATGGCGGCCACCCCGCCCGCCCGCGCGCGGGCGAGCACGACGTCCCGGTCGGCGGCGAACGCGTCGGCCGTCAGGTGGGCGTGACAGTCGATGAGCATGGCCTCCGGGTAGCGCGGCGGGGCTTGCGTGTCCAGGGTGACGCGCGCGCAGGGTGACGCGCCCGCCTCAGCGGCCGCGCGCGGGCGCCCGGCGGGGCGCGGGGTCGCGGCGCGGCTCCCCCGGGAGACGCGGCAGCAGCGCGCCGTTGCGGTAGTTCCCGAGCAGCTTGCGCGCGTCCCACTCGCGCAGGATGTCGGCGTACGTCTCCTGTTCGACCCGGCCGTCGAGGATGAAGCCGAGGTGCAGGTGGGGCGAGCCGTTCGCGACCCCCGAGATGCCGAGCCGCTCCCCGGCGGCGACGCGCCGGCGCGCGGGCGCGCCCTCGGCCTGGACGAAGTCGACCGCCCGCAGGTGCGCATAGTAGAGGTGCGTCACGCGCCGGCCCTGCCACGGGATCGGCGTGTCGAGCTCGATGCGGACGCAGAAGTCCGTGTCGCGCGGGCCGCGCCAGCGGGTGTGGCCGCGCTCGGCGTAGTCGAGCCGGCCGGCAGCGAGCGCGTAGACGGGCAGGGCGCGGCCGCTGATGTCGAGGCCGGTGTCGCCGCGGTAGCCGGCGAAGCGCCCGCCCGGCATGGGGCTGTGCCAGCCGCTCGGGAGCCGCGGCGACCGCGGGCGGTCCGGCGCCGGCTGGGAGGCCGCCGGGGCGCTGGCCGGGGCGGGTCCGGGAGCCGCGCGGAGCGTGCCGCCGGCCACGAGAGTCAGGGCGATGACGCAGAGCGCCTGGCGGGGACGGAACGGCGGCACCGTGGTGAGCTACGCACCAGCGCGGGGGAGGATCTACGGCCGGTCGCGCGGCGCGCGGCGGCCCGGCGTCACGGCGCCGGCCGCTCGCGCACCTCGCACAGCTCCACCTCCCGCTCCTTGCCGCGCAGCCGCACGCCGCCGAGGCTGTGCGCCTCGAGCCCGGGCGGCAGGTCGAGGCGGTCGAGCAGGTCGCGCGTGACGAGCAGGTCGCGCTCGCGCGCCTTGCACTCCGCCTGTACCCGCGACGCGGTGTTCACCACGTCGCCGAGGAAGACGACCTGCCGCCGGTGCTGGCCGACCTCGCCGGCGACCACGGTGCCGCCGTGGATACCGACGCGGAACGCGGGGCACAGGCCGTACTCGCGCTCGTAGCGCGGGCGGCGCGCCGCGAGCGCCGCCACCATGTCGAAGTGGCACTCGAGGCAGCGCCCGTTGCGGCGGCGGTCGCGGATCGGCCAGGTGACGATCACCTCGTCGCCCACGTAGGCGTGCACCTCGCCGCCGGCGGCGCGGATGGGCTCCGCGAGGTCGCTGTAGAAGTCGTCGAGGAGCCGGTGGAACCGCAGCGCGCCGAGGCGCTCGGCCAGCGTCGTCGAGCCCACGAGGTCGAGGAAGAGGAAGATGCGCTCCTCCTCGAAGGGGCGGTGGTAGCGGCCGGAGAGCAGGTTGAGGATCACCCGCCCGCCGAGGAGGCGGAGGAGCGCGACGAGGGTGGTGCCGAACAGCAGCGCGCCGGCGGTGACGCCCAGGACCGTCCCGAGCATCGGGAGCTGCCACTCCATCGGCGGCCAGCGCCGAAAGGCGACCGAGATCCCGAGGAAGAGCGCGATGACGAGGGGCGTGTAGAGCACCGTGCGCACGAGGATCGCGGCGCCGAGCGGCAGCGCGCGCCAGAGCCGCCGGAGAACGATCTGCTCGAGCCCGCCGGTGGCGACGCTCACCAGCCCGCCGGTGAGGAGCCCCTTGAGCAGCGACAGGCCGAGCAGCCCCGGGGCGAGCGTCCGCGCCCGCACCGCGCCGATCACGAGCCCCGCCGCGGCGCCGCTCGCCGCGATGAGCAGCAGCAGCCGCGCGTCCGGCCCCAACCCAGCTGTCCCACGACGACGCCCCATGGCGCCATCCTCGCATCACCGCGCGCCGCCGGGAAGTCTCGAAGGCGGCTACTCGTCCCGGAACCGCCGCCGGGGCGCCGCGCGCGGGCGGGCGCCGGCGACGCCGGCCGGGGCGACCCGCGGCACGCCGTCCGGCAGCGCCGCGGCCAGGCGCGCGACCACGCGCAGGGCGAAGTCGCGCTCGAGGGCGCTGCCCGCCCGCTCGATGTCGCCGAGCGCGTGCTGGGCCACCGCCTGGAGCGTCGCGGCGGCCGTGCCCACGGCGCGCGTGCCGGCCGCGCCCCGCAGCGGCGTGTCGACCGAGCGGCAGGCGCAGGGTGAGGTCATCGCGGTGGTCACGTGCAGGCTCGCCTCGCCGCCCTGATAGACGAGCGCGGCGCCCGGCCGCTCCGCGGGGTCGGCGGCGACCAGGCAGAGCTCGCCGCCCTCGGCGCCGAGGCGAGCGACCACCCGGCGCGGCGCGAGCGTGGCGACCTCGACGCGCGCGCCGTGGCCCGGGGCGCAGAACGAGACCACGTGGCCCTCGTACCAGGCCTCCACGCACTCGTCGCGGCCGAGCCGCACGAGCGACCCGAGCGCGGCGGGGTCCACGGCGGCCGGCGGCGGTGGCAGCGACGAGCCCGGGAGGGGCTCGCCGGTGAGCGCGAGCGCGAGGTCGACGGTGAGCTGGAAGCCGGCGCCGAGCCGGGGCGCGTACGCGCGGACCCGCTGCGCCACCTCGGCGGGCGTGCGCTCGTGGGCGAAGCGCCAGACCTCGCGGAAGCTGCCGAGCCCCGACGCGCGCAGCACGAGCACCGCCGCGGCCGCGAGCCGCTCGATCGACGCGTCGTCGTCGGGCGTGTCCTCGAGGAGCTCGAGGACCTCACGGCGCGAGCGCGGCGAGAGCTCGAAGTGGGTGTTGCCCTCGACCGGCACGAGCTGCGAGAGCAGCAGGTTGGCGGCGAGTACCGGGCTCGCGTCCTGGCCCAGGTGCTCGGCGAACGCGAAGACGAGGGCGATCGCCGCGGTCTCGCTCACCCACTGTCGCTCCACGGTGCGGAACCAGCTGCGCGGGTAGCCCTCGTAGTAGTGGCCCTGCTCGTGGACCCAGCGGGCCACGTTGCGCCCGCGGATCCAGTCGGTCGGCGTGGGCTCGTCGAGGCCGCGGCACAGGTCCAGCCCGCCGCAGACGCGGACCTCGGCGCAGCGGTACGAGTGGTCCTGGCGGTCGAACGGCGCGGCGCCATAGAGATCGATGTGCCGCGAGGCGTAGCTGCCGACCTCGCCGGCGCGGCCGCGCGGCATGGGGTGGAACTCGATCGCGTGGTGCGTGAGCGGCGGCGCGCCCGCGACCTCCTCGAGCAGGGGCTCGAACGGGCGGAAGTCGGCGGGCTGCGCCACGGCGTGGGCCAGGGCGACCCAGTCGCGGGGCGCCTCGCGCCAGCCCGGCTCGGGGGCCGCGGCGGCCGACCCGAGCGGGTAGCGCAGCGCGTGCCAGGGCGTCGCCGCGAAGATGGCGCCGACGCCGAGCATGGCCGCGGCGTAGCGCCAGGAGCGCGGCCGCAGCGGCAGCATGAAGCGGAACCGCCGCCGGTCCCGCAGTGGCGCGGCCCCGTCCTCGGCCGCGCTGCAGAGGTGCTCCGCCGTCGCTTCGATCACGCTCGTGCCCACGAGGAGACCAAGGCCCTGTTCTGCTCTGACGCCGGCATCGAGCGGCGGTTCCCGACTTTTTTTGCGGGCGAACGGCCGCGGAACCGGTGGCGCGGCCGGCTGTCTCCCCCTCGAGACGCGCGGCCGTCGGGCGGCCGCACTGGAGGCGGCATGAGCATCGCGATGGGTCCCAGCGGCACGGGCGGCCGGAAGGCGCTCGACTCCGACCTCAACCTCGTCCCCTACATCGACCTGCTCACCTGCATGGTCACCTTCCTCCTGATCACGGCGGTCTGGACGCAGCGCGCGCGGGTCGACGTCGCGCCGAAGACGGAGTCGACGATCGTCGACGGGGCGCCGCCGCCGTCCGCCGCCACGCGCCTGGTCGTCATCGTGAGCGAGGACGGCTTCCTCGTCGGCGGCGCGGCCGCCGGGACGCAGCGCACGCTGCCGAAGCGGGCGGGGCGCTACGACCACGACACCCTGCTCGCGGTGCTGCGGCAGGTGAAGAGGAGCTTCCCGCAGAAGCAGGACCTCCAGATCGGCGCCGACGACGCGATCCCCTACGAGTCGGTGGTGCGCACGATGGACACGGCGCTCTCGGCGGCGTTCGCCGACGTGTCGGTGACGGACACCGCCGCGGCGCGGCTCTGACGAGCGGCGGCGCGGCGGGTGACGCTCAGCCCTGCCGGAACATGAACCGGACGCCGCCGCGGGCGGCCGCGTGGACGGCGTCGCCGAAGCGGCGCACCTCCTCGAGGCGGGCGGGGTCGAGCGGCCCGGCGAGCACCCCGGCGACGTCCTCGCCCAGCTCCGCGGGGGTCGTCGCGGCGCAGAGCGCGACGTCGACGCACGGGTTGGCGAGCACGAAGCGGTAGCACTCGGGGCCGGTCATGCCGCGCGGGAAGCCCTTCTGCGGCAGCGGTTGCAGCAGGTTGCCCCAGCGCGTCGCGGTGTAGGAGATGATCGCCGGGCGGTCGGCGCCGAGCTGGGCGAAGACCTCGCGCTCGACGCCGCGGTGGGCGGCGTTGTAGCGCAGCATCATCACGTCCACGGCGAGCTCGCGGCCGAGGGCGAGCGCGAGCGGGCGGTCGTGGCACGAGAAGCCGATGGCGCGCGCCTTCCCCTCCTCCTTGAGGCGCCGCATGGTCGGCCAGGTCTTGCCGCCGACGTGCCAGCGCGCGCGCACCCAGCCCATCAGCCAGACCTCGAGCCGGTCGGTGCCGAGCGTGCGCAGGAGCTTCTCGCACGCCCGGCGCACGCCCCAGCCGGTGGGGATGCCGCCGCCGCTCACGATGCACAGCTCGTCGCGGTGGCCGGCGCGGATGAGCCGCTGCAGCCCCTCGATCAGGCCCGCCATGAGCGGGCTCACGAAGAAGGTCGTGATGCCGTGCTCGTAGAACGCCCGCTCGGCGTCGGCGGGGCCGAGGCGCGCGCCGCGCTGGGGCAGGCCGTGCGGCCCGAAGGAGAAGGCCGACAGGCCGAGCGGCGAGACCGTGAGGCCGGTGCGGCCGAAGGGCCGCGGGGTGAGGCGCGCGGGCGCGGCGGCGGCAGTGGCGGCCGGCATGGGGTCAGGCCTTCTTGGCCAGCTCGTCGATCCAGGTCCCGACCTCGGGCCGGAGCGCGAGCAGGACGAAGCCGTCGCGGTAGTCGGCGGAGATGAGCCGCTGGTAGCGGGCCTCGCCGAGGAAGGCCTCGAGGTCGTCGGTGTCGTACACCCACGTCTCGAACTCGCTCGCGTCGAGCTCGTCGTTGGCGAAGCGGCGGAGCTGGTCGATGATGGTCGTGCTCATGCGCGGAGTCTACGGTCCCGCGCGCGCGGGCGCCAGGGGGGCGGAGCGCCCGGCGCGGGACTCGGGTAGAGTGGGGACGGAGGGACGTCGCATGGCCGCCAACGCCTTCGCCAACGCCTTCATCGGGCAGGCCACCGCGCCCACCGACGCCGAGCTCACCGCGGCGCTCGGCCAGGCGCGGCCGCTGTGGGACCGCCTCGTCGCCACCCTGACCAGGGAGCACGGCGTCGCCACGCACGAGTGGCACTGCTACTCCCGCCAGGCCGGCTGGTCGCTGCGCCTGAAGCGCGGCGAGCGCACCATCGTCTACCTCGCCCCGGCGGCCGGGGCCTTCCGGGCGTCGTTCGCGCTCGGCGAGGCGGCGCGGGCGGCGGCGCGCGCGAGCGAGCTGCCGCCGCCCGTGCTGACGATCCTCGCGGAGGCGAAGAAGTACGCCGAGGGGTACGCGGTGCGCGTCGAGGTGGCCGGGGCCAAGGACGTGGCCGCCGTGGCGCGGCTGGCCGCGATCAAGATCGCCAGCTAGCAGGCTGCGGGGAAATGCAACACGGAGGCACGGTGACACGGAGTAAGCTCTTGAATAATCAGAATCATCCTCCGTGCCTCCGCGTCTCCGTGTTGCATCTTCCCGCAGCCCGCTAGGCGGCCGACTTCGCGGCGCGGCCGGGTTGCACGGCGGCGACGAAGCGCACGCCGGGGTGGTCCTCCTGCGCCATGCGCAGCACCCAGTCGTTGTCGAAGAGCACGAGCGGCCGGTCCTCGACGTCGATGACGCAGGTCGAGCGGCCGGGGCGCTCGAACTTGTCGAGGTCGCAGTCGCCCTCGACCCAGCGGGCCAGGCGGTAGGGCAGGGTGTCGTACTCGACGGGGACGCCGTACTCGGCCTTGAGCCGGTACTGCGTCACCTCGAACTGCAGCACGCCGACGGCGCCGAGGATGGGGTCGCGCTCGAGCCGCTTGCGGTCGAAGAAGAGCTGCACCGCGCCCTCCTCGGAGAGCTGCTCGAGGCCCTTCTTGAGCTGCTTGCGGCGCATGGCGTCGCTGACGCGGGCGCGCAGGAAGTGCTCGGGCGAGAAGCGCGGGATGCCCTCGAACTCGACGGGGTCGGCGTCGCTGAGGCTGTCGCCGATGCGCAGCACGCCCGGGTCCCACAGGCCGACGACGTCGCCGGCGAAGGCCTCCTCGACGGTGGTGCGCTCCTGCGCCATGAACTGCAGCGACTTCGCGAGCGTCAGCGTCTTGCCGGTGCGCACGTGGCGCACCTCCATGCCGCGCTGGAACCGCCCCGAGCAGATGCGCGCGAAGGCGATGCGGTCGCGGTGGCGCGGGTCCATGTTCGCCTGGATCTTGAAGACGAACGCGGTGAAGCCCGGCGCGTCGGGCGAGACGACGCCGGTGGTGGTGGGGCGCGGCCGCGGCGCCGGCGCGAGCTCGACGAGCTCGTCGAGGAAGGGCTCGACGCCGAAGTTCGTCATGGCGCTGCCGAAGAAGACCGGCGTCAGCTGGCCGGCGAGGAAGCGCTCCCGGTCGTACGGGGCGGCGACCTCGAGCAGCTGCAGCTCCTCGACCAGCTGCGCGTGCGCGGACGCGCCGAGCTCGTCCTCGAGCGCCGGGTCGTCGAGCTCGGCCGTGACCATCGGCGCGCGCTTGGCGCCGCCCTCGCACCGCTCGAAGCGCAGCAGCCGCCGGCCCCAGCGGTCGTAGACGCCCTGGAACGACGGGCCGTTGCCGATGGGCCAGGTGGCCGGGCTGCAGGGGATGCCGAGCACGCGCTCGATCTCGTCGATGATCTCGAGCGGATCGCGGCCGGAGCGGTCCATCTTGTTGACGAAGGTGACGATGGGGATCTGCCGCATGCGGCAGACCTGGAACAGCTTGATCGTCTGCGGCTCGACGCCCTTGGCGCTGTCGACGAGCATCACGGCGCAGTCGACGGCGGCGAGGGTGCGGTAGGTGTCCTCGCTGAAGTCGTTGTGGCCGGGCGTGTCGAGCAGGTTCATGCGCCGGCCGCGGTACTCGAACTGCAGCACGCTGGTCGAGACCGAGATGCCGCGCTGCCGCTCGAGCTCCATCCAGTCGCTCGTGGTCTGGCGCTCGCCGCGGCGCTGCCGGACCGAGCCGGCGAGGTGGATGGCCCCGCCGTAGAGCAGGACCTTCTCGGTCAGCGTGGTCTTGCCGGCGTCGGGGTGCGAGATGATCGCGAAGGCGCGGCGCCGCGAGATCTCGGATCTGGTTCGAGCAAGGTCGGTCATGTGGTAGCCCTCGCACCGCCGGGGGCGACCGACGTCCGCAGGGAGCCGTAACTCTACGGCGCGCGGGGGCGGCCCGCAAGCGCCGCGCCGCGGGAGCCTGCGGAGCCGCGCCGCCGCGTTGAAGCCCCCCGCCGGGTCTGCTAGCCTTCAGCGACGGCAGCGAGGCCGAGATGTCCGACAGCAGGCTCCAGGTGACCATCGAGCGCGCGGGCCCCGACACGGTGGTCACGATCGGTGGCGAGATCGACGAGAGCGCCGCGTTCGCGCGCGACCACGGGCTCGCGGGCCGGGTGACGCTGGATCTGGGCGGGATCACGCGGCTGAACTCCTGCGGCGTGCGGCACTGGCTGGACTTCATCGCCTCGCTCGGCGGCGTGGAGCAGCTCGTGCTGCGCCGGTGCGCGGTGCCGTTCGTGACCCAGCTCAACACCGTCGTCGGCATGCGCGGCGCGGCGCGCGTGGCGTCGATCATGGCGCCCTTCGCCTGCCGCGACTGCGGCGCCGAGACGGTGCAGGAGGTCGCGCTCGGCGGCGAGACGCTCGACGACCCCGAGAGCGCGGTCGCCCTGGGCGTGTGCGCCGCGTGCGGCGGCGTGACGGAGTTCGACGACCTGCCCGAGCGGTACTTCGCGTTCCTGATGCGCCAGAGCGGCTGAGGCGAGGTCGGGCATCAGGGCGCCCCCTGCGCCCACATGCGGTCGAGAGCCTCCTGTCCGGCTATCATGCGGTCACATGCCACCCCGCAAGCCGAAGGCCGGCGGCTCCGCGCGCGACGAGCGCGTCTCCGCGCAAGGCGATCTGTTTTCCGCGACCGCGCGCGTCGAGGCAGTGTCCACGGTGGCGCTACCGCCGTTACCGCCGCACGCCCCCCGCCTGCCCGCGTTCATGGAGCCTGACCGCCTCAACCCGTTGACGACCGAAGCCGGGGCGACCGTCCGAGCCCGTGATGAGAAGGCCACGGTGGTCCGGCACCTCCTGGCTGCGGCGGCGTCGAAGCGCCAGCCACGCCATCGGCGTGAGGCCTTCCAGGGTGACGTCCTCGCTGAGGCGCTCGAGGCCGGGCGCCTCAGCGTGCGTGGCGACTCGTCCGTCGGAGCGCTGCGCGTGCTGTTTACCCCCGCGAGTCTCGACGACCTGGCCATTGCGATCTACGGGGCCTGGCGAAACGCTGGCTACCCTATGGAGCACAAGGACGTCCTCACAGCGGCTGCAGCGATCGGGGGTGACCGCTTCGCCCTCGAGCTCGGCGATGATCTCCGGTCCTGGCACTCGAAGTACAACGTCCGCGCCGCATTTGCACTCGGAGTCCTCGACGTGCTCGGCGGCCCGATGGCGGATTATCAGATCGTGCTGACGTCGACCGAGGTGGCTCTCGTGGCGACTCCCGCGCTGGCCTACGACCTCGTGGTCAAGCGCGCCGCGCAGGCCGGAATGACGGTCGACGACTATACGAATCACGCGGTCCCAAAGCTGGGGCTCGATCACGACGAGGCCTGGTCGTTTGGAGTGAGCGGGCACAGGTTCACGCTGTCCCTCGATTCGCGGTTGCGTCCATCGCTGCGGCATGAAGGCGGCGCCTCTGCAACCAGCCTGCCTCCGTCGGGGACGGGCGCTACCGATTCGCCAGACCACCGTCGGTGGTCGAACCTGCAAGTCGCTCTCGCCGCAGTGGCCCGCCACGAAACGGCACGGCTCGAGCGCGCGATGGTTCATCGGACCAGGTGGACGCGTGAGAACTGGGTGGCTGAGGTGGCCCCCCACCCGCTGCTCGGAATCCTTGGCCGCGGGGTGCTCTGGGGCGCCTACGATTCCGCGTCGCGCCTCACGATGACGTTCGTACTCACTGATGCACGGACGCCGGCAGCCGTGGATGGGTCTCCGGTCGAGCTCACGGACCCTTCCGTCGGGATCGTGCACCCGGTTCGACTCAGCGCCGCGGAGCGGACCGCATGGAGCGCGTGGTTTGCGCGGGAGGGTCGCGAGCAGCCGTTCGAACAGACGGAGCGCCGCGTCCTCACCGTCACGCCAGAGGAAGCGGTGCACGCGTCGCTCCATTGGTGGTGTAGGCAGACGGTGGAAGCGACCGATCTCGTCGGGCTGCGGCGGCTCGGGTGGGAGCTCACCAACAACTACGGCAGCTCGGCGTTGGTGACGGCCATCTATCGTTCGCTCGGGGGCGGACGCCTTCTCGAGCTGTTGCTCACGCCGGGGTTCGAGTTCCAACACGCCGCGGCTGCGCCAGACCAGACGATCGTGGGCGTGCGGTTCGTTCGTCCGGGGCGTTCCCCCAAGGGGCGCCGCGTCCTGCTGCGGGTCCCGCTCCGCATGGTGAACGAGGTCCCGTTGAGCGAGGCCTTGCGGGACCTGGCGGTTGCCCTGGGGCCGCCGACGCGATGCTGCCCAGGGCCGGAGGCGCATCGCGCCTCATCCGCGCCGCCGCCACCAGAGGAAGCTGGGGCGAAGGTTGAATCTGACGACTCGGAGCCGGAAATTGTACGCGATGAATCAGCGTCGGTTTGGCTCCTGCCGGACGACGAGAAGGACGCGGCCGACTGAGGCAGGGACGGGGGCGGCAGTCTTCACGGCACGATGCGCTGAACCAGCCGCTGATTGATGAGCCCCTGCCACTGCAGCGCCACCTCGCGGCCGAAACGAACGTCGTCGATCAGCACGCCGATCTCGATGTTGCGGGTCCGACCGCGGTCGGTGAAGTTCGCCGAGCCGATCAGCGTGAGCCGCTCGTCCACGATGACGCACTTGGCGTGCAGGCTCTCGACGGAGTCCGGCGCGACGGTGCGCGGGTCGTAGAAGAAGTCGGGGTACTTCGCCGGCCACGGCCAGTTGTCGATGATGAACTGCTGGACGTAGGCGCGCGCGTGCTTCGCGGTATCGGCGCCCGGCGCCGCGCGCGGAATGTTCAGGAACATCTGCGCCCGCACCTGGTGCTCGAGCATGTTCTTGAAGAGCGGCTCGAACAGCTCGGCGCCCGCGTCGAAGGCGTAGCCGGCGATCAGCACGCGCTCGCGCGCCTGGGCGAAGATCTCCCGCATCACGACCCCGGTGTCGCGGGCCGTGCTTGCGGTCGCCTCGGGCCCCGTCCATACCAGGTCCAGCGTGGGATGCGGGCCATGGGTGCGCTCTGCCATGACCAGATCGAGCGCCACGGCGGCGCCGGTCCGGTCGAGCCCGGCGAGCTCCGCCGCGACCCACGCCCGGTCCCCGAGCCCCGCGGCCTGCAGGCTCGCCGAGGTGAGCGGCAGCCCGATTGTCCCCGTCGCGATCCGGTCACGAAGGCTCCGCAGCTCCGCCGTGCTCAGCCAGGTCAGCCCGCGCTCGTCCTTCACGGCCGCTCCGGGAAGAACGCCAGTCCAGGGTCATGGCCGATCGCGGGCACCACCAGCGCCCGGTCGAGATAGCGGTTGAAGCGTTCGCAGGAGCACTCGGCGACGTAGAGACAGCCGTGGCACGCCGCGCCTTCGAGGTACCGATCGGCGAAGTCCTTCTCGGGGGAATGACCCGCGCACACCGGGTCGTAGGAGCACAGGACGCCCAGATCGAAGGCTCGGCGCAGGTGGAGCCGCAGCGTGCGTGCCTGCTCGACGAGTCCGCCCAGGGTGCCCTCGCTGCCCGAGCTGCCGGTCGAGAGCAGGAACGCCGCCATCGGCGTGCTATCGCTGGCGGGAGCGCAGTAGATCCGTTCGCGGATCGCGGACGCCGCGTAGCCGCACTCGAGGGAGATGGCCGAGATGAGCAGGTGCGACAGCGAGTGGAGCATGTAGTAGCGCGCGCCGGGGAAATCGGGGGCGTCCTTGTAGTCCTCGGCCCACCGCCCGTAGCCAGCGCGTAGCTCCTGCTCGCGCTGCTTCACCGCAGGCCGGGCCTCCCAGGCCTGCACGGCGTCCTCGCTCAGGCGCATGAAGACGCCTTCGCCCCGAATCTCGGACGCCGGCAACCAGTCCTTGAGCAGCGCCAGCGGGGCTGATTGCACCCCGAGGTCGTACTCACCCTGCAGGTCCGGGGTCGCCGGCTCCAGCCGAGTGAAGCCAATCTGCGCGCGAACCTCCCGCAGCTTCGCAGCGATGACCACGCGACTCACACCGGCCGGCAATCGGTCGGCCGCGAGCGTGCGGGCGAAGAAATCCTCCTCTTCGCCCGGGAGCTCGCCGGGCGTCTCCTTGGGCTGCGAGATGAACTGCTCGAACTCGGCGGTCCGGAGGGGTTTGCGCTCCGGCAGTGTGCCCTTGCGCCGCGCCTCGATCGCCGCGACGACCTCGGAGTCGAAGAAGGCGGCGAGCCCCGCCTCGACCTCTGGCATCATCGAGCGCACCAGCGCGAGCTTCGGCTCGCTGTCCACCTTGACGAGGTAGTTCCACAGGCCCTGGACCGCCTCGGCCACCTCGTTGCCCTTCTCGGGGATCGACAGCGCGCTGACGACCTGCGCGAAGTACGAGTTGCTCGCCGTTCGCACGAGGAGATGGAGCCGTTCGTCGCACTTCTCGTCGCCCTCGGGGCCCAGCCACGGCCGTTGCCCCGGGCACGGAGGATTGGCCTTCGGGGCCATCGCGCTGCTCAGGCTCTGCCGAGCGCCGCAGCTGCACTCGATGCGGACCTCGGAGAAGTCGCCGCTGGCGCCCTCGATTAGCCGCAGGTTCGCGGCCGCGCACCGTTCGACGTCCTTGTGGGCGAAGTAGATCCAGGGGAAATCGGTCACGTGACCGCGCTTGCACGCGCCCACGAAGCGCACCGGCACGGCGAGCGAGGCCTTGCCGCCCGTGCACTGATGAAAGAGGCGCCCGCCCTTCAGCTCCAGCCCCGTGCTGCGCACGAGCGCCCGGCAGTCGGGGTTCTGGCACACCATCCAGGAGGGGAACTGCAGCACCTGGACGCCCGCGAACTTCGTGGGCTCCTGATCGTCGCCAATGGGCGGCGCGAGGAAGGCCCGCTCGACGCTGAGCTTGCGCTCGGTCCCCTCGAGCCTCCGGGCGATGGCGTCGCGCAGTCGCGGCTCGTAGATGACCGGCAGGCCCTTCGCCTTGTCGTAGCTCCAGAAGTCCAGGCCGCCGACCAGCACCGCGTGGTCCACGAGGTCCATGAGCGAGCCCGGGCCGAAGGTGGTGATGAGCTGCCCCTGGCGCACCGTGCCGTCGGGCGGAATCCGCTTCTGGGCGGAGCCCTTCCATTTCTTAGGCATTGCCCTTGCCCCCCAGTCGACCGCGCATGAGCCAGAGATGGACGACCGGCTCCACGTCGCGCATCGAGGTCGGCGCCGAGAACTTGGCCTCATCCGTGCCGGCCGCCGGCTTCTCGTCATCGAGCGGCGTGAAGAGGAGCCGCTTGCTGGCCTTGTCCCGGTCAAACCGTGAGTAGCTGCGGGTCGAGGCTTCGTCCTGCTTCGCCGTGACTACGATGCTGGTCCACGCGTCCAGCACGTTCTGGGCGCGCTTGCCGACGCGATCCCGCACGACGCTCGGGTCGGACCCGTTCGTCGGCTGCGCGGCGCTGCGCTCGACCAGGCTCCGCACCGCCCGCTTCGCCGTCTCCCGATATGAGTCGATGTCCATGGCGGCGAGCGCCGGCGTGAGGTTCGTCTCGAGGAGCCGGGTCATGGCGACGAGCGTGCCGGCGAGGCCCCGGTCGAGGGCCGGTCCCGAGAAGGGCGTCAGGCTCATCGCCTCGACGAAGCGGTAGAAGGTCTCGTGGTAGGCGGTGAACCGCTCGTAGTGGGACCGATCGCGTGGCTTGTAGAGGTTGAAGCAGGTGACCACCAGGCCCGGCCACCGGGTGTTCCGCCCGACGCGGCTCGAGGCCTGGATGTACTCGCTGGTGGTCTTCGGCTGGCCGGCGACGACCATGAGCCCGAGGCGGTCGATGTCGATGCCGACCGAGATCATGTTGCTGGCGAGCAACACGTCCACGCGCTCCTTGTCGGCGTAGGCCTGGGCCAGGCGCGCCCGGGCCTCCTTGATGCGGCCCGTGCTCTCGCGGCTGGTCAGCTCAAGGGGCTCGCGCTGTAGCACGCGGTTCTGCGCCCAGGGTTGCGCGGCGACGTTCTCCGGCTTCCGGTCGGCGGCCCCGAGGCACTGGTTCCGCACTTCGTCCTCGACGAGACGGCGCATCCCACCGAGCTCGCGCAAGCTGTTGAAGTAGCCGACCAGGGTCATGTAGGCGTCGGCGGTCTGGTCGGGCGGCCCCTTCGGGTCGTACCGCTTCTGGGCGGCCGTGAGGAGCGAGACGTAGGTGCGCAGGAGGATGCGCTTCATGGCGCGGCCCGAGGCGCCGACGCCGACGTACAGCCGGCCGGGCGCTTCCCGATCCAGCTCGGCGAAGTAGCTCATCGAATCGCTGATACCGGGCGGGGGGAAGATCGCGGTATCGGCGCGACCGAAGAGCGCCTGGATCTGGCGGCCGGCGCGACGAACGGTGGCCGTGGCCGCGAGGATCTTGGGACGCACCGGGTGCGCTCCGTCCCGGGTGCAGAGCGCCTCGATGGCTGTCTCGTAGAGCCCGACCATCGTGCCGAGCGGGCCGGCGATGAGGTGCAGCTCGTCTTGCACGATCAGCTCGGGCGGGCGCAGGCCGTTGGGCAACCGCTGATCACCCTTCTGCGTCCCATCGAGCGGGCCGAAGAAGGCGTTGCCGGTGCGCCCGTGGACGCGCCCGAAGAGCATCCCGGTCTCGCCGCGCCAGGGCAGCATCGCGAACTTGTCCACGGTTGCGACGATGAACGCCGGCAGCTCCCGGTAGACCTGCTCATCGACGAAGAGGACGGGGAGGCCCTCGCGGTTCTTGCCCGCGGCGAAGTCGCACCGGTAGTTCGTGCAGCCGACGAGGACTCCGCTCGGGCTGGTGCGCGAGGGCCAGAGCTCCAGGCTGTCGCGGTTGAGCTCGGCGCCGCACCAGGGGCAGCTCGGCAGCGGGAACGGCGAGCCCTGCGCCTTCGACGGGCTGTTCTTGTACTCGACGATCTTCTTGCCGACCTCGGCCAGCGTGTTGGCGGTGGCGCTCTTGCCGACCCACAGCCCCACGGAGAAGCGCACGTCGCCGAGGCGCTTGGGATCGACCTGCCGCAGCTTCTCGAGGGCGCAGATGAGGGTGGCGGCGCGCCCGAGCTGGTCGAGGGTCAAGAGCCGCAGCGTGTACCGCAGGAGCACCGCCACGCCGTAGCCGCGGTCGGGCCGCTCCATCCCGCGCAGCCGGCGCAGCAGGAGCGTGACGGCGATGACGCCGAGGTAGGCCTCGGTCTTGCCGCCGCCGGTCGGGAAGAAGATCAGCTCGACGGCGTCGCGGTCCGGGTGGGCCTCGTCGACCAGGCCGCGGAGCGTGAGCAGGACGAACGCGAGCTGGAAGAGGCGCCACTCGGGGACCGCCCCTGCGGCCGGGTACCGCTCCGGGTTACGCCGGCGCGCGGCCTCCGCCATCGCCCGATTTGCAAGCCGGAACGCGTCGAGGGCGCCGGCATCGGTCCGGAGCACCTCGATGCCGGCCGCGATCCGCTCCTGCGCGCGGCGCGCCTGGCGCATCAGCTCGTCGCGCGTCTCGGCGCGCTCGGGGGTGTCCACGGACGTGGCGGCCTGGGCGTCGATCCATTGGCCGTAGGCCTGCGGCAGTCGGCTGAGGGCGGCGCTCACGGCAGTCCCGTCCGCGAGGTTCGCCAGCTCCTCCATCCGGACCTCGACGCCGGGCTCGGTGCGCGTCGTGACCCGGCGCACCTCCGCCCACGGCACCCACGCGGTCCGTACGGCCGTGACGGGATCCTCGCCGCTGAGCACCTCCGCGGAGACGCCGTGACCCACGGCATACTCGCAGCGCTCGCGGAACTGGAGATCCCCCACGCGGTCGTCCCAGTCGTCCGACTGCTCGCCGCGCCGGTTGGAGCGGCGCATGAACCCGGACGCCAGCTCGAGCTGCAGCGACACCTGGAAGATGAACTGCTCGTCCTGCCGCGCCTTGCTCTCGGCCGGGGAGCGGCGATTCACGACGAAGAGCGCCAGGGCCAGGGTCCCCTTGGGCAGGCCCGGAGCCGCGGCCGGCCCGAGCTTGCCGATGAGCTTGATCCCGCCGCTGCCGGGCACGTCGAAGCCGGCCGCGATCTTCTGCGGATCGAGGACGATGGCGACCGCCATCGGCGGTCGGGACTGACGCACCCACGTGCGCGGACGCTTGCCCTCCTTGCCGCCCGCGCCCAGGTAATCGGCGTAGCTCACCGTGGCCGTGAGCACCTTGCCCTCCGACCCGGGCGGCAGCAGCACCGACAGGCCGAGGGAGGCCGGCAGCCGCTTCTTCTGCTTGGGCTCGGGCTCCTGGCCGGCGGTCTCCTCCTCGTCCTCGTCGTCACCCGCGCCCATCTCCTCGTCCGCGGTCGGGTCCTCCTCCTCCCGGCTCAGCTCCGGCGCGAGGAAGCCCGTGAGGTACCAGCGCGAGGGCGGCAGCGACAGCACCTCGGCGGCGTCGGGGTTGTCGAGGTCGAAGGGGCCGACCAGATCGGCTGTCAGCGCCCGGACCAGATGCTCGCGCGTCTCCGTCGCGGCGGTCATTTCGAGTCCTTGTCGAGGAGATGGAGCTGATTGGCGTCGCCGGGCTTCGGGCCCTTCGCCGCGGCCTTCGCCTTGCCGCGCGGCTTCGTGCCGGACGCGTTGGCGAGCTCCTCTTCCTTCGCCCGCGCGGCGTTGAGCACGAAGAGGCGGTCGATGACCTCGTCCTGGAACGCCTCGAGCGCCTTCTCCTCTTCGGGGGTCGCCGGCGTTGTGTACGGCGGCACCGCGATGTCGCCCCAGTCGTAGGCGGCGAGCACGGCCCGGTCCAGGGCTTCATGAAGGGCACGCAACCTCGTGATAGCCGGATTACCATCGTCCGAGCTTTTCACTCGGTCGTAAAAGCTCGTGAGTCCTGCTTGTTCCGCTTGCTGAAACGTGGTTCTGGCTTCATGCACCGCTCTACCTATCTCCTCTAGCTGATCGATCGTGTTTCGAGGATCGGAGTGCGGGAACGGGAAGTTAAGAAAGCACTTCGACGGTGCAAAGGAAATGCTGTCGGCGGCGCCCATTGTCGGCGAGAACCGTCGAGCCCAAGGCTCAAAGACCCTGCTCTGCAGCACGGCGAAAGACGTGTAGGTGTCTAGTCCAAAGACACTTACCTTGTTGTTGAAGAGGACGCCAACGGTGGAACGTAGAACGAATGCGAGGTGCTTGGGGTACACGCCACACACGAGACACCGGGGCAGTCCCAGAAGCATTCCTCTTAGGGCAGGTTGCGCCTCCCTGAACTGCCACCATCGCTCCTTGAGCCTTCGACCATGCGCGTTATCTGGCGATTGCTCTCGTGTTGGTTTTACGCGCTTCACCACGATGTTCATCAGAGGCTGGAACCGCCTGGCCTCCTCAAGGTCCAAGTCGCTGAAATCGATCACGAACCTCGTCGATTCCCAGGACGGATCGTTGTTGATGTCATCTCCCCCCACGAACATCGGAAGACGGCGCGCCGCTTCTGGGCACGCTCGCAGCAGTTCCTGCCGTTCGGCCGAGGAGATTAGGAAACCCGAACCTCCGGTGTTGACCCCGTTGTAATTGAGCCCCTCGTTATTGTGCAGTGCAACGGGCTCAGCGCGTTCCGGTTGAGGCTTCAGCCGCGAGTTGATGTGAGCAACCGGAACCCCGTTGAAGACCGCCGTCAGGCCGGCAGCCAACCTGCCCACGGCGATGTGCAGCGTGCTGATCGTGACGGCCGCCTCGCCTGCCCACCTTATGCTCTCTCGAACATCGAATAACCGCCCTCCACTCCTGAGAATCGGAAGCAAGCCACTCTCGCGTGTATCACCCTGGGCGATCGTGTTGGTGGCGACGAATCCAAGCGTTCCATGCAAGCCGAGCATCAGTCGCGTTCGCCGCAAGAAATGCGCCGCCAAATCGCACCGGCCGGCGCTGCCTTCATGGATTGAGAACAACCAATCGCGGTATGGAGCTCCAAAGCTGCCTTCGATGTACTTC
>DASXVK010000011.1:0-4026 GCA_036504295.1 Polyangia bacterium
CGACGAGCCGCCGCCCGCCGATCCCGGGCGGCCCGCGCGCCCCGCGACGCCCGCGCCCTGGACGCGCGCCGCCGCCCGCGCGCGCGCCGCGGCCCGCGCCGCGAGCGCCCCGGCGCCGACCCTCGACGGGACGCCGCCAGACGCCGCGGACGCCCCCGACCAGTCCGCCTGGTTTCGCCCGCGGCCGACGGTGCCGACCCAGGTCACCGGCGGCCCCGCGTGGCTCGCCCACCGGCACGAGGCGCCCGCATACGGCTTCGGCTTCGCGCCGCCGCGCCTGCCGGCGCCCTACCTCTACGCGCCGCAGCTCGTCGCGCACCGCTTCGACCCGCGCCACCAGCGGTGGCTCGCGGCCCCGCTCGCGCCCGAGTGGGGCCGGCCGGCCGCGGGCGGCGCGTGCGAGGTCCGCTTCACCGGGCGCGTGCCGCGGGGCGAGGTGGTGCTGCCGGTGCCGCTCTACGGCGCGATCACCGGCCTCGAGCTCGACGCGCGGGCGCGCTGGCTCGCGCGCGAGCCGGCCGCGCTGCTGCTCGCCGACGAGGACCTCGACCTCACCTACCGGGTCGCGCTGGGCGAGGCGCCGGTCTACGCCGACGACCGCGAGAGCGCGGCCGGCGTCCCCGCCGAGCTGCTCGCGCCGACGGCGCCCGCGGGCGAGCTGCCGCCGGAGGCCCACGATCTGCTCGCGCGGCTCGCGGCCGCCGAGGTGGGGCCCATGTCGCGCGCGCTCGAGGTGCGCGACTTCGTGCGCACCAACTACCGCTACGATCCCTCGTACCTCGAGGACGCCGAGCTGGCGCGCTGGCTGGAGCGCCTGACGCGGGGCCGCCAGAACGTCCACCTCGCGCTGCTCCACGCCAGCCGCGACGGCCGCTCCCTGGGCGGCGGCGTCTGCTACGAGCTCAACGTCCTCGCCTGCGAGCTGCTGCGCCGCGCCGGCGTGCCCGCCGCGATCGCCTCCGGCTGGCTGCTCGACGAGGGGGCGCTCAGCGAGCCCGACCACCTCTGGGCCATGGCGCTCTTGCCGACGGCCGACGGGCCGCGCTGGTGCGCCATCGACGCCGCCACCACGCGGAGCGGCCGCCCGCTGCGCGTCCCGCGCCGGCCGGCGGGCGCCTGGCGCGTCGGCGACGCGGGGCGCGCCCGGCCGCCGTCGGCGCCCGACCTCGAGGCCCGGCGCGCCCGCCCGCGCGCGCCGACCGAGCTCGCGCTCCGGGCCGGCGACCTCGCGCGGGTCATCGAGTTCGCGCAGGCGGAGGGCGACGCGGCGGCGCGCGGGACGGAGCTGCGCCGGCGCTGCCGGGAGCTCCTCGAGCAGCCCGACGCGCGCCGGCGGCTCCTCGCGCTCGTCGGCGATGACGGTGGCGGTGACGGGGACGACGCCGGGGGGTGAGTGCGCGCGAGCTACGAGCTCCCCAGGATCCGTTCGAGGAGCACGTCCTCGAGCTCCCGTCGCCCGTCGAAGACGGCCACCACGTGGACCGCATCGTCGGTGACTCGGTACATGATGCGGTAAGGGGTGGCCGGCACCTCGCGCCACGTCACAGCAGGGCTGCGGCGGCCCTCCGGAAGGCGTCCTTCTGGGTCACCGTCCGTCCGGCGGCGAGGTCGGCTTCGCCCTGGGCGATGAGCTTGAGCAAGGTCATGGCCGCGCGCCAGCGGTCATAGGTCTCGACGCCCATGACCACGACCTTGGCCTCGCCGTTCTGGGTGATGGTGACGGATTGTCCGCTCTTCGACACGTCGCGGACCAGCGCCGCGGTGCGATTTTCACGGAACGGGCCGCGCCCACGTCTTTTCGCGGCCTTGTGGGTCAGCAAATGCCCGCAAAATCCCACTTGGCCAGCAAGACCGGACCCAGACCGTACCCAGAAAGCCCCCCGCCCGAACCTGCTGCGCGTGGTTTCTCCTCAGATGCTAGACCGGACATTTGTCTGCTGATGCGTTGACAAAACGTCCGGTTCAGGCCATCATGAAGACGTGGGGGAGGTCGACTGTCTGGAGGTGGATGGATGCGAGTTGTTCTTCAACTCGGACGACCACCTGCCGCCGCACTTCCACGCCGAGTACGACCGCGGCGAGGTGCGCGTCTTCTACCTGCGCGACCGGCCAGAGCTCGAGCTCAGGTGGGGCCAAGAGGCGAAGCAGAAGATCAGACGCGCACTGGTGGAAGGGGCTCGGACGCACCGTCTGGAGCTGCACGAGGAATGGGGCCGGAAGGTCGGCGTCCGGACACCCGGACCGGAGAGATGAGATGAACGACGCGGTGGAGATTCTGGTGGCTGAAGGGGCCGTGCCGCTCGTGGGGCGCGAGCTGCGGTCCCTGCAGGGAGTCTCGGTACGGTCGAGTCCCTCGCCGCGAGCGTCGGTTCATCGGCTGCTGGTCGCCTGGCTGGACGATCTGAGCGCGGCGGCCGGCGTGCGGCAGGTCGAGCACCTGCTGGGGCAAGTCCGAGATCGCGAGTGGAGCGCCGGCCTCCCGGTGGTCCTGAGTGGCTGGCGCAGGGCACCCGCATTCGCTTCACCCGTGGACCCGATTCCGTCGGCGATGCAGGTGCTGCACCAGCTCGTGCGACAGACGTGGGTGCAGCGCCGATGTTCCGAGTCCTACGTGGCGCCCGATTGGGCGGCGCTGCGGCGGCTGGCGAACGCTCGCGTCCACAACGCCGAGGGTGAGCTCATCGCATCCGCTGCACTCCTCGGACGCGAGCTGCTCGTCTGGAGCTGCGAGCCGACGTTGTACCGCATCTCGGTCGACGAGGTCCCGGCGCTCGCCGAACTCGACGCGGACACGCTTCACGACTTTGCCGTCAGTGCGAGCGGCAGTCGGATTCGCTGGGATCGTGCGGACGTCGACCTCAACCTGGATACCGTGCGCGAGAAGGTCGACCCGAGTTTTCGCAAGCGGAACGAGCAGCGCGCCCGCCGCGAGGCGGCGGGCTTCGGCGCCGCCATCCGCAAGCTCCGCCTGGACGCGGGCCTCAAGCAGACCGAGGTCCCGGGCTTGAGCGAACGCGAGATCCGGCGGCTGGAACGGGGCGGCATCGTGCCCCGCGCCGAGACGCTGCGCCTGCTCGCAGCGGCGCACCAGACGTCCCCGGGCGAGTACCTGGAGGCGCTCGCGCGGCTCGCGTCGCAGTCGAGCACGTGAGCCGCCGCACGCCGATGGGGCGGCCAGCGGGTCGTCAGTTTGCGCGGTAAAGTCTGCCTGCCGATGTCACGCGACGACGATCCACGAGAGCCCCTGCTCGTACCGCCGAACTGGCGGACGCCCGAATGGTGTCGAGACGCGGGCATCCTGTGGGAGAGCTGGGCCGCGAACGGCGAGGTCTGCATCACGGGACTGACGCCGCCAGCGCCCGGCCTCGCGCGACTGGCGCATCGCCTGACCTGGACCCTGCGCTCGTTCGCGAGTCGCTGTCGCCGCACGTACGACGGCACGGGCGCGCTCGAGTTCGTCTACCACGGCCCGCGGGATCTCACGACGCTCGCCCGGTCGCTGTGCCTGGACTTCGACCTGGCGCTGTGTCACCCCGAGCTCATGGGACACCGCATCCGCCAGTGCGGCGGCGATCCCGGAGAGGGCGCCTGGCCGCAGTGGTGGCTGGAGGGCGACACCTACGAGTGGTTCGGGCCTGGGGCGCCGATCCCGCGCGGCCGCACGGCCAAGCCGAAGGTGGTGGTCCTCGCCGAGGAGCAGCAGGTGCTCGTCTCTGCGGCGCCGAAGCCGCTTGGCAGTCGCGTCCGCGCGATCTGGACGCGCAGCCTGGACGTGCTCGGGCGCGTCGACGAGAAGGCAGCTTTCGTGTCGCTGGCCGAGGGCCAGCAGGCGTTCCTGGCGACCATGCTCGTCCTCATCCACGAGCGGCCGGAGCGATCGGTGCGACCACGGCCCACGCTGGAGGAGAGCTACGCGCGCCACGCGGGCCTGATCGCCGAGCTCGCACCAGCAGCGCACGACCGGCACCTGCCCGTCGCCTGGCACGCCCTCTGGCGGCTGCCGCCCGCGATGCTCTGGGACGATCC
>DASXVK010000012.1:0-13822 GCA_036504295.1 Polyangia bacterium
GTTGTAGCGGCCGAGCAGCGCGCGCAGGTCGGCGGCGTAGTCCGAGCCGTCGCGGTCGCGGATGAGGCCGAAGACGAGCACCTTGCCGGCGCCGAACACGTCGCTCGGCAGCCAGCGGAAGCTGCCCCAGTCGACGGCGAGCCGCAGGTCCGACTCCTTCTGCGCCGAGAAGCCCCGGATCGACGACCCGTCGAAGGTCAGGTTGTCGTGCGACCGGATCAGGAACTTCTTGTCGTAGTCGAGCATGTGGAAGCGGCCCTCGATGTCGGTGAAGCACACCGTGACCGCCTTGAGGTGCCGCTCATCGGCCAGGTACTTGAGGTACTGCTCGGCGAGCGTTTCGGGCGCCGTGCCCTCGAGCACCTTGCGCTTGGCCAGGAGGTTGAGGTCCTCGAGCTCCTCGTAGGGGATCTCCTTGAAGTTCTTGATCCGGATCTCGTTCATCGCGTCTCCTGCCGTGCTGGAGGGCGGGGTTGTAGCACGAGGCGCGAGCAGGTTCACGCCCACGTCGGGCGTCTTGACGTCCCCGGAGTTCCACGGCACGCTACTCGACGCCAAGCGCGCATCCACTCGGGGATGGTCCAATGGCAGGACGCGGGCCTTTGGAGCCCTGAAATGAGGGTTCGAATCCTTCTCCCCGAACCAGTTTCTCCAGCAGCAACCACATGAACCGCAAGGCGTTTGCGGCTTCGATCCTCCAGCTGCTCCGTCGCCTCAACCACTACTCAACCACTATCGGCGTTCGCACACGTCGGCCGCCTTTCCCGAAGGTGACACCGTAGGCCATGATGCCACGCTGGGCGATTCACGGCGAGATCATCATCGAGGCAGTGTGGAGACGCCTTCAGGTAAGCAGTAGTCCGATAGTACCCCGCCACCGTGTTCCCCGCCGATGGTGGCGATGCCGGGCCGGGCCACTCCTTGGTCTGCAGTCCGCGCGGCGGCGCTCTTGCACATCATCACGCTTGGCGGTCTGGCTCCGAGTGATGTTATAGCAGGAGCTATAACAAAAGCCTTGACAAATGCTGTCCCGCATGAGAGTCTCTGTTTGTGATCGCACCTGCCCGTCTCACCGAGATCCGTGACTGGCTGCATCTCTCGCAAGAGGGCATGGCCCGCCTGCTCGGGGTCTCGTTCGCCTCCGTGAACCGCTGGGAGCGTGGCCATTCCTCGCCCACGGGGACCACGATCGAGGTGTACCGCGCGCTCGACGCCGTGCAGCGGCAGAAGGTCTCTGCCGACCGCGTGCTCGGTGGCGAGCCCCTGGCGCCAGGGGCGTTGCTCCACCGGATCTTCCAACTAGCCTACGGAGGCCGCAAGTGAAGTACCAGCTCCATGAGAAGCTTGGCGACGGCGGGTTCGGCGAGGTCTTCCGGGCGGTCCGCCTGGACGACGGGCTCGAGGTCGCGATCAAGTTCCTGCACGAGGGCTCGGGCCAGGAGGAGCGCCACCGGTTCGAGCGCGAAGTGCGGCTGCTGCAGGCCCACGCGCACCCGCACATCATGACGGTCCTCGATCACGACCTCTCGGCGGCGCGTCCGTTCTACGTCATGCCCCTGATGACGGGGGGCCCGCTCACGCGGTGGGCTGGGAAACTGAGCGACGCTGCTCTGCGCGGCGTGGTGCGCACGCTCGTCGACGTCGTGGCGACCCTGCACGTCGCGGGTGGGATCCACCGCGACCTCAAGCCGGACAACATCTTCGTCGACGGCCAGGGACACCTGGCCGTCGGCGACTTCGGGCTCGGCAACAACCCTGCCTGCACCGTGATGTTGACGATGCACGCCGCCGGCACGCCCGGCTACGCCGCGCCGGAGCTGTGGCAGCCGGGCGGCCAGGCCTCTGCCGCCGCCGACATCTTCTCGCTCGGCGCGACGCTGTTCCACCTCATCACTGGGGTGCGGCCGCAGATCGGGACCTATCTCGATCCCCGCACGCTGGTCCCCGGCGTGTCCGACGATCTCCGCGACCTGGTGCTGCAGATGGTGCAGCGGGACCCGCAACGCCGCCCAACTGCCACCGCGCTCTGCGAGCTGCTGGGCCTGCCGGTGCCCCGCGCCAGCGCCGCACTCCAGGCCGCAGTGGCCGCGCTGCTGGCCGCCGGCGTCGCGGCGGCCCCGCTGCTCAAGAGCGTGCCGACGCCGGCGCGCCCGAGCGCGCCGGCGGTCGCCGCGCCCATAGCGCGCGACGGCTTCACCGCGCGGCGCGGACCGACCACCATCGGTGGAGGGCGCTACGGGTAGCCGCCGTGGTGCGACTCCCTACTGCAGCGCTTGAGCGCGCGCGCGCCTCGCTCACCGGCATGGCCGCCGTCGTCGAGGTCGGCGACTGGTACTACGCCGACGCGCACGGGTGGACCCTCGACCTGCGCCTGCGCCACGGCGCGCCAGCGACCGCGTTCATCCCCGCGGTGACCGCGTGGCACGTGCTCGTCGACGAGGAGTATCCCTGGGGCGAGGTCCGCTTCCTTCCGGCCCTGGTCGACGGCGTGGTCCGCACCCATGCCCACCAACGCTTCAACGACGGGCGCCGCGCCGCGACGGCCCGGGCCGGCCAAATCTGTCTGACCCGTCCCGCGCGCGACGTGGGCCGCGCGGGCGACGAGGAGACCTACGACGCGAGCACTCGCCTGGTCTGGTACGTGACGCGCGCCGTGGACTGGCTCAACGACGCCGTCGCCGACCGGCTGGTGCTCCCGGGCGAGCCCTTTGAGCTGCCCGACTACCCGGGCGCCGAGACCTCCCGCGAGACCTTCGCCTTCATGGAATCCCCCGCGTCGCTGGCGCGCTGGGCTGCGGCGCCGCCGTGTGGAGTGGCGCACCTGCGCACGCGCGGGCCCCTGACCTTGGTGCACAAGTTCGCGCTCACGCAGGCAACATTTGTGTCCGAGCTCGAGTGGCACGCGGTCGGTCGCCTCGCCGCGGGTACCGATCACGGCGTCTGGGTGCGCCTGCCCGAGCCGCCCGTCGACCGTCCCTGGCATCCGCCCGCCCGCTGGGGCGAGCTCGTCGCCCTCGTCGCGAGGACGGGGCGTGATCTGAACGCCGAGGTCAGCGACACGGCGACGCGGCAGCAGCACGAGCTGCGCGACGGCCAATCGCATCTGCTGGTCCTGGGCTTCCCCGTGCCGCGCCTGCAAGGGGGCGGGCATGAGCGAATGCACTGGCAGGCGCTCCGGCTACCGCCGCTGGCCGACCGGCGCACCAAGGGCGGCTTCCGTCCCGGTAAGGAGGGCTTCCGGGCGGCGGACCGGGCGACCGCGCTCCGCGACGGCGAGCCCCTGCGCTGGATCTGCTCGCAGAATTGGGCGGACGACTGCCTCACCTCCCGCGGCGCTCTGCCCGCAGACGTCACCTGCGGTCGGATTCTGGTGATCGGCGCCGGCTCGCTCGGCGCCTGCGTCAGCGAGGCGCTGGTGCGCGGCGGGGCGCGGGACCTCGTAGTCATCGACCGCGACACCTTCGCTGCGGGGAACGCCACGCGGCACGTCTTGACGCTCGCCAACCTCGGCGACTTCAAGGCGGTCGCGCTCGCGCGCCGCCTTGAGCTCGTGAGTCCCGCCGCCCGGATTGAGCCGCTGCCAGAGCGGTTTCCCCCATCGTCACGCTCCGCGCTACTCACGATCCAATCCGCGGACCTGATCCTCGACACCACCGGCAGTGACGCGGTGGCCAGCAGTGTCGCTACTCTCACGTGGAAGGACAACGCGCGCCTCGTGTCGCTGTCCTTCGGCTACGCGGCGCACCGTCTCTTCGTGTACTCCTCGCTGGCGGCGGCGTTCTCGGTGGACGCATTCCACCACGCCCTTGCGCCCTGGCTCCACCTGGAGCGGTACGAGCCGGCCGACCCGTTCCCGTTGGAAGGCATCGGCTGCTGGCATCCCGTGTTCCCCGCTCGCGCGGACGATGTTTGGCTCCTCGCGGCGGCAGGCGTGAAGGCCATCGGCGACGCTACCCGCGACTTCGCCACCAAGCTCCGCGTCTTCGAGCAACTCGCCGACGGCGCGACGTTCCTGGGGCTGCGCGAGGTCTCACTGGAGGCACAGTGACGGCCGTCGAGTATGCGTCGGCGGACGGCCGGTTCGTGGTGGTCCTCCAGCCCGACATCATGCGGCGCCTGGTAGCCTTCTGCGCGGCCTCACCGAATCTCGAGACCGGCGGGATCCTGATTGGCCGGTACGCTGCCTCGCTCCGTGTCGCAGTGGTCACCGGCCTGTCCGGCCCGCCCGCCGGCTCGCGGGGCTCCAGCTCCACCTTCTTTCGCGCGATCGGCCATCTCCAACGCTGGCTGGACGAGCTGTGGTCGTCGCGCGGCGGCTACTACCTTGGCGAGTGGCACGCTCACCCCGGCGGCTCCGCCGAGCCCAGCGGGATTGACGTTCACCAACTGAGCGCTATCGCCAACGACCCCGGCTACTGCTGCCCCGAGCCGATTCTCGTCGTGCTCGGCGGTGAGTCGGCGGTGCACCGGACGCTGAGCGTGACGATCTTCGTGCGCGGCGGCGCGAGCGTGCGCCTCCACGAGGTCCGCGGCGCGTCAACCGGCCGGGCAACCGAATGACCCAGACCGGCCTCGACCCTCACCGCCGGCGGTCACCGACCAGGCGGTCGACGCGAGTCGTCACCTCGGTCCCGTGCGGGAGCGGGACTGCGAGGGGGTCGAGCTGCGAGAGGCCGCGAAGGCGAAGACCGCCCACGGGCGAAAGACAGCGCAGCGCGTCCCGGCGGGCACCCGCCGCATCGCGGGATCGCGGGACGGCCGCTTGCGCAGCTCGGGCGCCCGGGCTAGATAGGCCCATGTCAATCTTCGATCCGAAGGCGGGCATGAACCCGCTCCCGTGGCTCCAGGAGAAGACCCTCGCCGCCCTGGAGGAGGCCGCTCGGCTGGTCGACCTCGCCAACGAACCCGACACGACGCCGTGGTACGCCAAGACCCTGCGCGAGCGCGCCGGGCGCTTCGCAGGACGGCTGGCGCCCGTCGTGGCCTTCCTCTATGAGGCCGGCCAGAAGGCGGCGTCGCACGAGGAATGGGGGCTGCTGCTCGAGGGCGGCTCCGCGGCGCTGGCACCATGGTGCAAGAAGTGGGACATCGCCGACCCCACGAAGGTCGCCCTCCGGGCGGCGGGCGCCATCGTCGCCGATGGCCTGGATGAGGCT
This sequence comes from Polyangia bacterium, assembly GCA_036504295.1. Taxonomy (GTDB): domain Bacteria; phylum Myxococcota_A; class Polyangia; order JACRCY01; family JACRCY01; genus DASXVK01. The sequence goes on from DASXVK010000012.1 coordinate 5,157, forward strand.
GAGGACAAGGCCGAGGCGGTTCCGCCGGTCCTCATCGCCGTGGAGGACGAGCACGCCACGGACCTGCGACTCGACATCTATGGCGCGTGCACGCGGCAGCTCCTGCACGCCGAGCTGACCGAATCCGAGCGGCGCCTGGAGCTGTGGTTGCTCGCCGAGCTCTGGCATTCGCGGCACGCCGACATCGCCGTCGTCTCGAAGAAGTTCTTGCCCGGCGACATCGACTGCACCCCCGAGGACACGGCTGCCGCGTACCGCGCCCTCTACGAACGCGGGCTGATCGAGCGCGTCGCGCTGCCGAACCTGCGCCCGGAGGCCCTGGCCGTGCGTCTCGTCGTGCCAGGGCGCAACGACAGCAAGCACCCTGCGCCGTACCGGGCAGAGACCTTCGGCTTCCCCGGGGCGCGCGTCGGCGGGCAGTACACGTCGGGGAACGTGCTGGGCGCCCCACTGCCGGCGGCCGTGGCCAGCGCCCTTCCCGGTTGGTCGGCCGCCCGCCTCGCCGAGGAACTCGGCGAGCTTCGGAGCCGGATCCAGGAGCACCTCGGGGATGACCGCGCGTTCATCGAGCAGGTCGAGCTGGCGCCGAGCGGGGGCACCGTCGGCCTCCGCGTGCAGTTGCGCCAGCGGGTCGACGACGACGATGACGCTTCGCTGCGGCTGGGAGTCGAGCAGGTGATCGAGGCATGGGGCCGGTCCCAGGCTGCGCGGAACTGATCCCCGCTCACCCCTGCAAGTACACCGCGCCGACGTCGAGCCCCTCCTCGGGGGTGCCAACGAGCTCGCCCGAGGCGAAGAAGGTCGGCTCGTACTTCTCGTGGCTGTAGGTCTCCTGGACAGGCGGCGGGATCTTCACGCCGCCGCCGTGCGGATCATAGACCCAGCCCCTCATTGATCGGCTCCTTCGCGCGCCAGGGCCTTCCAGGCACTTTCTCGCTCTGCCCTGGGGGAGGAAGCCCTGCAGAAGGCCGTGGTGGGCATCCTGGAGGCGCCCCCGGCTGCAGGGGCCGCCGAAGAGGATGAAGCGGTACACTATCCCGGCCGCCGAGCTGGCTGGGGTGGAGCCGACCGCGGATAATGGACCCCTCACGAGGACGCCATGATGCCCAGGCACCGCATCCCGGAGAGGACAGGTCGCGACGATCCAGACAGCCGACAGCCGAGGTCCAGGCCATGACCGCCCTCGTCCCGAGATCCGGCGAGTTCCTCCTCTACCAGACCGAAGATCGCCCCACGCGCGTCGAGGTGCGCTTCGCTGGGGAGACGGTCTGGCTGTCGCGCGGGCAGATGGCCGAATTGTTCCAGCGCGACAAGTCGGTCATCTCCCGGCACGTCAAGAACGTCTTCGCCGAGGGCGAGCTGCGCCGCGAGTCAGTTGTTGCAGAATCTGCAACTACTGCCGCTGACGGCAAGACCTACCAGGTCGAGTCCTTCAACCTCGACGTCATCATCTCCGTCGGGTACCGCGTGAAGTCGCACCGCGGCACGCAGTTCCGGATCTGGGCCACGCAGCGCCTACGGGAGTACATCGTCAAGGGCTTCACGCTGGACGACGAGCGGCTCAAGCTGGCGGGCGGCGGCAACTACTTCGACGAGCTCCTAGCGCGCATCCGCGACATCCGGTCGTCGGAGAAGGTGTTCTGGCGCAAGGTCTTGGACATCTACGCCACGAGCATCGACTACGATCCAGGAGTGGAGGCGTCGCAGCGTTTCTTCGCGACCGTGCAGAACAAGATGCACTGGGCGGCACACGGCCAGACCGCGGCCGAGGTCATCGTGGCCCGTGCGGACGCCGCCAAGCCGAACATGGGGTTGACCACGTGGACCGGCCCGGTCCCGCGGAAGGCCGACGTGGCCATCGCCAAGAACTACCTCGACGCCGTCGAGCTCGAAGCGCTGAACCGGATCGTCACGGCGTACCTGGAGTTCGCCGAGCTCCAGGCACTGAACCGCAAGCCGATGTACATGGCGGACTGGATCGCGAAGCTCGACGACTTCCTGCGGCTGTCGGAGCGGAAGCAAGGGTCGTTGCGGCCGACCTTGGCCGCGGTCACCGCGGGCTTCCGCAGGGCGCGCTCGACCCTCATCATCGGCGCGAGCACGTTCCACGTGTCCTCGGGCCTCCAGGGCCGGTGCAGGGCGCGCGCGAGCTCGCCGGGCAAGTAGAACTGCTCGGGGCCGCCGCGCGCCGCCGCGGCGACGAGGAACATGGACTGCGTGAGCTTCTTCCCATCCGTGATGCCGTCAGTCCACGACAGGAGCGGCAGCGTGCGCTGCAGGTCCGCGCTCCGCGGATCTCCATCGAGCTCTGCGCCAGGATCGAACCAGGTGGCGCCGAGCTCCAGGAGCGAGCTCTCCAGCTCCTCGGGCGGGTCTCGAGTAGCTGGGCCGCGAGCTCGCAGCTGAGCTCGACCTCACGCGGCATTCCTTCGCGGAGCCGTTGCGCCTCAGGCGTGCGGGCGACGCCGGGGGCGCTGCGCAGCGCCTTCTGGATCTCGGCGCGCGTGGCCTTGGCCCCGACTCCCGATGGCGATGAGCGCGAAACGAGCCCCAGGACGATGCCCTGGCACGTCGCGACCGCCGCCGCGACCGAGCCCAGGTCCAGCTGCCGTTGCATGTTCGCGAGGAAGGGGGTGATCCAGGCGGCCTGCGAGGGTGCGGTGTACCCGCCGCGGTGGCGCCCGGCACGCTCGCCCAGGTCCTCGGTGGTCAGGCCCCGCAGCTCCGACTCGACTTCGTCCGCGACGCCGACGAAGTCGCTCGCGTCGAGCTGCTGGCTCAGCGTGCCTCGGTGGACTGCCGAGAGCAAGCACCAGCGTGGCCCTTGCCCTGAATACTGGCCGCGGGGCCCCGGGGCCAGAATCCGCGCCGCCTCGGACACGTAGTCAGCCCGCTGATCGCCGCGACGACGCGGCCATTCACAGTTGCTGCTCGTCGATCCAGCGGCGCCAGCGGTCGATCTCCTCCTGATGGCGGCGGCTCTTGCGGGCGACCCACCACGGCGCCGAGAAGGTCACGACGAGCACGACGAACATGCAGGGAAAGGCGATGGCCATCTCCAGCCACGGCGCCTCGTGCCCGGCGACGACCCGGGGGAACAAGATCACGAAGGCGGCGCACAGGCCGGCGTAGACCCAGCGGACGAGATGGGCAACACGTCGCTGGACCCGCAAGCGGCGCTCGAGGAAGGCGAGGGCGGCGCGTGGATGCCCGGCGCTGCGCAGGCGGATGCCGCGCTGAATCCAGACGTAGCCGATCGACATCGCGGCGCAGAAGGCGACGATCATCCAGCCGATGGCGTGCACCGCGCCCTCCGGCGCGGCGAAGGCAACGCCGGCGCCGGCGAGGCCGACCGCGACGAGCAGGAAGAAGGCCACGTTCGCCAGCCGGTGAAGCCGGACCTCCTTCTGCGCGCGGGCGTGGACGTCGGGGAGTGGGCCAGTCGCGCCGGTCCAGGTGGTCTGCCACGAAGTCCACTCGGGATCGGTCATGCTGTTTCCTCCTTCTCGATGGAACGGCGCAGAGTCTCGCGGGCGCGGCCGAGACGGACCGCGACGTTCTCCCGGGTGATGCCCATGATCTCGCCGATCTCCGCGTGCGGGAGGCCCTCGAGCGCCAGCGCGAGCACCTCGCGCTGGCCGAGCGGCAACGTGCGCAGGTGGCGAAAGAACCGCTCGACGCGTTCGTTCGTCGCGACCTGCTCCTCGGCTCCGGGCCGCGGATCAGCGGTATCGATCGGTTCGGGCGCGGCTCGTGGCAGCTTCGCGCGGCGCCACGCGTGCGAGAGGCCACGGTTGTGCGCGATGCGCAGGACGAAAAACCGTAGCGAGCCTTCCCCGCGAAAACGGGGCAGCGCCTGCCAGACGGCGAGCAGGACGTCCTGGGCGAGATCGTCGCGCTCTGCGCCGGGTGGCGCGTAGCTGGCGATCACCCGCCACAGGGCGCGCCCGTGCTCCCTGAGCACTTCGTCGAACCCCATACCCGATACAGTCTCGCGCGAGATGTAGACCTAACAAGGAATGTTCCAGAGCGTGGCGTCGCCTTGGCACCATCGACCTCTTCTACTAGCACCGCGTGGACCCCGACGTGCCGCTCGAGGACGTGGCCAGGGCGGTCAAGGACCTGATCCGCGAAGGCAAGGTCAGGCGCTCGTCAGGGGACGTAGAAGCGCACCTTCGACGCCGTCACCGCCTCGCGCAGCGGCGTCTCCGCCACCACCTTGGTCCCCTGGGACTCCGTGACGACCACCGCGGCGTTCTTGATCACTGCACCCTTCGGGTCGAGGAGCGCGCCGGAAGCACCCACGCCCACGCTATGCCCGGCCGGGCACGTGGCGCGGACCACCTGACCCTTCTTGCTGGGCGTCATGGAGTTGACGGTGCAGATGACCTCGCGCATGGGCGCCATGTCCGGCGGCCGGTCGCGCACCTCGATGGGCGGGCGGGGCTCGGGCGCCGCGGCGGCCGGGCCCGCGGCGCCCGCGGCGGCGCTCAGCGCGACCGCCGCGGCGGCCGCGCGCACCACGCGGGCGAGGGCCGAGCCGCGCAGCGCCGCGGGGGCGTGGACTGCGTCGGTCGCGCCATGGAGATGAACGCGGAGGCGGCGGCCGCCGACGCGCAGCAGGTCCTGGTCGAGCAGCACCACCGGTTTCGCCGCCGGCGCCGAGAGGGAGCGCCCATGACGGGTCACCGTGAGCGGCGCGGCGCCCGCGGCCCGGAGCAGGATCAGGCAGTCGTCGGCCGAGACCCACAGCCCGTAGTCGGCGGGCGCCTCCGGCATCCAGCGCACGGCGCCGGCGCGGTCGAGGGCGAGTCCGGGCGCACTTCCCGGCAGCGCGACGCAGCGCAGGTACCGGTCGTCCGCGGGCGAGCGGTCGAGGTCCTCGAGACAGATCTCCAGGGGACGGGGCATCGGGTCCTCCGGGCGGGGGCCGCCGAAGACCAGTGTCGCAGGAAGCCGCCCTCGGCAGCAAGCGCGGCAGGTGCGTGGCGCGGGGCGGATCGAGTACACTGGCGGGCCATGTGGCTCAGGTTCGCGCGCAGGACCAGCACGACCGACGCGGCGACCGGGATCGTCGTCGTCGAGGGGCGCGTCGTCGCCGATCGCACCCTCTCGATCCCGGGCTCCAGGAGCCGACCCGTCTACCACGACACGTCCTTCGAGAGCTACCGCACGGTCGCGGGCGGGCGGGGGCGGGCCGCGTGGGTCGTCGACCGCAAGGATGAGCAGGTCGTGCCCTTCGTGCTGGAGGACGACGCCGGGCGGATCCTGGTGAGCGCGGAGCGCGAGCAGGTGGTGGTCAAGGGCGGGCGGCGCGAGATCGGCAGCACGGGGCGCAACGCCACCGGGCGCTTCCTCTCGCGGATGATCCTGCCCGGCGACGTGGTGCGCGTGCGCGGCGAGGTCTTCGAGCCGCGGCGCGCGGCGGCCCCCCGTGGGCTGCGCGCGACGCGCGACCGGCCGCTGGAGATCCTCTTTCGCCGGGAGGGCGCGCCCCCCGAGGCCGACGAGCAGCCGGCGGCGCCGCCCCCGGAGCGTCGCGGGAAGCGGAAGCAGCGGTAGCGGCGATCACCTCGGCACCCGGCGCCAGTCAGCCGCCGGTGCCAGCGCTCAGCGCACGATCTGGGAGTCGACGATGTTGGCCGGCTCCTTCGCGCGGATCGGTCGGTCGCGGCCTACCAAACCGCTTGCGTCCTCGCATGAGGCGGCCAGACTCGAAGCGAACGGCGATAGGTGGAAGTGGCCGATGAGCCCGAGAAACGTAGATCGATGAGCGCCCCGCGGCTCACGGGCGTGCCCTGGCCGAGGCTGGTCATCGGCCGTGACGGGGCTGTCGAGGCGTCCCGCGCGGCCGTGGAGCTGCTGGGGTTTGCGCCCGCCGACCTCCGCGGGCTCGAGCGCCGGCTCGAGGTGCTCCGCGCCGCCGATGGGGCTGCTGGCGCGCAGGCCCGTCCCTGGGCGCGAGCAGCCAGCGGTGAGCAGTTCGACGCCGCCGAGGTCTGGCGTGACCGCGACAGTGGGCGGCAGGTTCGCGTGCGTCTGCGCGCCTATACGGTCGAGAGCTGGGCGATCCTCGACCTCGACGCCGGCGAGCCCGCGCTGAACCACCGGCTCGAGACCCGCGTCGCGACGCTCGCCGGGGCGGTCCTCCAGCCCGAGGCCGGAGCGGCCGAGGTCGCGGGGCGACCGTCGCTGCGAGAGCTCCTGCGGCTCGTGGTCCAGCAGGCCTGCGAGCTCACCCGCGCCCGGTACGGCGCGCTCGGCGTGCTCCGCGCCGATCACGCGGGGCTCCAGGACTTCATCCACGTCGGCGTCTCCGGCGAGGAGGCGCGGCAGATCGGCCCGTTGCCGCAGGGCCGGGGGCTCCTGGGGGCGGTGATCCGGGAGGCGGCCACCATCCGCGTCGCCAACCTGGCCAAGGATCCCCGGGCCGCGGGCTTCCCGGCCCATCATCCGCCGATGACCTCGTTCCTCGGGGTGCCGCTGCGGATTGGTCGGGAGGTGTACGGCAACCTCTACCTCACCGACAAGGAGGGCGGGGGCGAGTTCACCGACGAGGACGTGCACCTCCTGGAGCGCTTCAGCGCCCAGGCGGCGCTCGCGGTGGCGTACGCCCGCAACACCGAGGAGGAGCAGTATCGCGCGTTCGAGCTGCTGGTGCAGAACGCCCCCTACGGCATCGTCTACTTCCCGGCTCACCGCGGCCAGGAGGCCCGCGGCAACGCATCCGCGATGCGTCTGCTCGGCGGCCTCACGAAGGGTGACCATCCCGAGCGGACGTACGATCTCCTGCGACCCGATGGACGCCCGCTCACGCCGCCCGAGCTGCCGTCGGCCCGAGCCCTGCGCGAGGAGACCGTCATCAACGCGGAGGTGCTCCTCGCCCGGCGCGGTGGGCAGCCGGTGCCCGCGCACGTGAGCGCTGCTCCGGTGCGCGCCGCCGACGGCACGATCCTCGGCGTGCTGGTCATCTACCAGGATCTCACGCCGCTCAAGGAGCTCGAGCGGCTGCGCCAGGAGTTCACCGCGCTCGTCGCGCACGACATGCGGACGCCCGTCCAGGCGCTCATGCTGCAGATCGAGGCGCTCCTCCGCAGCGCCGCCGGTCAGGCGGCCACCGTCCCGGTGACCGCGCTCAGGAGGATGAAGCGCAGCGGCCAGAGCCTGAACCGCCTCGTCGGCGACCTGCTCGACGCGTCGCGGATCGAGACCCATCGCGTGGTCCTCGATCGGCGGCTGGTCGGTGTCCCCGAGCTGATCTCCGCCCTGGTCGCACGCATCGAGCTGACCCTGGGCGGCCACGCCGTCGCCGTCGAGGTGCGCGACGCCCCGCCGAAGATCCTGGCCGATCCCCTGCGGCTGGAGCAGATCGTCACCAACCTGCTGGAGAACGCGGCCAGGTACTCCGGTGAAGGGTCCCCCATTCGCGTCGTCGTCGCCGGCGCGGAGCATGGGGTGATGGTGCGCGTGCACGATCAGGGTCGGGGCATTGCCCGCGAGGACCTCCCCCGCCTCTTCGACCGGTACTTTCAGGCGCGGCGGGCGCGCGAGGAGCGCAAGGGCCTCGGGCTGGGGCTGTACATCGTCCAGGGCCTCGTCGAGGCCCACGGCGGCCGGGTCTGGGTCGAGAGCGAGGTCGGCACGGGGAGCGTGTTCACGTACTGGCTGCCGGCCGCCCCCCCGTCGGCGTGACGCGAGTTAGCCCGAGGACGTCGCCCGGGCGCAGGACGCGGGCTTCGACGCGCACCTCGCCAAGCCGCCGAGCCCGGAGGCGATCATGGCGACCCTGGCGCGGGTGACCGGCGGCACGCCGGCCCGCGACGGTGAGGAGCGTTAGTCACCCGATCACACCGGCGCGGACCCGCGCCGCCTACCGCCGCTGCACCCGCGCGACCGCGTCGTCCGCGACCCACCCGCGCGCGCCGTCGGCGAGCGTGATCCGCGTCCAGCCCGGCCGCTCCTCGGTCACGGTGACCTCGCCGCCGGGCGGCAGCGGCGCGGCGAGCGCCGCGGGCGCGCCCTGGCTGTCGGCCGCGCGCAGGACCGCGCCGTCGCGCACGAGCACCGCGTCGCGCGCGGCGTCGCGCTCGAGCACGGCCGAGGCGGCGAGCGCCAACCACACGAGGGCGACCGGCACGGCCAGGCCGCGGGCGAGGCGCTGGCGCCGGGGGCGCGCGGGCCAGGGGAGGAGGAGCAGCACGAGGGCGGCGAAGGCCACGCCGGCGCCGACGTGGCGCTGCACGAGCGTCAGGCGGTGGTGCCAGAAGAAGAACGACTCGAGGGCGCCCGTCGCCTGCGGCCGCGGGAAGCTCTCGGGGAGGCGCCCGCGCACCCAGGCGAGGTTGCGCCGCGCCCGCTCGAGCGTCGGGTCGAGCACGAGGGCGCGCCGGTAGGCGAGCACGGCGCGGCCGAGGTCCTGGCCGCCGAGCGCGGCGTTGCCCCAGTCGCAGAGGAGCTCGGCGCTGTCCGGGTGGGCCTCGACGAGCTGCCGGTAGCTCGCCTCGGCGCTCGCGAAGGCCCGGGTGCGGGCCGCGCGGTCGCTCTCGCGGAGCGCCGCCGAGTAGGCGGCCCGGGCGGCCGCGAGCCCGGGCTCCGGCGCCGCCGCGCGCGCGAGGCCGCCCGCGACCAGCGCCGCGCCGCCCGCGAGCAGCAGCAGCGCCGCGCCG
>DASXVK010000013.1:0-20302 GCA_036504295.1 Polyangia bacterium
GGGGACGGCGGCGGCCGGCCGCCGCCGCGCCGGCGCGAAGGCGGTCGCCGCCCGCAAGCGCGTCGCCGACCGCCCGGCCAAGGGCGGGTCCACCAACCGGGTGCATTGAGCCGCCGACAGCGTTGCCGGCCGCGCGCCCGCCGGGGTATCATGGGCCATGCGACTGCGCCGGATTGCGGGCGCCTGGCCCGTATGGGTCGGGTGTGCCCTGGGGCTCCTCGTTGCCGCGCCGCGGCTCGCCGCCGCCCAGATCACGCTGTTCCAGGCGCAGGTCACGCCCACGACGGTGGAGTACTACGCCGGCACGACGGCGGCCGGGACCATCGACCTCTACTACAACCGCGCCGCCCCGCCCGGCGCGGGCGACCACGGCGATCAGCAGGCGGTCGTCGGCGGCTTCAGCACGCACCAGTTCTCGTGGGCCGCGCCGAACGGGATCTACCAGTCGTACATCCAGCTCCGCGCCAACCCGACCGACGTCAACGAGGTGGGCATCATCGCCGGCCCGCTCCAGGTCGTCGTCGGGCCGGACCTGGTCTTCTGTCGCGACGCGTACAACCCCAACCCGTTCTTCAAGTACGAGCTGCAGGGCAGCTCGATCAAGTACACCGCCCGCGTCTGCAACGTCGGCAGCCGCGCCGCCGGGCCGTTCCGTCTGGGCGTCTGGTACAACCGCGACGCGGCGCCGCCCGTCGGCGTGCGCGAGGACCAGTTCGTCGGCATCAACGGGCTCGACGCCATCTGGTACATCAACTCGTTCCCGCCCTGCTACGACGACAGCGGCCTGTGGGGCAGCTTGGCGCCGTACATCCTGTGCCAGGACCGCGGCACCGATCACCCGCAGTGCTGCCCGCAGGTCGTCATCCAGACCGACCAGCTCCCGAACGGCCATTACAAGTCGTGGGCCAAGGTCGACAGCGCCGACTTCCAGATCGAGGCCAACAAGTCCAACAACATCGCCGGCCCGCTCAGCATCGATCTCTCCCTGCCGGAGATCGTCGTCACGAGCTTCGAGGCGTCGGTCAGCGGCCAGACCGTCATCTACAGCGTCGACGTCTGCAACCGCGGCACGAAGGCCGCCTCGACGTTCTACGTGGACGTCTACTACGACCGCAAGCAGGCGCCGCAGGACGGCAATCCCGGCGAGCTGATCCAGCAGATCCCGTCGCTCGACCCGAACGCCTGCAAGCACATGCAGTTCGTGCGCGGCACCGCGCCCTACGGCACCTACCACTCCTGGGTCTTCGCCGACGCCGACAACTTTCTCACCGAGCCCGACAAGCTGAACAACCGCAAGGGGCCGATGGAGGTCGTCGTCGGGAACCAGCACGGCTGCGTGGACGCGGACGGCGACGGCTTCGGCGTGGGCGACGGCTGCGAGGGGCCGCAGGACTGCAACGACGCGGACGCGACCATCTACCCCGGCGCGGCCGAGATCTGTGGCGACGGCATCGACCAGAACTGCAACCTGACGATCGACGACGGCTGCCCGGGCGTCAACTGCACCGACGGCGACGGCGACGGCTGGCCGGTCGGCCCCGACTGCGTCAAGGAGGACTGCGACGACACCGATCCCACCGTCTACCCCGGCGCGCCCGAGGTGTGCGGCGATGGCAAGGACAACAACTGCGAGGGCATCGTCGACGACGGCTGCCCCGGCCGCCTGTGCGTGGACGCGGACGAGGATGGCTACGGCGTCGGCCCCGGCTGCCCCGGGCCCCAGGACACCGACGACAACGACCCGGACGTCCACCCCGGCGCCGCCGAGATCTGCGGCGACGGCAAGGACAACAACAGCAACGGCGTCGTCGACGACGGCTGCCCGGGCTGCACCGACAACGACGGCGACGGCTACGGGGTGGGCGACGGCTGCGGCCCGCTGCTCGACCGCGACAGCAACGACAACGACCCGACCATCCACCCCGGCGCCGAGGAGCTGTGCGACGGCATCGACAACAACGGCAACGGCAGCACCGACGAGAACTGCCCCGGCGTCGACTGCGTGGACAAGGACGGCGACGGCTGGCCCGTCGGCCCCGACTGCGGCCCCATCCAGGACTGCGACGACAACGACGCGACGATCCACCCCGGCGCGCCGGAGGTCTGCGGCGACGGGGTCGACCAGAACTGCAACGGCACGCCCGACGACGGCTGCCCCGGCGTCGACTGCGTGGACAAGGACGGCGACGGCTGGCCCTCCGGCCCCGACTGCGTCAAGGAGGACTGCAACGACGACGACGTGTCGATCTCGCCGTGGGCCAAGGAGATCTGCGCCGACGGCATCGACAACAACTGCAACGGCAAGATCGACGAGGACTGCCGCAAGTGCGAGGACCTCGACCACGACGGCTTCCCGCAGGGGCCGGAGTGCCCGCTCGACATCAAGCAGGACTGCGACGACGCCAACCCGCACATCTACCCCGGGGCGCCCGAGTCGTGCCAGGGCCACAAGGACACGAACTGCGACGGCGTCATCGCCAAGGCCGAGGACTGCGCCGCGCCGGGCGGCGGCTGCGACTGCGGCGGCGGCGCCGGCGCCTCGCCGGGGCCGGCGGACGGCGGCGCGGGCGGGGCGGATCGCCTGCTGCTGATCGGCTTCCTCGCTCTGGGCGCCGCCGGGGCCCGCCGGCGCCGGCCGCGCCGGTAAGGCGCTCCCCCTCCGCTCCCCGCCGGCCACCTACTCGACAGTGTGACGCCCCGCCTTACGCACTTCCCACGGGAGGAAGGAGGCGCGCAGTGGCCAAGCGATCGCGATCCGCCCGGAACACGCCAGCCCCTGAAGGGGCGCCGCGGCGCGATCCGGGCGACGAGCCCGGGGACTACTGGCTCGACAACCCGCCGCCGGACGCGGCCGCCGCGAGCCCGACGCCCGAGGACTACGTGCTCGACGAGGAGGACGACGAGAGCGAGCCGCCCCACGGCACCTCGCTGACCGGCGCCGCGGCCGAGTCGCTGCGCAGCGGCCTCTTCCCGGAGCCGCCCGCGCCCGCCGAGGTGCCCGGCGACGACGAGCGGCTGGAGGCCGGCGACCCGGAGGTCGACCCCCTCGAGAACGAGCTCTCGGGCGACGAGCTCCCCGGCTCGAGCATGTCGACCCCCGACCAGGACCAGGTGGACGCCATCGGCCGGGCCTACGGCATCACCGAGGAGGACGCCGGCGAGCTGCGCCTCGGCGAGGAGCCCATCGCGCGCCGCGACGTGAAGCGCTGGGAGCTGGACCCCGCGTCGGCGAAGCGCAAGTAGCCGGCCGCGTAAACGTTGCGCGGCGTCTGACCTGAACGTAGCATCTGCGGCATGATCATCGTGCTCAGACCGGGCGCGACGCCGGCGGAAGCCGCAGCGGTCGTCCGGTTCGTGGAAGAGGCGGGCTACACCGCGCACCGCTCGGACGGCCAGGCGCAGACGGTCATCGGCGTGGTCGGCGCGCTCCCGACCGGGCTCGACCTGCGGCCCTTCGAGGTGCTGCCCGGCGTCGCCCGCGTGCTGCGGATCACCGCGCCGTACAAGCTCGCAGGCCGCCACTTCCGGGCCGACGACACGGTGATCGACCTCGGCGGCGTCGTCGTGGGCGGCCGCGAGGTGGTGCTGATGGCCGGCCCGTGCGCGGTGGAGAACCGCGACCAGATCCGCGCCGTCGCGGCGAGCGTCAAGGCGGCCGGCGCCAAGGTGCTACGCGGCGGCGCCTTCAAGCCGCGCTCCTCGCCCTACTCGTTCCAGGGGCTCGGCCAGGAGGGGCTCGAGCTGCTGCGGCAGGCCGCCGACGAGCACGGCCTCAAGGTCATCTCCGAGGTGATGGACCGCTCGCAGGTGGACGCGATGGCGGACCTCGTCGACATCTTCCAGGTCGGCGCACGCAACATGCAGAACTTCGACCTCCTGCGGGACCTCGGGCACGTCGCGCGGCCGGTGATGCTCAAGCGCGGGCTCGCCGCGACCCTCGAGGAGCTGCTCCTCGCGGCCGAGTACGTGATGAGCGGCGGCAACCACCGCGTCATCCTCTGCGAGCGCGGCATCCGCACCTTCGAGCGCGCCACTCGCAACACCCTCGACATCAGCGCCATCCCGGTGCTCAAGACGCTGAGCCACCTGCCCGTCGTCGTCGACCCGAGCCACGCGACCGGCGTGCGGGACAAGGTCATCCCGGTCGCCCGCGCGGCCGTGGCCGCGGGCGCCGACGGTCTGCTCGTGGAGGTCCACTGCGACCCGGACCACGCCCTCTCCGACGGCGCGCAGTCCCTCTTCCCCGACCAGTTCACGACCCTGGCGCGCCAGACCCGCGCCATCGCCGAGGTCATCGGCCGCTCCCAGGCCGGCGGCTAGAGGAGAAGAAACCGCCAAGGCGCCAAGGCCTTGGCGTCTTGGCGGTTCGTCGTGCCCCGCTCGCGTATACTCTCTTGGTATGCGCGGCGGCGCTGTCCTGGCTTGCCTCTTCGCTGCCGGCGTCGCCGCCGCGGCGGCCGATCCGCCGCCGGCCCAGAGCGCGGGCGACCGACGCGCCGCGTACACCCGGGCGATGGCCCGCGCCGCCGATCTGCTCGAGGGCGCCCGCCAGTCGGCCGGCCCGCGCCGCGAGCGCCTCGTCGGCGCCGCGCTCGACGAGTACGAGCGCGCCGCGCGCCTGCTGCCCGAGGAGCCCGACCCCCATTACCAGCGCGGGCTGGTCCAGGCCGACTTCCTGCACCAGCCGCTCGCGGCCATCGCCGCGTGGCGGCACGTCCGCGCCCTCGACCCGAGCTACGTCCACGACCCGGACATGGCCTTCAAGCTCGCCCTGGAGCTGTCCCGCGTGGGCCAGTTCGAGGCGGCGATCGCCGAGTACGACCGCTGCCGCGGCTACCGCCACGAGGTCACGCGCAGCGACATCGTCCTCGGCAACTCCGCGGAGGCGGCGATGGGCGCCGGCCTGCTCGACGAGGCGATCCGCCGCTACCGGCTGGCGCTCGCCGTGCCGGCCTACGACGCCGTCTCGACCGCGCTGCACCTCTACGGTCTCGCGGTCGCCCTCGACCGCGACGAGCAGGTGTACGCCGCGCGGGAGGTGATCCGCCGCGCGCTCGCGATCGATCCGGGGCGCGCCAGCATGGAGCCCGAGCGCGGCGTCTTCTTCGTCCCCGACGGTGATCGGCACTACTACGACGGCCTGGCGCTCGCGGCGGCGGGGCACGTGGGCCCGGCGCGCGAGGCCTTCGAGCTCTTCCTCCTCAAGCTGCCGCAGAGCCGCTACGCCGCCCGCGCCCGCGCGCACCTGCGGGACCTCGCGCGCGCGCCCCGCGGCCGCCCGGCGCAGTCCGCGGCCGTCTCGGCGGTCGGCCTGAAGCTCACGGGGCCGCTGCGCGAGGCGCCCGTCGTCAGCTGGCTGAGCCGCGCGCTCCCGGAGCTCGCCGCCTGCCCCGCGCCGCCCGGAGTGGCCACGATCGCGGTCCGCGCCAGCGCCGATCGGCGCGGCCGCCTCGCCGATCTGCGCGTGACGGGCGGGCGGCGCGAGCTCGTCGCCTGCGCGCGCGGCCGCATCGCCGCCTGGCACGCACCGTCCTACGCCGCCGCCGGGCCCGCGACGATCGCCTTCACGCTCATCTTCACGCCGCAGAACGCCCCATGACGCATCGCGTCGACACGGGACGACTTTACACGCGAGCCGCCTCGTTCATATAATCGCTTCGCCCATCCAAGAGCCCCGCGTGCCAGAACGCCCACGCTACATCGTCGTCGAAGGCCCCGTCGGGGTCGGCAAGACGAGCCTCGCGCGGATCCTCGCCGACCGCCTGCAGGCCCGGCTCGTGCTCGAGCGCATCGAGGACAACCCCTTCATGCGCGAGTTCTGCCGCGAGCCCAAGCGCTTCGCGTTCCAGATGCAGCTCTTCTCGCTGCTCGGGCGCTACCAGCAGCAGGACGCGCTCGGCCAGGAGGACCTCTTCGCCCGCGGCGGGCTGGTCACGGATTTCGTGATCGCGCGTGATCGCATCCTCGCGACCGTGAACCTCACGCCCGCCGAGCTGGCCCTGCACGAGAAGATCTACGGCATCCTCCACCCCCGCGTGCCGCGGCCCGACCTGGTCGTGTACCTGCAGGCCCGCACCGAGGTCCTCCTTGCGCGCCTGCGCAAGCGGGTCCAGGAATCTAAGGACGGTGAGGCGTTCAACCCCCCGCCCGAGTACGTCGAGGAGGTCGCGCGCGCGTACCGGTACTACTTCTTCCACTACGACGAGAGCCCGCTCCTGGTGGTGAACACGTCGGAGATCGACTTCGTGGCGTCGGCCAAGGATCGCGACGACCTCGTGGCGGTCATCCGCAAGACCAGGGCGGGGACGCAGCACTACATCCCGCTGGCGGCGCGCTAGCCGCCCAGCCGCGCCGCCCGGCGCGGCCGAGTGAAAGGAGGGTGCAACCGTGGCGAAGGTCACCGTGCACACCTTGCAGAAGATGAAGCAGGACGGGCGCAAGATCGCCGTCCTCACCGCCTATGACGCCACCTTCGCCCGCCTGCTCGACGAGACCGGCATCGACGTGCTGCTGGTCGGCGACTCGCTGGGCATGGTCATCCAGGGGCTGCCGAACACGCTCCCGGTCACGCTCGAGGACGTCATCTACCACTGCCGCGCGGTCGCCCGCGGCGCGGCCCGCGCCCACGTCGTCGGCGACATGCCGTTCCTCTCGTATCAGGCCGGCCTCGACGAGGCGGTGCGCAACTGTGGCCGTCTCCTCAAGGAGGGCGGCGCCGAGGCGGTCAAGCTCGAGGGCGGCGCCCGGCACGCGGACCTGGTCCGGCGGCTGACCAGCATCGGCGTCCCGGTCATGGGGCACGTCGGCCTGACGCCCCAGTCGGTGCACGCCATGGGCGGCTTCAAGGTCCAGGGGCGCGACGAGGCGACCGCCCGCGCCATCCTCGACGACGCCGTCGCCCTCGAGCAGGCCGGCGCCTACGCCGTCGTCCTCGAGGGCGTACCGGCGGAGCTGGCGGCCACGATCACGGCGCGGCTCACGATCCCCACGATCGGCATCGGCGCCGGCCCGGGGTGCGACGGCCAGGTGCTGGTCGTCTACGACCTCCTCGGCATGGACGACTCGTTCCGGCCCAGGTTCGTGCGCCGCTACGAGAACCTCGCGCTGCGCATCCGCACCGCCGTCGACGAGTACGCGAAGGACGTGCGCGAGGGCCGCTTCCCCGCCGAGGAGCACACGGTGCACGCCAGGGAGCCGGCCCCCGAGGCGGCCGCGCCCTACTCCACGGTCCACAAGCAGCGCTGACCCGCCAGGTGACTCGACCCATGCCCACGCCCGAGATCCTCCGCACTCCCCGCGACATGCAGCGGCGCGCCGACGAGGTGCGCCGTGCCGGCCGGCGCATCGCGTTCGTCCCCACGATGGGCTACCTGCACCGCGGCCACGTCTCGCTGCTCGAGGAGGGCCGCCGCCGCGGCGACGTGCTCGTCCTCTCGATCTTCGTCAACCCGACGCAGTTCGGGCCCAAGGAGGACCTCGCCCGCTACCCGCGCGACCTCCCGGGCGACCTCGCGAAGGCGGCGGGCGCGGGCACCGACCTCGTGTATCTGCCCGAGACCGCGGACATGTACCCGGCCGGGTATCAGACCTACGTCGAGGTGACCGAGCTCGAGCAGGGGCTGTGCGGCGAGCACCGCCCCGGCCACTTCCGCGGCGTCGCCACCGTGGTCGCGAAGCTCTTCAACGCGGTCAAGCCGCACGTCGCGATCTTCGGCGAGAAGGACTACCAGCAGCTCGCGGTGCTGCGCCGCATGGTCCTCGACCTCGATCTCGACGTCGAGATGGTCGGCATGCCCATCGTGCGCGAGGCCGACGGCCTGGCCCTGTCGTCGCGCAACGCCTACCTCTCGCCCGACGAGCGCGGGCGCGCGACCTGCCTCTCGCGCGCGCTCCAGGCGGCCCGCTCCGCCGCCGCAGCCGGGGAGCGGGACGCGGCGGCGCTGTGCGGGCTCGCCCGCCGCACCGTCGACGAGGGCCGGCCCACGCGCGTCGACTACCTGGAGCTGCGCGACGCCGCGTCCCTCGCCCCCGTCAGCCGCCTCGAGCGCCCGGCCGTGATGGCGCTCGCCGCCTTCTTCGGTCCGACCCGCCTCATCGACAACACGGTGCTCGCACCGTAGCCGGGTGCGGTCCCCTCCCTTGCGCGCCGTCGCTGCGGCGTGCTTCAATCTGCCGCAGCATGTTCCCCCTCCCACTGAAGATCGCCGGCATCGGCCGCTACCTCCCGTCCCGCGTCGTCCCGAGCGCCGAGCTCGAGGCGCGGTGCGGGCTCACGCCGGGCTGGATCGAGCGCAAGACCGGCGTCCGCGAGCGGCGCTGGGCGAGCGGCGACGAGACCAACTCCTTCATGGGCGCCCAGGCCGCCCGCGAGGCGGTCGCCGCCGCCGGCCTCGCGCTCACCGACGTCGACCTCATCGTCAACGCCTCGGGCAGCCAGGAGCAGGCCATCCCCGACGGCGGGCCGCTCATCCAGCGGCAGCTCGGGCTCGAGACCTCGGGCGTCGGCTGCCTCAGCGTCCACGCGACCTGCCTCAGCTTCATCGCGGCGGTGGACGTCGCGGCGAGCTTCCTCGCGACCGGCCGCGCCCACCGGGTCCTCGTCGTCTCGGCCGACATCGGGTCGGCGGGCATCAACTTCGCCGAGCCCGAGAGCGCGAGCCTCATCGGCGACGCGGCGGCGGCGCTGGTGCTGACGCGCCCCGCCGAGGGCGAGCCCAGCCGCCTCCTGGCCGCGCGCCTCGAGACTTACAGCGCCGGCGCCGACCTCACCTGCATCCGCGGGGGCGGCACCCGGCGACACCCGAACCACGCCGAGACGCGGCCCGAGGACAACCTCTTCCACATGGAGGGCCCGGCGGTGTACCGCATGGCCCACCAGCACCTCGGCGGCTTCCTCGACCGGGTGCGCCCGGGGCTCGCGCACGGCCTCGGCGCCATCGCGCTCGTCGTCCCCCACCAGGCGAGCCTCTTCGCCGTCCGCTCCCTGCGCAAGTACGGCATGCCCGACGACCGGGTCATGCTGAACGTGGACCGCCTCGGCAACTGCATCGCGACCTCGATCCCCTCCGCCCTCTACGACGCCGTCCAGCAGGGCCGGGTCCGCCGCGGCGACGAGATCCTCCTCCTGGGCACCGGCGCCGGCCTCTCCCTGGGCGCCGCGATCCTGACATATTAGGGACACGCAGCCCCCTGCTAAGCCTCCGCAATCGTTATGGTCCTAGACCAATGTGCGTATTTTGCTCCGACGCGTTGCGTCAGAGCAAAATACGCACATGGGCCCAGGACGCCTAAGAAATCGGGCGCTTAGATCAGGGCTGCGTGTCCCCCAACCAGTCGTAGACGTAGGCGAGGTCGCGGCGGATGCGGTCGGCGGTGAGGTTGAACTTCTCCGGGGAGTAGTGGTGCTCGCTGCGGTGGGCGCGCTGCTTGGCGGCCTGGTCGCGCACGCGGTCGGCGAAGCTCGGCGCGGGCGTGATCTCGAGGAAGCCGACCAGCTCGCGCATGGTGCCCTCGAGGTCGTTCATCATCCGCGGGTAGGTGACGATCCGCAGGTTCCGCGCGGGGATGGCGCCGCTGCGCCACACGTCGTGGAACGACTGGAAGAGGTAGCACGACGCCTGGTAGAGGTTCTCGAGGTAGCGCGCCCGCTTCGCCCCGTCCGTCGAGTTGAACATGTCGTAGGCGTTCTCGAGGACGCCCGTGATGAGCGACATGCCCGACGGGATCGTCTCGACCGGGTCGCGGACCATGTAGATCAGCTTGCAGTCAGGATAGCGGCGCAGCAGCGTGCGCACGCGCAGCGTGAACGTGCTGGCCTTGGCGATGATCCGCCGCTTCCCCTTGGCGACCAGGTTCCGGCGCCAGCAGCCCTCCAGGAAGCGGAAGTACCGCTCCTGCTCGTCGAGAGGCTGGTCGTCGAGATGGAACATACGCCGCGACAGCTCGCTGCCCCACTCGTCCTCCCACGCGAGGAAGTACGACCACAGGAAGCCGCCGTCGAGGAAGTGGAAGAACGTCATGGCGTCGTCCGCCTCGACGTCCGTAAGGCTCGTCTCGTGCGCCGCCGAGCTGTGGTACCGCGCCGGGTTGAACGGCGCGAACCGGTCGACCATCCCGCCGAGGAGCTTGCGCGCGGTCACCGCCGGGAAGAGCATCTCCCAGAGCGCGAAGGCGGCGAGCTCGTCGGTCTGGAGCAGGAAGCGGTGCAGGAAGGTCGTGCCGCTGCGCGGGTTGCCGAGGATGAAGACGGGCCGGTCGATGGGTGTGCGCCGGATCTCTGGAAAGAGCAGGTGATCGAGCGCGCGGGTCGAGCCGTCGAGCGCACGCCGCAGCTGCAGGAGCCCGAACGTCCCGAGGGGCCGCACCCGCGGGCCGAAGGTGCGCAGGATGGTCCGGTACAACGCGAGGTAGTTGGTCACCGCCCTCGGACGCTATGCCGCCCCGCGCTTTCGTGTCAAGCTGCGCCCATGGATCTGCAGCGCATCCACGATGCCGCGGTCGCCGCGGCGAAGCGCGCCGGCGCCGCCATCCGCGGCTACTACAAGGCGGCCTACGCCGTGCGCGACAAGGGCGAGGACAACCCGGTGACGGACGCGGACCTCGCCGCCAACCGCATCCTCGACGAGGCGCTCCGGCCCGTGGACCCGGACGCGGGCTGGCTGTCCGAGGAGTCGGTCGCTGACCCCGGCTGGCACACGCGGCCGCGCGCGTGGATCGTCGACCCCCTCGACGGCACGCGCGAGTTCACGAAGGGGATCCCCGAGTTCGTCGTCGCCGTCGGCTACGCCGTCGAGGGCGAGGCCCGGGTGGGCGTGCTCCTCAACCCGGTCACCGGTGAGCTCTTCTCCGGCATCGTCGGGGTGGGCGCCTGGATCGACGGCGCCCCGGCGCGCCCTTCCACCCAGGCGATCCTGCCCGGGGCGCGCATCGTCTGCTCCCGCAGCGAGGTCGCGAAGGGGCTCTTCGAGGCGTACGCGTCGAAGATCGAGGTCGTCGCCGTCGGCTCGGTGGCCTACAAGCTCGGGCTGGTCGCGGCCGGCCGCGCCGACGCGAGCTTCACGCCGCGGCCGCGCCACGCCTGGGACATCGCGGCCGGCGTCGCCATCGTCACCGCCGCGGGCGGCCGCGTCACGGACCGCCACGGGCGACCCTACCGGTTCAACGTCGCCGAGTCGCTCCAGGACGGCGTCTGCGCCACGAACGGCCCCCTGCACGACGCCGTCCTCGCCCTCCTCGCGCTCTGACCCGGCGCTCGCCCGCCGCCCCGGGCCGTCGCTTGCGATCCCCCGCCCTTGCCTTATCCCTGTCGGCTAGGAGGCGAAAAACCCATGCGCTGTGAAGAGATCATGAACCGCGAGGTCGAGTGCGTCAGCCCGCACGAGACGGTGCTCGCGGCCGCGCAGCGAATGCGCGATAAGGACATAGGCTTCCTGCCCATCTGCGATCAGAAGCGCGTGCTCGGCACCGTGACGGACCGCGACATCGTCGTCCGCCTGGTCGCGAACGAGCAGGCCTACTCGATACCCTGCGGCGAGATCATGACCCACGAGGTGATCTCGTGCCGGCCCGGCGACGACATCCGCCGCGCCGAGGAGCTCCTCGCGACGTACAAGAAGTCGCGCATCATGTGCCTCGGCGACGACGGCAAGCTGGCGGGCGTCATCAGCCTGGCCGACATCGCCCGGATCCAGCGGGACAGCGACGTCGCGGGCACCGTGCGCGAGGTGAAGAAGCCCTGACGGCGGGCCCGCGCTTGCGTCGGCCCCACGGGCTCCGCATACACCCGGCATGACGTACCCGCTCCCCGGCCCCGTGCGCCGCGGCCTCGGCTACCTGCTCGCGCCGCTCGCGGCGGCGGGCAGCGCCGTACGCCACGCGCGCGTCTTCCACCCCGACGGAGTGGTCTTCTTCGCCACGGTGGAGCCGCTGGCCGCCGCCGGCCCGGTCGGCGCGCTCGCCGCCCGCCTGGAGGGTCGCGCCCTCGTGCGGCTGTCGAACGCCTGGTGGCGCACCGGCAGAGAGTGGCCCGACGTGCTCGGCGTGGCGGTCCGCTTCCTCGGCGAGTCGCCGCCCACGCCGGGGCCGAAGCGCGGTGACCAGGATCTCCTGTTCGCCACGATCCGCCGGCCGGTGACGACCGTGGCCGCCGCCCTCTCGACGGACCCGCACGACTTCCTCGCGAACGACTACTACGCCGTCTCGCCCTTCGACGTGGACGGCATCGGCCGCGCCAAGCTGCGCCTGGTCCCGACGCACCCGGGCGTCCCGGGCCGCACCCGCCGGCAGCGGCTCGAGAACGCCGTCGAGCGCGGCCTGGCGGTCTTCCTCCTCGAGGTCCGGCCGCGCGGCGGCGGCTGGACCCGCGTCTGCGCCGTCCGCCTCTTCGAGGAGCTCGCCGAAGGCCAGGCCAGCCTCCGCTTCTGGCCCTTCCAGAGCGACCGCGGTCTGGCGCCGCGCGGCCTCGTGAACGCCCTCCGCTGGGCCACCTATCGCGCCAGCCAGCAGGCCCGCGGCGCCCGGTCCGACCCCCCCCTCGTCTAGCTCCGGTCCTGTGCTAAGCTGGACGGAGGAGGGCGCCCCATGGTCCGCCTCGTGCCACTACTACTACTACTGCTGCTCCCCGGACTCTGCTTCGCTCAGAGCACCCAGAAGCTGTTCCACATCGAGCGAAGCAAGAACAAGAACGAGGTGCACTACGACGCGCGCCTCGACAAGGACGGCCAGCTCGACGCCAAGGAGCCGGTGGTCGTCTACTGGCTGCTGCCGAACGGCAAGCGCTCGACCCTGAGCTGGCTCGAGCGCTCCCAGGCCTACGGCTTCAAGGTGACGAAGGACAAGAGCGGCGAGTTCTGGCGGATGGTGATCGTCCCCGCCAAGAACCGCCCCATCAAGCTCTACGTCCGGGACGGCAAGGCCCGGGCCGAGGGCAAGATCAACGGCTTCGACGTCTTCCTCCAGAAGCTCTACATCAACACCACCGAGGGCGCCCTGATCCCGACGGTGAACTACATCGACCTCATCGGCATCGACGTCCGCACCGGCGAGAAGCGCTCCGAGCGCGTGAAGCCGTAGCCGCGACCGCGCCGGGGAGCTTGACCCCCGGCCCGCCCCCGACTACCTTTTCCGCGCCGTGTCAGACGCCGCCGCCACCCCACCCGCGCCGTCGGGAACCGCGCCCGCGCCCCTGCCGGCGCCCGCCCCCGGTCCGCGCCACCAGGACCTCATCGGCTCCCTCGTCGTCATCGGCGCCCTGCTCTGCCTCTACCTGCCCTTCGCCGGCAGCTACTCGCTGTTCGACCCGTGGGAGGGCCACTACGCCGAGGTCGCCCGGACCATGAACGCCACGGGCGACTACCTGTCGCCCCGCTGGCAGGACGAGAACTTCTGGTCCAAGCCCGCCGGCACGCTGTGGCTGCTGGCGGCGGGCATGCGCGTCTGCGGCGTCGGCACCCGCGGCCCCGATGAGATGGTCGCGACGACCCTGGCGGAGTGGTCGCTCCGGGTGCCGGTCATCATCATCTCGATCTTCGGCATCTGGGCGCTGTGGCTCATGGTCTCACGCCTCGTCTCGCGACGCGCCGGCTACCTCACCGCGGCCGCCCTCGCGACCATGCCGCAGTGGTTCTTCATCTCGCGCCAGGCGATGACCGACATCCCCGACGTCGGCCTCATGACCGGCGGCCTCGCCCTGCTGATGCTCGCCCTCAAGGACGCGCGCAGCGAGGAGCCGCTGCGCACCTGGCAGGTCGGCCCGCTGCGGCTGCACGGCGGCCACGCCGTGCTCGCGGTGGTCACCCTGCTCGTCCTCGGGCAGACCGGCTACTTCACCGCCGCCATGATCCACGGCACCCAGCGCCAGTACGTGCCGCCCCTCTACGCCGTCGGCCACATGGGCGCCTACGTGGTGATGCTCGCGGGCCTGCTGCTCGCGTCGTGGGGCCGGATCCGCGTGCGCCGCCAGCTCCTGCTGCTCATCGCCTACCTGACCTTCGCGGTCGCGGTGTGGATGAAGGGGCTGCTCGGGGTCGCGATCCCGGGCATGGTCGTCGTCGCCTACCTCCTCGCGACCTGGGACTTCGCCATCCTCAAGCGTGCCGAGCTGCACCTGGGCGCGCTGCTCGTCGTCGCCATCGCGTTCCCCTGGTACCACGCCATGATCGCGCTCCACGGCCGGCCCTTCTGGGCCGAGATGTTCGTGCAGCACCACTTCAACCGCCTGACGGCCGGCGTGCACGGCGACAAGGGCAGCTTCGAGTACTTCGTGAACCAGCTGGGCACCGGCCTCTTCCCCTGGTCGGCGCTGATGCCGGTGGCGCTCGCGCGCGTGGTCACGATCCGCCACGGGGCGACGCCCCGCGACCGGGCCATCGTCTTCGCCGCGGTGTGGTTCCTGAGCGCCTTCGCGCTCTTCTCACTGTCGGTCACGAAGTTCCACCACTACATCCTGCCGGCGCTGCCCGCGATGGCGGTGCTCATCGGCGTCTTCCTCGACGACCTCGCCGCGGACCGCGTCGCGCGGCCCTGGCTCGCCATCCTCGCCGCCGCCGGGTTCCTGGTCGTCATGGGTGCGAGCATCGCCGAGAAGCCGGTGCGCCTCATCTGGCTCTACATCTATAACTACACGCGCACGTTCCCGAAGATCGACTTCGCCCCGGCGCTGTGGACCCTGCTCGGGGTGTGTCTCGTGCCGCTGCTGCTGCTCATCTGGCGGGAGGCGCGCCGCGTCACGGTGTGGCTGATGGTGGCCGCGGCCGTCAGCTTCACGTACTGGGCGCTCGACGGCTACATGGTCCGGCTGGCGCCGCACTGGGGGCAGAAGACGCTGATCCGCGAGTACTACGAGCGGCGGGCCGCGCCCGACGAGCGGCTCATCGCCTGGCAGATGAACTGGCGCAGCGAGAACTTCTACACGAAGGGCGCGATCGCCGGGCCGAAGCCGGAGGAGTGGACCGTCTTCATGGCGCTCGACAACACGCCCATGCTCAACTACCTGAAGGCCCGGCCGGGGCGGAAGTTCTTCTTCCTGCTCGAGCACTCGCGCCTCGCGAACTTCAAGCGCATCCTGCCGACCGAGCAGGCCAAGGCGACGCTGAAGATCGAGGACGACAAGACCAGCAACAAGTTCCTGCTGGCCTCCGCCACCATCTGAGGCGGCGCTACGGGCAGCCGGCGTCGGCGCAGCCGCCGTCGCCGGCCGCGAGCGCGCACTTGCCGCCCACGCAGACGAAGGACGGGGGCCCGGCGCACGAGAACATGCACTCCCGGCAGCCGAGCTGACTCCAGGCGCGGGCGATCGTCGCGAACGGCGTCTTGTCCGAGCTCGCGTTGATGACGATGTAGCAGTCGACCCGGCCGGCGTATACCTCGATGCCGCACTCGGACGGGTACGCCACGCAGTCCGCGTCCGCGGCGCAGTAGTTGCGGTCGTCCGCCACGTCGAAGTACTGCTGCGCCAGCTCGGCGCACGAGGGTCCCGCGTCCTGCTGCGCGTGGGGCGGCGACGCGCCGCCGCAGGCAGCGAGGAGCGCCACCGGCAGGGCAGCGAGCGCGCGGATCCGCATGCCTCGATGCTAGGCCGCGCGCGCCGCCGCGACAAGGGAGAGAACCTGCGGCGGGGTGCTCCGTCTCTAATCCGGTGCTATCCTTGGGAGCCCGCATGAGCGCCTGGCACGAGATCCTCCCGCCCATGCGCCGCGCGCGCCGCCGCATGCGGCTGCAGGCGGCGCTGGAGCTGGCGACCGTGCTCGCCGTGCCGGCGATCGTCGCCGTGATCGCGGCCGTTTACCTCTACAAAGTGCACGTAGTGCATGCACGGGCGCTCGTGCTGGTCGTGCTCGGCGCCGCGGCCCTGGTCGCGCTCGGGGGCGTGCTCGGCGCGCTCGGCCGCATCCCGCTGCGGCGGGCGGCGCGGGCCCTCGACCGCGCCGGCGGCCTGAGCGACCGGCTCGGCTCGGCCCTGGAGTTCGGACCGGAGGCGGCCGACCCCTACATGCACGCGGCCATCGCGGACGCCACCCGGCACCTCGGGCGTGCCGACCCGCGCCGCGCCGCGCCGTTCCGGCCGCCCCTGGCCCTGCCCGGGCTCGCCGTCGCGCTGCTCGCGCTGCTGCTGCTGCTGCCGCTGCGCATCCCCGCGCGCGGCGTGGCGGTCGTCCCGACCCCGCCGCGCGCGCCCACGCTGGCGGTCGACGCCGAGGACCTCGTGGCGGAGCGCGAGCTCAGCCGGGCGCTCGAGCGCGAGGCCGCCCGCAACGACGACCAGCAGCTGGGCGATCTCGCCCGGGAGCTCGCGCGCCTGCTCGACGACCTCGAGGCGGGGCGCCTCACCCACAAGGAGGTCTTCGAGAAGCTGGCCGAGCTCGAGCAGAAGTTCGCCGCCGGCCTCGAGGGGGACTTCGAGCCGGTCCTCAAGGACCTGCGGAAGCTCGGCGCCGAGCTGGCGAAGGAGAAGCCGACCGCGGAGCTCGGCCGGGCGCTCAAGGAGGACGAGCTCGCGCTGGCCAAGGAGGAGCTCGACACGATCGCCGAGCGCCTGAAGGCGCAGCAGAAGCAGGACGCGAAGGAGCAGGCCGCCCTCGCGAAGGCGCTCGAGCGCGCGGGTGCGGGGCTCGACAAGAGGCGCGAGGAGGAGAAGGACGCCAAGGCGCGCGAGGGCCTCGAGCGGGAGAAGAAGCGGCTCGAGCGGGAGCAGGAGAAGAACCCCAGCCGCGAGGACGTCAAGCGGCGGCTCGAGCAGAAGAAGCGCGAGCTCGAGAAGCTGAGCCGCGATCAGCAGCGCCGCCAGGAGCAGCGCCGCCAGCTCGAGCGGCTCGCGCGCGACATGCAGCAGGCCGGGCAGCAGGCCGGCGCCGGTCAGAAGCAGCAGGCCGCGGACAGCGCCCAGCGAGCGGGCCAGCAGATGCAGCGCTTCGCCGGCGAGCAGCGCCGCAGCAAGGCGGGCCAGAAGCTCGGCGGCCAGCTCAGCGACCTCAAGGAGATGCTGCGCCGCATGGGCAACGGCCAGCAGCGGGGCGACCAGCAGCAGCAGCAGGCGCAGCAGGGCAAGTCCGGCAAGGGGCAGCAGGGCAAGCCGGGGCAGCAGGGCCAGAAACAGGGAAAGAAGGCCGAGTTCTACTCGCGCGCCAAGGGCGAGCCCAAGCCCGGCGACCTGGTCGTCCCCGAGGAGGGCGGCGACGGCAAGATGCAGCTCCCCGGCCAGGGGCAGCCGGGTGACCAGCCCGGCGACCAGCCCGGCAACCAGCCCGGCCCCCCCCAGGCCGGCGAGGGGCCCGACACGCCGCGCGGCCGCGCCGGCGACGGCATCGGGAGCTCGCACGACCCCAACCTGCTCGGCGAGAAGACGCGCCTGCGCGCCCGGCACCGCGACGTCCTCGCGCCGGGCAAGGAGGGCGCGGGCCCGAACCGCGCCGAGACGATCCTGAGCGCGAGCGAGCGCGGCTTCGCCACCCGCTCCTACAAGCGGGTCTACCGCGACTACACCTCCGTGGCCGAGGAGGTGATGAACCGCGAGAAGGTGCCGCTCGGCTTCAAGTACTACGTCAAGCGGTACTTCCGGCTGATCATGCCGCGCGAGTGAGCGCGAGCGAGCGAGACAGCACATGCACACCGAGACGCAGACCGGGGCCGCCAAGGCCCCGACCGACATCACCGCGGCGATGGCCGAGGTCGAGCGGTTCCAGGAGGACCTCGTGCGCCTGCGCGGCGCCGTCGGCCGCGCCATCGTCGGGCACGAGGAGATCGTCGACGGCGTCATCGCGGCCCTGCTCTGCGGCGGCCACGCGCTGCTCGAGGGCGTGCCCGGCCTGGGCAAGACGCTGCTCGTGCGCGCGCTCGCGGCGGCGCTCGACCTCAACTTCGCCCGCATCCAGTTCACCCCCGACCTCATGCCCGCGGACATCGTCGGCACGAACGTCATCACCGAGGACGAGAAGGGCAGCCGGCGCTTCCAGTTCCAGCGCGGCCCGATCTTCGCCCACATCGTGCTCGCCGACGAGATCAACCGCGCGACCCCGAAGACCCAGAGCGCCCTGCTCGAGGGCATGCAGGAGCAGTCGGTCACGGTCGCGAAGACCACCTACCCGCTCGAGCCGCCCTTCTTCGTGCTCGCCACCCAGAACCCGCTCGAGATGGAGGGCACCTACCCGCTGCCCGAGGCGCAGCTCGACCGGTTCTTCTACAAGCTCAAGGTCGGGTTCCCGGACCGGGGCGCGCTGCACACGATCATGGACCGCACGACGCGCGGCGAGGACCCGGTGGTCGAGCGGGTCGTGTCCCGCGGCCGCATCCTCGAGATGCGCGAGGTCGTGCGCCGCGTGCCCGTCGCCCACGGCGTGCAGGACTACGCCCTCGGCGTGCTCCTCGCCACGCACCCCGACCAGCGCGAGACGCTGCCGGTCACCCGCCGCTACGTGCGGTACGGCGCGTCGCCCCGCGGCGGCCAGTCGCTGCTGCTCGGCGCGAAGGTGCGCGCGCTCATGGCCGGCCGCTTCGCGGTGTCGTGCGACGACGTGCGCGCCGTGGCGAAGCCGGCCCTGCGCCACCGCATCATCCTGAACTTCGAGGGCGAGGCCGAGGCCGTCGGCACCGATCGCATCATCGACGAGATCCTCGCCGCCGTCCCCGAGGAGACGAAGGCCCACTGACGTGCCCGCTCCCGCCGCCTTTCACTGGGGGGCTCTGCCCGCCCCCCCTCGACGGGCCAAGCCCGTCGAGCCTCCCCCCCACCGCGCGCTCCCCGCGCGAGTGGGCGTGGTGCCCATGAGGGAGTCGTGAACAGGCCCGATCGCGCGCTGTTCGACGAGAGCTTCCTCAAGAAGCTCGAGTACCTGTACATCGTCTCGCGCAAGGTCTTCGCGGGCCGCGTGCGGGCGGAGCGCCGGACGCGCAAGACCGGGGCGGGCATCGAGTTCGCCGATCACCGCGACTACGCGCCGGGCGACGACTTCCGCTACCTCGACTGGAACCTCTACGGGCGCATGGACAAGCTGCTCCTGCGCCTCTTCGAGGAAGAGGAGGACCTGCACATCTCGCTCCTCGTCGACGCGTCCGCCTCGATGCGCACCGGCGAGCCGGCGAAGCTCGAGCACGCGGCGAAGGTCGCGGCCGCCCTGTGCTACATCGGGCTGTCGAACCTCGACCGCGTCAGCCTGCACACCTTCGGCGAGGGGCTGCGCGACCGCCTGCCGCCGGCGCGCGGCAAGGGACGAATCTTCAAGGTGTTCGAGTTCCTGCGCCAGGTGCAGCCGGCGGGCGCCACCCAGCTCGGCAAGTCGCTCGAGGCCTTCGTGCACCAGAACCCGCGCAAGGGCGTCGCCGTCGTCATCTCCGACTTCTACGACCACGACGGCTACCAGGCGGGCCTCGACCTGCTGCGCTACCACCGCTTCGAGCCCTACGCCATCCAGGTGATCGCCGAGCGCGACGCGCGCCCCGCCCTGCGCGGCGACGTGGCCCTCGTCGACTGCGAGACCGGCGAGGAGCGCGAGGTCACGATCTCGGGCCGCCTCCTGGCGGAGTACACCCGCCGCCACGAGGCCTACTGCCAGGCGGTGGACGACTACTGCCGCGGCCACGCGATCCCGTACTTCCGCACCCGCACCGACGAGCCCTTCGACGAGCTGATCCTCACGATCTTCCGCGCGGGGGGGTTCCTCAAGTGACCCTCTTCGGCCTCGCCCTCGGCGAGCTGCTCGGGCTGCTCGGCGCCGGGGCCGGGCTGCTGGTCGTGCTGTACCTGCTCAAGCTGCGGCGGCGGCGCGTGGAGGTGCCCTTCGCGCGGCTGTGGCAGCAGATCCTCGGCGAGAAGGAGTCGACGGCGCTCTTCCGGCGGCTCAAGCGCTGGGCGTCGCTGCTGGTCCAGCTCGTGTTCCTCGCGCTGCTCCTCTTCGCGCTCGGTGACCCGCGCCTCGGCGCCGGCGCCCTCGGCGGCCGCTCGATCGTCCTGCTCGTCGACGCCTCCGCGTCGATGAAGGCCGTCGACGTGCGCCCGACCCGCCTCGCCGCCGCCAGGGACGAGGCGCGGCGCATCGTCCGCGCCCTCGGCGGCGCCGACCTGTGCATGGTCGTGCGCCTCGACGGCCAGCCGGGACCGCTCACGGGCTTCACGGGCGACGGGCCGACCCTGCTGCGCGCCGTGGACGGGATCGAGGCGAGCGACACGGCCGCGGACCTCATCGGCGCGCTGCGCTTCGCCGGCGACGCCCTGCGCGGCCGGCCGCGGCCGGAGCTGATCCTCATCGGCGACGGCGCCTACCCGCCGGCGGAGCTGGCCGCCGTCGCCTGGGCCGCCGCCCCCGCCTCGCGG
>DASXVK010000014.1:0-5272 GCA_036504295.1 Polyangia bacterium
TACTTCGCGGCGCCGGACCTGACGCCGGCGTGGCGTCTGGTCGAGCAGCTGCGCCGGCCGCTGCGCCTCCCCCAGCCCGCCGGGCCCCCGTACCGGCTCGACGACAGCCCGCGCGCGGTCCCGCCCGCGGGGCCCCGGCGCTGCGACGAGCCGCTGATGGTCTACCGGGGCGACGCCATACGGGCGGGCGCGCCCGCCCCCGTGGCACCGTGCCCGCGGACCGTGTAAGCTCGCCGCGACCACCCAGGGAGGCGACACCGTGAGACGATGGAACGGTTGGGGCGATGACGCCGAGTCCTTTCCGCTGCCGCCCACCGCGGCGCCGTTCCTGGCCGAGGTGGCCGGGCCGGCCACGCCGCCGCGCGACGCGCGCTTCACCGAGGTCGTCGGCCGCGTGCCGGCCTCGCGCCTGCCCGCCCACCGCCTGGTGTCGACCGACGCCGCCGACCGCCTGCGCCACGCCCGCGGGCAGAGCCTGTCCGACTGGATCGCCCTGCGCAGCGGCCGCATCGGCGCCTACCCCGACGGGGTCGCGTGGCCGCAGAACGGCGCCGAGGTGCGCGAGCTCCTCCGTTGGGCCGAGGAGGTCGGCGCCCGCCTGATCCCGTACGGCGGCGGCACGAGCGTGGCCGGGCACATCAACCCGCCGCGCGAGGGCGCGCCCGTCCTCACCGTCGACATGGGCCGCCTGAGCGCGCTGCGCAGCCTCGACGAGAACAGCCTGCTCGCCACCTTCGGCGCCGGCATCGCCGGCCCGGACCTCGAGCACGTCCTCGGCGCGCACGGCTACACGCTCGGCCACTTCCCGCAGTCCTTCGAGCTGGCGACCCTCGGCGGCTGGGTCGCGACGCGGTCGAGCGGCCAGCAGTCCATCCGCTACGGCCGCATCGAGCAGCTCTTCGCCGGCGGCCGCCTCGAGGCGCCGGCCGGCACGCTCGAGCTGCCGCCCTTCCCCGCCTCGGCCGCGGGCCCCGACCTGCGGCAGATCGTGCTCGGCTCCGAGGGCCGCCTCGGCATCATCACCGAGGCCACGGTGCGCATCACGCGCACGCCGGAGAAGGAGGCGTTCCACGCGGTCTTCTTCCGGAGCTGGACCGCGGCCGTCGCCGCGACGCGCGCCCTGGTGCAGGCGGGCCTGCCGTTCGTGATGGTGCGCCTCTCGACCCCCGTCGAGACCCGCACCACGCTCGCCCTCGCCGGCCACGAGCTCCTCATCGGCGCGTTCGAGCGCGTGCTCGGCGTGCTCGGCGCCGGCGGCGAGAAGTGCATGCTCATCCTCGGCTTCGCGGGCCGGCCGGCGATCGTCGACGCGGCGCGCAAGGAGGCCCTGGCCCTGGCGCGCGAGGGCGGCGGCATCCACGTCGGCCAGACCTTCGGCCGCGAGTGGCACAAGAACCGCTTCCGCTCGCCGTACCTGCGCAACTCGTTGTGGGAGGCCGGCTACGCCGTCGACACGCTCGAGACGGCGACCACCTGGAGCCGCATCCCGGCGATGGTGAAGGGCATCGAGGCGGCGCTGCACGGCGCGCTCTCGGGCGACCAGGTGCACGTCTTCACGCACCTCTCGCACCTCTACCCGACGGGCTCGAGCGTCTACACGACCTACCTGTTCCGCCTCCGGCCCGACCCCGACGAGAACCTCGTCCGCTGGGAGCGCCTCAAGGGCGCCGCCAGCCGCGCCATCGTCGACCAGGGCGGCACGATCAGCCACCAGCACGGCGTCGGCGCCGACCACCTCGCCTACCTCGAGGCGGAGAAGGGCGCCCTCGGGCTGCAGACCCTCGGCCGCCTGCGGGAGCAGTACGATCCGCGCGGCCTCATGAACCCCGGCAAGCTGCTCCTCCCCTAGTCCGCGACGCCCGCTCCTCGCGCCAGCGCGGGGGCTCCCGTGGACGACCGGGGCTCCCGACCGCATGAATTATCTCAGGCCAAGTGGCGTGAGGTGATGCATGAAGGTGCCTCTCGAGATCTCGTACCGGTGGGTGGAGAAGAGCGCGGCGCTGGATGAGCAGATCCGCCGCGAGGTGGCGCGCCTCGAGCGGGTGTGCGAGTACATCTCGAGCTGCCGCGTCAGCGTGGAGCTGCCGCGCGAGCACGTGCGCACCGGCAACCCGTTCCGCGTGCGCGTGGACATGACCGTGCCGCCCGGGCACGAGCTGTGCGCCCGCCAGGAGCCGGGCGAGGGCAAGACGCACGACGCGGTGCAGACGGTCGTCAAGGAGACGTTCGACGCCGCGCGTCGCCAGCTCGAGAAGCTGGTCCGGCGCCAGCGCGGCGACGTGAAGAGTCACCCCGAGGAGGAGGAGAACGAGGCGTTCGTGGTCCGGCTCTTTCCGCAGGAGGGCTACGGCTTCATCAAGACGGCCGCCGGGGACGAGGTCTACTTCCACCACAACGCCGTCACGAACCACGGGTACGACCGGCTCACCATCGGGACCGGCGTGCGCTTCGTGGCCCGCGACGGCGTGAACGGGCCGCAGGCGAGCACCGTCGAGATCATCGACAAGCCCGGGGTGCGGGCGCAGCAGCCCCACGAGCTCCCCGGCGTCGAGCCGCCGCTGGGCTGGAAGGCTTAGCGCCTCGCGCCACGCCGCGTCACGCCGAGGGCCCTTGCGCCGCAGGCCCGCGGTGCTAATTTCAGGTGGTTCACCGTGCGCCGGCGGGCGCCACGGGCGGAGGCGGCGATGGCGGCGGCGAGGGGCGAGCGGGCGGGCCGGGGCGGACAGCGCGCCGCCGATCTGGGCCCGCTGCAGGCGTGCCTCGACGCGCTGCCCTTCGCCGTGCTCCTCGTCGAGGACACGCACCGGGTCGTGCTCGCGAATCGCGCCACCTGCGCCCAGCTCGGCCAGCCGGCCGAGGCGATCGTCGGGGCCTCGTGCCACAACGTGATGCACGGGCTCGGGCTGCCGCTGGCCGGCTGCCCGCTCGAGGAGACCCTGAAGACCGGGGTCGCCGCGGAGCAGGAGCTCTTCGACGCGCGCGGCGGCCGCTGGCTCGCGGCGGCCATCTACCCGACCCCGCGCACGAGCGCCGCGGGGCGGCCGCTCTTCCTGCACATCGTCCGCGACATCACCGCGGAGCGGCGCGCCGCGGGCGAGGCGGCGCGCCGCAGCGAGCTCCAGGCGACCCTGACCGACCTCCTGCGCCTCGCGCTCACCGACATCTCGCTCCAGTCGCTCCTCGAGCGGGTGCTCGCGCGCATCCTCTCGGTCGACTGGCTCTCCGTCGAGTCCCGGGCCGTGCTCTTCATCACCGAGGGCGAGCCCGCGGAGCTCGTCATGGCCGCCCAGGTCGGGCTGCCTCCGTCGCTGTGCGAGGTGTGCGCGCGCGTGCCGCTCGGGCAGTGCCTCTGCGGCCGCGCCGCCGCGTCCGGGGCGGTGGAGTTCGCCTCGACCATCGACGAGCGCCACGTGCGCTCCCACCCGGGCATGCAGCCGCACGGGCACTACGTGGTGCCGCTGCGCAGCCAGGGCCGTGTCCTCGGCGTCATGAACGTCTACCTCCACGAGGGCCACGCCCGGCGCGAGGAGGAGGAGCGGTTCCTCGGCGCGGTCGCCGACGTCATCGCCGGCATCGTCGAGCGGCGCCGGGCCGAGCAGCAGCTCGTGCGCCTCGGCTCCGCCGTCGAGCAGTCCGCCGAGGGCGTGCTCATCACCGACGCGGGCGGCACGATCCGCTACGTGAACCCGACGTTCGAGCGCCTGATCGGCTGGCCGGCCGAGGAGCTCCTCGGGACGCCGATGCTGTCGCCGCGCCGCGGCTTCGACCCGCAGCTGCGCTCCGGTATCTTCGAGGCGGTGCGCCGGGACGGCGTGTGGCACGGCCGGGTCGCGAACGTGAGCCGCGACGGCCGTCCGTTCCACCTCGACATGACGGTCTCGCCGGTGTCCGACGCGGGCGACCCGACGCGCCGGCTGACGAACTACATCGCCCTCACGCGCGACCGCACCCAGGAGGTGCAGCTCGAGGCGCAGCTCCGCCAGTCGCAGAAGATGGAGGCGATGGGGCAGCTCGCGAGCGGCATCGCCCACGACTTCAACAACCTGCTCTTCGTCATCATCGGCTACACCGACATGGTGAAGCGGGGCTTGCGCGACGACGATCCGCTGCACGACAACGCCGCGCGCGCCGAGCAGGCCGCGCGGCGCGCGGCGCGGCTGACCAACCAGCTGCTCGCGTTCAGCCGGCGCGGGGCCGCGCGGCCCGAGGTGCTCGCCCTCAACGAGGTCGTCCTCGAGGTCGAGCGGATGCTCGCGCGGATCATCGGCGAGCACATCGAGCTCGAGACGCGGCTGCCCGACGGGCTCGGGGCGGTCGAGGTCGATCGCGGCCTGCTCGAGCAGGCGCTGGTGAACCTCGTCGTCAACGCCCGCGACGCCATGCCCGAGGGCGGCCACCTCACCATCGAGACCGGCGCCGCGGCGGTGGGCCCGGGCGCGCCGCCGGAGCTGCGCGAGCGCCCGGCCGGGGACTACGTCACCTTGACGGTCGCCGACACCGGGTGCGGCATGGCGCCCGAGGTGGTCGAGCGCATCTTCGAGCCGTTCTTCACCACCAAGGACCCGGGCCGCGGCACCGGCCTCGGCCTCTCGACGGTGTACGGCATCGTCAATCAGGCCGGCGGCTTCATCACGGTGGCGTCACGCCCCGGGCAGGGCAGCGCCTTCCGCCTCTTCCTGCCGCGGGCCCGGACCGCGACCGCGGTCGCCAGCCGGTCGGCGACGGCCGGCCCGCGCCCGCCGGCGCCGCCCGCCGCCCGCGAGACCGTCCTCGTGGTCGACGACGACGAGGGCGTGCGCACGCTCGTCGGGCGCGTGCTGGCCCGCAAGGGCTACCGCGTGCTCGACGCCCCGGGCGGCGAGGAGGCGCTCGCGGTGGCGCAGGCGCACGAGGGCGAGATCCACCTCGTGCTGGCCGACGTCGTGATGGGCCGCATGAGCGGGCCGCAGCTCGCCGCCCGGCTGCTCGTCACGCGGCCGGCCAGCCGGGTGCTCTTCATGTCGGGCCACGCCGACGAGCTGCTCGCGCGCAAGGAGTGGGCGGGCGCGGCCGGCTTCCTGCGCAAGCCGCTCACCCCCGAGGAGCTGCTCGGGGCGGTCCGCGAAGCCCTCGATCAGCCGGCGACCGCGGGCTGAGCCGGGAGGCGGCCCCGGCGCTTGCGCCACAGCCACAGCGGGGCGACCAGGAGGAAGCGCGGGTCGCGCAGGAAGCTCGGGGCGTTGCCCTCGACGGCGTGGCCGAGGAGCTGAAGCGCCCAGCCGAGCGCGAAGAG
>DASXVK010000015.1:0-10112 GCA_036504295.1 Polyangia bacterium
CTCATCGTGCCGCCGTTCCTCGTGCGCTCGATGAATCCCGAAGCCTACGGCGTGTGGGCCCTGGTGCTCCAGGTGGCCGCCTACGTCACCTATCTCGATTTCGGCATCCAGACGGCCGTGGGGCGCTTCGTCGCGCACGCGAACGAGCGAGGCGACGGCGGACATCGGGACGCGATCGCGAGCACCTCGCTGTTCGCGCTCGTCGGGTCGGCACTCGTGGGCATGATCGCGCTCCTGCTGCTCGCCTGGCAGCTCCCGAACATCTTCCGTACCTGCCCCTCCGCCCTGGCCGGCGACGCGCGGGTCGCGCTGATCCTCGTCGGCGGCTCTCTGGCGCTCGGGCTGCCCGCCTCGGTGTGCGCCGGGATCTTCGTAGGGCTGCTCCGCAACGAGGTGCCGGCCGCCATCATCGCCGGCGGAAAGCTGCTGGGCGCGTTCGCGCTGATCATCATCGCGCGCTACCACGGCGGCCTGGTGCTGATGGCCGTCGGCGTAGGCGCCGCGAACGTCCTGGCCGCCGCGCTGATGTTCTGGGCCTACCGGCGACTCGCCAGCGACATCCGACTCTCGCCGCGGCTCGTCAGCCGCACCGCCGGCAAGGAGTTGCTCGGCTACTGCGTGAGCTTGACGATCTGGTCGCTCGCGATGCTCCTCATCCAGGGGCTGAACACCACCATCGTCGGCGTCGTGGACTCGTTCGGCGCCGTCGCCTACTTCACGGTGGCGCTCACCCTGACGAACTTCCTCGCGGGCGTCCAGGCGGCGATCTTCAACGCGCTCATCCCGGCCGCGGCCATTCTCGGAGCCCGCGCCGATGCAGACGCCCTTGGGCGCATGCTGGTGTCGACGACCCGCTACGGCATGCTGCTCATCGTCGCGGTGGCGGTTCCGCTCCTCGCCCTCGCGAATCCCGTGTTGACGCTCTGGGTCGGCAGCGACTACGCCCGCCACGCGACCCCGATGCTGCAGCTGCTCCTGATCGCCAACATCATCCGGCTCTCGGCCGTGCCGTACGCGGTGCTGCTCATCGGTACCGGCCAGCAGAAGCTCGTAATCCTTGGTCCCGTGGTAGAAGGGATCCTCACGCTGCTCGCGAGTGTCATAGGCGGGTGGCGCTGGGGGGCGCTCGGCGTCACCGCGGGCATGCTCGTCGGCGGCATCGCTGGCGTGACTTTCAACTTCTTCTATAATATGCCGCGAACCACCGGCATCCGCTTTGCGATGAGCACCTACTACCGCGACGGCCTCGTGCGGCCCCTTGTGTGCGCGACGCCGCTGCTCATCGTCCCCGTTGCACTTCTGGTGCACCCACAGCTCGCGCCGAACCACCGGGTCATCCTGACCGCCGTCGGCACCGCTGCGATGCTGTCGCTCACGTGGTTCCGGGGCCTGGCACCGAACGAGCGCGCACGGGCGCTCACCTTGGCCCGCCGGCTCCTTCCGGGCTCGCGGCCTCTCGTCCCGCCGGCGCCGGGAGCCGTCGGGCCCGCGGCCTCAGCTCAGGCCCTGCCCCCGAGCGGCGGGACCACGACCAAGGGAGCAAGCGCCTGATGACAGGACGTGTCCTCATCACGGGCGGAGCCGGCTTCATCGGCTCCCGCCTCGCGCGCCGGTTGCATGAAGCCGGGCAGCAGGTGCGCATCCTCGACGCCCTGGTGCCGCAGGTGCATGGGGCATCGCCCCAGCTCCCGGACTGGCTCACGGCGAGCGGCGAGGTCCGGGTGGGCGACGTCCGTGATCGCGATGTGGTGGCCGCCGCACTCGACGACGTCGTCGCGGTCGTGCACCTCGCCGCGGAGACCGGGCCCGCGCAGTCGATGTACGAGATCGAGCGCTACGTGGGAGCGAACGTGCAGGGGACCGCCGTCGTGCTGCAGGCGGTGCTCGAGCGCCGCGACCGCGTCCGCCGGCTCGTCGTCGCCTCGTCCCGCGCCGTGTACGGCGAGGGCAAGTACCTGTGCGCCGCGTGCGGTCCGGTCGTTCCCGACCAGCGCCGCGACGAGCGGCTCAAGGCCGGGCAGTGGGACCCCACCTGCCCGCGCTGCGGCGGCGCCCTCACGCCGGTCGCCACCGACGAGGAGTGCGCCCCGAAGCCCACCTCCATCTACGCGGTCACCAAGCTCGCCCAGGAGCAGATGGCGGTCGCGTTCGGCCGCGCGTACGGGATACCGACAGCCGCGCTCCGCTATCAGAACGTGTACGGCGGCGGCCAGAGCCTCACGAACCCCTACGTCGGCGTCCTCGCCATCTTCACGGCGCGGATCAAGAGCGGCAAGGGCCTGCAGGTATACGAGGACGGCCGCATCCAGCGCGACTTCGTCCACGTCGACGACGTCGTGGCCGCGACGCAGCTCGCGCTCACCGCGCCCCTCGCCGACGCGCACGTGCTCAACGTCGGTAGCGGCCGCCCGGTCTCGATCCACGAGGTCGCGAACGAGCTGTGCCGGACGCTCGGGGCCCGGGACGTGGCGATCGACGTCACCGGCCAGTACCGGGCCGGCGACATCCGCCACTGCTACGCCGACCTCACGCAGGCGGGCCGGGTGCTGGGCTACGCGCCGCAGGTGTCGCTCGCCGGGGGGCTGCGCGAGCTGTGCGCGGCGGCGGAGCATGCGCCGATCGCCGACAAGCTCGACGACGCCAGCGCGGAGCTCACGCGCCTGGGGCTCCTCCGATGAGCCCGCCGCCCGCGAGGCACTCGCCGCGGGTCGGCATCGTCCTCGTCAACTACAACGGCATGGTCTTCATGCCCGACTGCCTCGCCTCGCTCGCGCGCATCGACTACCCGGAGGCGCGCGTGGTGGTGATCGACAACGCCTCGCGCGACGGGTCCCCCGCGTGGGTCCGCGAGCACCACCCCGAGGTCGCCCTCGTCGAGCTCGACCGCAACACCGGCATCACCGGCGGCAACAACGCCGGCATCACCTGGTGCCGCGAGCACGACTGCGACGCCATCCTCTTCCTGAACAACGACACCGTCGTCGAGCCCGACTTCCTCAGCCGCCTCATGGCGCACGCAGCCTCGGACGCGATGCTCGTGCCGCGCATCTACTACCACGAGCGGCGCGACCTGCTGAACAATCACTTCGGTGATTTCAACTACTGGCGCGGCACCCACGTCGATCGCTTCTTCAACCGCCCGGGCTCGGCGGCTCCGACGACGGTGCAGACCGGGACGATGGCGAACACCTGCGCGCTGCTGTGCCCGCGGAACCTCATCGAGCGGGTCGGCATGATGGACGACGCCATCTTCCTGTACTACGACGATGTCGACTTCATCACGCGCGCGGTGGCGCTCGGCGCCACGGTCAAGCTGGTCCCCGACGCGGTGATCTACCACCGCGAGAGCAGCACGAGCGGCGGGTACGGCGGCCCGCTCACGATGTACTACGCCACCCGCAACCGGCTCTACTTCATGTTCAAGCACCAGAAGAACCCGGTGATGCTCGCGGCCTTCCTCGCGTTCTTCGGGGCGACCCGAGTCCCGCTCATCTGCCGGTTCATCCTGAGCCGGCGCCCTGACCTCGCGCAGGCGATGAGCCGCGGCATCATGGACTACGTGGCGGGCCGGATGGGCGCGGCCCCGCCGGGGCGCATCCCCGCCGCGCCCCGCCCGCCAGCGCGCGGGTAGCCGCGCGCCTGCGCGAGCGCGCCGGGAGCCATGATCGAAGTCACACAGATGGGGTACCTGGTCCTGCCGATCACGGTGGGGCTGCTGCTGTTCCGGCCGGTGCTCCTGCTGCCGTGGGGGACGGCGCTGTGCGTGTTCCACGCGGCCGCGGTCATCAACGTGACCGTCGGTGAGTCCGGCTTCGGCCTGCAGCCCGGCTACCTTGGCGCGCTGGCGATCTGTGTCTCGGCCCCGTTCAGTGGCATCGCCGACTTCCGGCGGCATCTGCGCCCGGTCATGCGCTTCCTCGCTCCCGTGTACCTGCTCGCCGGTTATGCCGCGGTCTCGGGGCTCGTGCTGCCGCACGTGTTCGCGGACAAGCTGATGATCTTCCCGCCGCGCGAGGGCATCGACATCCTCAGCATGGCCCCGCTCGGATTCTCCCAGTCCAACGTGACGCAGATCGCGTACATCTGCTTCCTCGCGGTGTTCGCCACCGTGCTCGGCGTGGCGACGCGGACTCACCCGGACTGGGGCGTACGCTGCGTGAAGGTCTTCTTCGCCGTCGGCGCCGGGGTGATGGCGCTCGCGTTCTACCAGATCGCCGCGCAGCAGCTCGGCCTGCCGTATCCGTTCGACTTCTTCAACTCGAACGTGTCCGTCGCGCACGACATCAGCGCCTTCATGATCTTCGGCGACACGGGCCGGCGCGCCTCGGGCAGCTTCGCCGAGCCCTCGGTGCTCGCGTGCTACGCCACCGGCCTCCTGCTCGCGACCACGTTCGCGGTCACGGGCGGGCGGCCGTCGCCACGGCTGTCGCTCCTGGCCGGCGTCGTCCTCCTCAGCTTCTTCCTCATCCTGTCGACGACCGGCTTCGTCAGCCTCGCAGTCGCCCTCATCGTCCTCGGCCGCCGCGTCATCCATTCGCCGCGGGCGCGGCGATGGGCGCTGGTTGCCCTCGTGGCCACGATCCTGGCGACCGCGACCATCGTAGTCGTGCTCGCGCTGCAGGGCGGCGGCATCTCCGAGTTCCTGGCGACGCGCCTGGAAGAGCACGTCCTTGCGAAGGGCACGTCCGACTCCGTGGTCAGCCGCTGGGCCTCCGACGTGAACTCCCTCGTCTGCCTGGTCACGACCGCGGGGCTCGGCGTCGGCTGGGGCAGCACCCGCTCCTCGAGCTTCGTGACGAACCTGCTCGCCAACGGGGGGGCCGTGGGAGGAATCGCGGTGCTCTGGCTCGCGCTGCGCGTCAGCCGTCTCCTGGTCGCCGCACGCCAGGCCACCAGCGACGGCGAGGTGCTGGCCGCGCTCGAGGGCACGAAGGGCTGCCTCATCGGCATGCTGATCGCGGCCACCGTCGGCGTGCCGGACGCCACGAACATCATCCTCTGGTACACTCTCGCGATCATGGTCGGCCTGGCGCAAGCGACGGCGAGCCCGGCGGGCGCGACCGCGGCGCCCGCCCCCGACGGGGCGTTCCGCTCCCTACCTCCACCGGCAGCGCACACCGCTGGCGTGGTCTCCGGATCCTGAGCTGATGGACACCGAACGGAAGCGGGTCGTCCTCGACGGCCGCGGCATCGCGCAGGAGCTCGACGGCATCGGCCGCTACAGCCTCAACCTCGCGCGGGAGCTGATCCGCCTGGACCCGCGGACCGAGTACCTGATGCTCGTGCGGCACGAGGCCGTGCCGCGCGTGCGTGAGTGGCTCGGCGGCGGGCCGCGGCTCGTGCCGGTCGCCGAGGGGCACATGAGCGTGCCCGGCATGCTACGGCTCGGCCGCATGGTGGACCGCCTCGGGGCCGACCTGTACCACGGGATGATGGCCTTCCACCCGCTCGTGATGCGGACGCCGGGGATCGTGACCATCCCCGACGCGATGTGGCTCAACCAGCCGGCCGTGCAGGCGGGGGGCCGGCTGCTGCGGATGGCCGCCGGCTGGCTGTTCCACGAGGTGTTCGTCGGCGCGGGCGCGCGCGTCGCCCGGCGGGTCGTCACGATCTCCGAGGCCGCGCGCACGGAGCTGCTCGCCTGGTGGCCGTGGCTGCGCGACAAGATCGAGGTCATCCCGTGCGGCGTCGACGACCGCTTCGCCACGCCGGTCGCGCCCGAGCGGGCCGCGAGTCTCCTCGAGCAGCACGGGCTCGCGGGTCGCCGGTTCTTCGTGCACCCCACGAACGGCAAGGCGTACAAGAACACGCCGCGCGTGGTCGAGAGCTTCGGCCGGATCTGCCGCGACACCGACACCTACCTCGCCCTCGTCGGGCGGCAGGCCGGCGAGTGGGAGCGCCTGCAGGCGCAGGTGCGGCGCGCCGGTCTCGCCGACCGCGTCCTCGCCCTGGGCAACGTGGATGACGAGGCGCTGGTCGCGCTGATGCACCACGCCGTCGGCCTCGTCTTCCCGTCGCTGGTCGAGGGCTTCGGCCTGCCCATCGTCGAGGCCATGCAGGCCGGCACCGCCGTCGTCACGTCGAACCGCTCGAGCATGCCGGAGGTCGCCGGCGACGCCGCGCTGCTGGTGGACCCCGAGTCCACGGCCGCGATCGCGGCGGCGATGCGGCGACTCAGCGACGACGCCCCGCTGCGCGAGCGGCTCATCGCCAGCGGGAGCCAGCGCGCGGCCCGCTACTCGTGGGAGCGCGTCGCCCGCGACGTCCTCGCGCTCCACGAGCGGATGGGGTGAGGCCGCGGCGCGCTCGGCCGACGTCATCGGAGATGGCATGAAGATAGCCCTCGTCAACCCCCCGTTCATGACGCAGCACGGCCGGTTCTCCCGGTCGCAGCGCAGCCCCGCGATCACGAAGAGCGGCACGATCTACTACCCCATCTCCCTCTGCTACACGGGCGCCGTGCTGGAGCGCGAGGGCCACGAGGTCCAGCTCGTCGACGCGTGCGCCTACCGCCTCGACGAGGCGCGCACCCTCGACCTCATCGCCGACTTCCGGCCCGCGGTCGTGATCCTCGACACGAGCACGCCCAGCATCTACGCGGACGCGGCGTTCGCCGCCCGCGTCAAGGCGCGCTGCCCCGGCTGCTTCGTCGCGCTCATGGGCACCCACCCGACGGCGCTG
Source organism: Polyangia bacterium (assembly GCA_036504295.1). Lineage (GTDB taxonomy): Bacteria > Myxococcota_A > Polyangia > JACRCY01 > JACRCY01 > DASXVK01. Next base: position 6,682 of record DASXVK010000015.1, read on the forward strand.
CCCGAGGAGACGCTCGGCCTCGACGCCGCGATCGACGCGCTCATCGTCGGCGAGCCCGAGTACACCGCGCGCGACCTGGTCGCGATGCTCTCGGCGTCCCTCGAGGACGACCCGCGCCCGGCGCGCCTCGCGACGATCGCGGGGCTCGCCTTCCGCGGCGCCGACGGCCAGCCCGTGATCACCGAGCGGCGGCCGCTCATCGCCGACCTCGACGAGCTCCCGTTCGTCAGCCAGTTCTACCGGAAGCACCTCGACGTCCGGAAGTACTTCTTCGCCGCGATGGACTACCCCGAGGTGCAGATCCTCACCTCCCGCGGGTGCGTCGCGCGCTGCAGCTACTGCGTCTACCCGCAGACGATGCACGGGTTCAAGTACCGCATGCGCTCGCCGGCCAGCATCGCCGACGAGTTCCAGTGGATCACCGAGAACCTGCCGCAGGTGCGCGAGATCGGGATCGAGGACGACACCTTCACCGGCAGCGCGCGGCAGGTCCGCGAATTCTGCCGCCTGGTGACCGAACGCCGCATCCGCATCAAGTGGTACTGCAACGTGCGCGCCGACCTGCCCCTCGACCTCATGCGCGTCATGCGGCAGGCGGGCTGCGTGCTCGTCGTCGTCGGCTACGAGAGCGCGAACCAGGAGGTCCTCGACGCCGTGGGCAAGCGCATGACGGTCGAGCGCATCCGGGAGTTCTCGCGCAACGCCGCCGCCGCCGGCCTCCTCGTGCACGGCTGCTTCATGGCGGGCAACCGCGGCGAGACCCGCGCGAGCCTCGAGCAGACGCTCGCCCTCGCCCTGCGGCTCATGGACGACACGGTCCAGTTCTTCCCGCTCATGCCCTACCCGGGCACCGCCGACTACGGGTGGGCTAAGGAGAAGGGGCTGCTCGCGATCGAGCGCCACTCCGACTTCGTCACCGGCGAGGGCCTGCACAACGGCGTCTGCGCCCTGCCGGACATGACCGCCGCGGAGGTCGTCGCCTGGTGCGACCAGGCCCGGCGCCGCTACTACCTGCGGCCCCGGTACATGCTGTACAAGCTCGCCCAGCTCATCCGCCACCCGGGCGAGTCGCGGCGCACGCTCCTCGCGCTCAAGACCTTCCTCCCGCACCTGCTCGGGCGCTCGAGCGCCCGCGCCTGACCCGCAAGGAGGCGCCATGCCCGGCGACGCCGCCGCGCCCGACCTCTCGTTCGTGGTCCTCACCTGGAACTCCGCCGCGACGATCGCGGAGTGCCTTCAGTCCATCGTCGAGACCTGCGACCGCGAGCACCTGAGCCGCGAGGTCTTCGTCGTGGACAACGGGTCGACGGACGGGACGCCGGCGATCCTCCGCGGCTTCGCCGCGACGCCCGGGCTCACGGTCGTGTCGCTGTCGCAGAACGGCGGCACGACGCGGCCGCGCAATCTCGCCCTCGCCCGCTGCGCCGGCGAGGTCGTCTGTCTGCTGGACTCGGACGCGGCCCTGCGCGAGGGGTCGGTCCGCGGCGTCGTCGAGCGCCTGCGCGCCGCGCGCGGCCTGGGCATCGTCGCCCCGCGGCTCCTCCTGCCCGACGGCGACGTGCAGGACTCGGCCCGCCGCTTCCCCTCGGTGCCGGGCAAGCTCGGCCGCGCCGTGGGCGCGGTCACGCGCGTCCGCCTCGCCCCGCCGGACCTCTACCCGGGTTTCCCGTTCCAGTCGGCGACGCCGATCGACTACGCGATGTCCGCGTGCTGGTTCTTCCGCCGCGCGCTGCTCGACGACATCGGCTACCTCGACGAGCGGATCTTCTACTCGCCCGAGGACGTCGACTTCTGCCTGCGTTGCTGGCAGGCGGGCCGCGAGGTCGTGTGGGATCCGTCGGTGACGGTGCTGCACCGCGCGACGAAGCTGACCCACCGCAAGGTCATCAGCCGCATCGCGGTCAGCCACCTGTGCGGGCTCGCGTATTACTTCGTGAAGCACCGCTACTGGCGGCGGCCCGACGTCGGTCCGGGGCGCTGACTCAGCGCACCTCCGCCCCGAAGCTGCGCCACCAGTCGGGCAGCAGCGCCCACGCGAAGCCCGCGAGCAGGCCGAGCAGCAGGCCGGCCATGCAGATCAGCGCGCGCTTCGGCCGATCCTTCTTCGTGGGCAACGTCGCGTGGTCGAGTATCTGGAACGTCGAGGTGTCACGGGCCTCGGACACGCGCGCCATCTCGTAGCGCTGGCTCAGCGTCAGGAAGAGGGTCTCCTGGAACTTCTGCTCGCGGAAGAGCTGCTCCAGCTCGAAGCGCAGCCGGGGCACGTTCATGGCCGGGGGAAACAGCCCGCTGCCCGAGTTGGCGGTGACGCCCTTCGCGCCCTTCCGGGGCTCCGGCTGCGACGCGGGGGTCGCGACGGGGCCCAGCTTGCTCTCCTCCATCGACCGGAGCTTCCCTTCGAGGATCCCGATCTGCCGTCGCAGCTGCCCGGAGGACGCCTCGTCTCGCGCCGAGAAGCTGTCGAGGTAGCTGAGCTGCATCTGCTTCGACAGCAGCTCGGCGCGGAGCTGGGCCATCGACGTCACCACCGCCTTGCTCTGCTCGGTGAGGTCGATCACCCGGTTCTTCTCCTGGAAATCGCGCAGCTTGCGCGAGGCATCCGCCATGTCGGTGCGGGCCTCGGCGACCCGCTTCTCCAGGAACCGCCGCTCCTCCGCGGCCGAGGAGGACGAGACGCGGCGAAAGACCTGATTCCCGTACTCCCCGAAGTACTCGGCGAGCTGCTGTGCGACGGCCGGTGACCGGTCCTCGCAGGACAGCGTCACGGTGCCCGCACGCTTCTCGGCCCGGATGCCGCAGTGGTCCCACAGCTCCTTGCGGGCCTCCTCGACGTACTTCGCCCGGTACCGTTCCATCAGGCCGAACCGGGTGACCACGGCGTCCGTCACCGACATGCTCCGGAGCACGGCGGCGATGCGCTCCACGTCCGAGCTCCCCAGCCCGAGATCCAGCGGCAGATCCAGGCCGGCCGGAAGCCCGCCTGCGGCGCCCAGCATGGGCAAGCTCCCCTTCGACGCGGGGGTGGGCACGAGGACAATCTGCGTCCGGTACCACTTTGGCGTGAGGAGCGCGTAGGCGGTCGCCACGACGAGGGCGAGCACGGGCAGGAACAGCAGCCGGCGCCACCGCGCCCTCAGCGTCCCCACCGCGTCGAAGTGCCCCGGCATCGACGTCATCGCCTGGCCGTCAGCACGAGCGCGAACGTCGAGATCGCGAGGCTCACGCCGGTGATGATGAGCGTGACGACCTCGCTGCGCGAGAAGGTCCGCTCGGGGACGACGATGGTATCGCCCGCCTGGACCAGCGGCCGCTGGTCGTACTCCTTCGACTCCCCGGTGGGGGTCACCACCCGCACGGATCGCTCGCTGCGGGCCATCTTGGTCGGTACGCCCGCCGTCTGGATGTACTGCCGGATCGTGAGCCGCGGGTTG
>DASXVK010000016.1:0-41700 GCA_036504295.1 Polyangia bacterium
CTGAGCCTCGCGTCGAACGACCCCGACGAGGCGCTCGTCACCGTGAGCCTGGCCGCCTCGGGACCCAACAACGTCGAGCAGACGCCGGGCGACGGCGGCGTGCCGCCGGCCGCGACGCCCCACGCGGACGTGATCGCGTCGGGCTGCGGCTGCGGCGCCGCGGGCGCGGCGTCCGGCCCGGCGCTCGTGTCGGCGCTGCTCGCGCTGGGGCTCCTCTGCGGCCGCCGGCGCCGGCGCCGCTGACTCACACCGGCAGGAGCTGGGCGGCGACGGGGACGACCGCGGGGTGCAGCAGTGAGTTGGTGGCGATGAGGCCGCGGCGGTTCCTGATGTCCGCCCCGCGGTAGTCGATCGGCTGGCCGCCCAGGTCCGTCAGGCGGCCGCCCGCCTCGGCGAGGATGGCCTCGGGCGCGCACGTGTCCCAGAGCTTCGTCGCGCCCTCGGGGTTGACGTAGAGGTCGCGCTCACCGGTCGCGATGAGGCCGACCTTCAGGCCAACGGAGCCGAGGCTCACCTCGTCGCTGATGCCGAGCGCGGTCCGGAGCTCGTCGAGCTTCGCCAGCCGGTGCGACGCGGACGAGATCAGCCGCGCCGCGCTGGGGTCGCCGACCGCGCTCACGCGCAGCGGCCGCGTGCGGCCGTCCGCCTCGACCGCGGCGCCGGCGCCGGCGACGGCGCGGTACAGCACGGTGCGCAGCGGCTGGTACACCACCCCGAGGCTCGGCCGCCCGTCGATGCACAGGCCGATCATGACGGCGAACCCCTCGCGCCCGGCGACGTAGTCGCGGGTGCCGTCGAGCGGGTCGACCATCCAGACGCGGCCGCCGCCCTCGTGGGCGCCGACCTCGGCGCCCTCCTCCGAGAGGATGCCGTCGGCGGGGAACGTGGCCCTGAGGTCGGCGACGATGAGCGCGTTCGCCTCGCGGTCGGCCACGGTCACGGGCTCGTCGCCCGCCTTGCGGCTGACGGTGAGTCCGGGCTGTCGGTACCTCAGGATGATGTCGCCGGCGCGGCGGCAGAGGCTGGCGGCGACGTCGAGCTCGCGCGTGAGATCCATGCTCTCCTGATGAGATGCCCTCGGGGGGAGCGGGCAGCGGGGCCGGTGCGGCGTGCTGCGCCGGTAATTCGCGTGAGTGCTGGCGGGCTTGGCCTGCCAGCACTCTGCGCGGGAGATCAAAGGGACCCTCCCAGGGTCCCTTTCAGTAGCGGAAGAGCGGCTTGAGCGAGCCCTGGGTGCAGGCCTTGACGACCCGGCCCTTGCCGTGGGCGCGGGCGAAGTCGCGGCAGCCGAAGATCCCGATCGCGGCGAAGCAGTTGGCGGCGTCGGCCGCGCCGATGGCCGCGACGTTGGTCGCGCCTGCGCGCTGCTGGCAGAGGCCGTTCAGCTCGCCGACGCACTGCGGGACCGGCATCGGCAGCGCGCCGCAGGCGCCGAGGCGGTTGCAGGTGTGACCGGCGAACGCGAGGCAGTAGTCGGCGACGGCGATCACGGCCGGGGGCGCCGGTTCGGGCGCCGCGACGGGCACCGCGACGGGCTCGGGCACGGGCTCGGCCGGGGGCGGCGGGGGCGGCGGGGCCGCGGGCGGCGGGCCCTGGTCCACGGTGGTGAAGCAGCCGCCGAGGGCGGCGAGGGCGAGGGCGATGACGAGCGCGGCGATCCGGTGCATGCGTTCCTCCAATTCTGACCAGTGTACTGATACGCCCCCCGCTCATCAATCTCCCTCGTGCTCGTGCTCGTGCTCAACCCGCTTCTCCTCGGGGGCGCGCCTGAGTACACTACAGCACCGTGCCGCCCGTCACGTCAGCCTCCCGGGTCCTCGTCCTGCTCACGCTCGTCGCCTGCGCCGGCTGCGGCGCGGCCCCACCCACGCTGGTGCAGTGGCAGGTGCGCTTCGCCACCGAGGGCGGCCGCGGCATCCTCGTGCTGCGCACGAAGGACGTCAGCGTCGCGGAGCGCGTCACGATGACGCTGTGCGGCCAGCCGCGCACCGAGCTCCTGACCGAGGCCGACTCCGCGACGGCCGGCCGCCGCGACTGGCGCGCGGTCTTCCCGCTCACGCCCACGGTCGAGCGCTGCCTGGCGAGCGAGCGGAAGGTGAGCGTCGCGGTCGAGGGGGCCCCGCCGCCCGCGGGCCGGCCCCAGCCGCTGCCGCTCGACGAGTGGTCGGCCGAGCGCCTCTACGAGCGCGTGCACGCGCGGGAGCTCGAGGACCTCACGCGCGCGACCGCGGCGGCCAAGGAGCAGGACGCGGCCGCGTACCTGCGCGCGCTCGAGGACTGGATGCGCCGCCACGGCGACTCGGTCGCGCTCGAGCAGGCCCGCAAGGAGGCGGCCCGGGCGCGCGCCGAGCTCGAGGCGGAGCGGCGTGAGGCCGAGGAGAAGGCGCGCGCGGCGGCCGCGTCGCAGCGGGCCGAGGAGGACCGGCAGTCCCGGGTGCGCGACGCGCTCAAGGAGGCCGACGCCGCGGTGGCCGCCGCCGACGCGCGCCGCGCCCGCGCCGCCATCGACCGCGCGAAGGACTCGCTGCAGTCCGAGGACGAGAAGACGGAGTACGCCCGGGTGCGAGCCGGCGTGGTCCGGCTCGAGCGGCTGGCCGATATCCGCGCGCGCTACGCGCCCAAGCTGGTGCCGCGCCCGCGCAAGCTCTTCGCGGCGCGCCGCGCGGCGATCCTCGACGTGCCCGACGCCAGCAGCGGCGACGAGACGCTCGCGCTCGAGGAGGGCGACGTGGTCTGGGCGCTCGCCGGCGTCGGCCGGAACATGGTCGGCATCGTGCGGGAGGAGCGGGCCGATCTCGGCGCGCTCCTCGGCCGCGGGGTGCGCCTGGAGGACGTGGAGGGCTGGGTCGACGCCGCCGCGCTGACGCCCACCGACAAGTGGCAGGCGCGCCGCCTCGCCCGCCAGGAGGAGGAGCGGGCGTTGCTCGCCGGCCGCTCCGAGGGGGACCGGGCCGACTTCAAGCGCCTCGTGGCCGCCGGCCGGGTGGTGAGCCCGAGGGTGCAGCTCGGCCTGCTGCGCAAGGGCCGCGCCGCCGCCGAGACCCGCCGCCTGGCGGTGCTCCTCGACAAGGCCATCCGCGCCGCCGCGAGCGCGAACGACCCGCGCATGCCGGCCATCTGCGCCGGGCTGTCGGAGGTCGTGCGCGCGCAGCGGCTGAAGGACTGCGCCGCGGCCGCCGCGCGCGGCGCCGCCGACGAGAACGTCGCGGCGATCGCCCGGGACTTCGGCGGCAACGCGGCCGGCTTCGCCGCCACCTTCGGCCTCCCCAGCGAGGACCTGGCGCGGACGATCATGGCGCTCGCCACGGCGCAGTAGGGGAATCAACAGGGAGGCGAGGAGACGGGGAGACTGATTCTGGTTGGGCGACGACGAACGCGTGAGAACGGCGCTCGAGCACGTCGCGGCGCGCTGACCGCGACCTAACCCAGTCCTGCTCCCCGCCTCCTCGCCTCCCTGTTCAACCCTCTCACCTGCTCGGCTCGACCGGGCGCTCCCAGCCCCACCAGTAGTGCGGCTCGAGGCCGACGGCGAACTCGGTGATGCAGAGCTCGCAGACGAAGACTCGCGGGCCCGAGATCAGGCCCCGCACGAGCGATCGCGGCCGATGGCAGAAGGAGCAGGCGAACTCGGCGCCCGCCTCCGGCCGGGGCAGCGGCGGGATCGGCACCTCGACGACGAGGAGGTCGTTGCGGCGCACCTCGGCGGGCGCGCGGGCGCGGGCGAAGCACGTGACGCAGCACGACTCGAGCGATGACACGGGCCGGCTCTGGCGGCACGAGGGGCACTCGCCGAGCTTCTTGGGCGTGAGCCACGACTCGCCGGCGCGGCGCTCCGCCACGATGTCGCAGCACAGGTCCAGGCACTGGTCGCAGAGCCGGACCGGCTCGCCGTAGAGCGCCGGCCCGAGGAAGAGCGCGCGCAGGTCGGCGGACGCCGTGGAGCAGAAGGAGCACGGGCCGATGCGCGGGTCGGGCGGCGGCACGGAGCTGGCGGCCGGCCGCGCCGGCACGAGCTGCCCGGCGGCGTCGGCGCAGCCGCCGCACATCACGAGGCTCACGTCGGCGCTGCCGCAGACGCGGCAGGGGGTGGGCTTGGGGCCGTGCTCGACCATGGCCGCGGGTTCACCTCGTGCGCGGCGCCGCGCTCTTCGCCGCCGTCTCGGGCCGCGGCGCGGCCGGCTGCGCCAGCGCCGGCGGCGTGAGCCGCGGTCGCAGGTTGCCGCCGAGGTGCAGCAGCACCCCGTCGCGCTCGAAGGTCGGCACCGCCGTGAGCGCGTCCGGCTGCAGCGAGACGTTCAGGCCGTCCCGCGTGAGCCGCGTGGCCTGCAGCTTCTCGACCGCCGCCTCGAACTGCGCCTGCAGCTTGATCTCGAGCCGGCGGATCTCGTCGCCCTGCAGCGCCGCCTCGACCTTGGCGCGGACCCGGTCGTCGAAGCAGCCGGCGTCGGACGGGTCCATGGTGACGAGCTCGATCTCGCCGAGACGCAGGATGCCCGCGCGCAGCTCGCCGCGGCCGGCGAAGGCGAGCTGGCCGCGGCCGCCGCCCCGGAGCACGCCGGCGCGCTTCCAGGCGTACTCGTAGGCGGCGCGCACGAGGAGCGTGCCGCCGGGCCCCTGCTCGACCCGGAGGTCGGAGAGGTACAGCGGGTCGTCGTCCTGCTTGCTCGCGCGGATGCGGCCGAGCGCCTTGAGCTGCTTCGTCACGAGATCGTACGGGACGAGCACCTCGGCGTCGGCCTGCACCGTGATCGCCGCGGGCGTGACCGCGATGCGCTCGAGGTGCGGCAGGAACGTCACCTGCCCGCCGGCCGCGCCCACCTTGAACCGCCCGGGGATCGCGTCGACGAGCGGACGGCCGAGCCGCTCGGCGAGCCACGCCGTGAGCGCCCGCTGCGCGTCCGCCTCGCGGCGCAGCCACTCGCGCTCGAGCGCGCCGACGCCCTCGCGCTGGAGCATGTCGCGGATGTCGTAGCCGAGCACCGAGCCGACGTAGCAGCTCTGGTTGAGATAGGCGCCCTTGGGCGGGAGCTTGAGCTTGAGATCGCCGTCGAGGCGGCCGCGCAGCTCCTGGCCCTGCCACTCGAGGATCAAGCCGCCCTCGAGGTGGATCGGGACGGCGCTGTCGACGCCGGCCTCCACGTTCTCGCAGCGCTCGGCGAGCTTGACGAGCGGGAGCTGGGTGGGCTTGCCGCAGCGGTCGAGCACGGTGAGCCGCGTCGCCGCCTTGACCCGCAGCCGCCCGAGGTCCACCGCCACCGCGAGCCGCCCGTCGCCGAGCCGGAGGTCGGCGGCCCGCAGCGTGACCTCGAAGGCCGCCCGGTCGGCGAGCAGCGTGAAGCCGTAGCCGGAGGCCATGAGCGCGCACGCGGCGTCGTCCTTGGGGCAGGTCTCGTTGGCCCAGCGGAGCCGCCCGCCGTCGCGCTGCGTCGGCTGCCCCTCGCACGGCTTCCCGCGCAGGCGCACCGGCGAGCAGTGGCTCAGCAGCGAGTACTCCTTGCACGGATCGCAGTCGCCGAACGCCGGCGTGCGGCAGCCGACCCCGAGCTTGCGGGTGAGCGCGGGCACGGTGATCGGCGCGCCGAGGGACGGCTGACGCCGGCTCACCTCCGAGAGGAACGCCCGGATCGCCGACGCGTCGATGACGACGCGCAGCGGGTCGTGCGCGGCGACCGGCCGCGCGACAGGCAGGCGCGCGGCCCGGTACTGCTTCGCCGACCAGCAGCACGAGGCGCAGCCGGACAGCCCCATCACCGCCAGCGCGATGAGGGCGTGCCCCGGCGCTCGTGCCCGCAGGTCCCGCACAGCCAAGAGGGTAACCGGCCGGCGGGGCCGAGAGCAAGCGGACAAGCGTCCTACCCGTCGCTCTGGGCACTCCCGACCTGATCGGGTATGCTGCGCTCGCTGCTCATTCAGGGAGGTCTCTTCGTGCCCAGCGTCCTCACGCGATCCGCGCTCGTCGCGCTCCTGTGTCTCGTCGCCGCGGCCCCGGCCGCCGCTCAGCCGCAGCCGCCGCCCGCGGCTCACGGGACCGCCGCCATCGCCGCCGAGCTGGAGCGGCTGCGGGCGGAGGTGCTCGAGAACCGGCGCCTGCTGTCACAGGTACCCGGGGCCGTCACGGCGCTCGCCGACCTCGAGTCACGGCTCGGGCTGATGCAGGCCGAGGTCCAGCGCCTCTCCGGGATGCGCCAGACCGAGGCCGACCTGCGCCGCGAGCTGGACCAGCTCCGCGCCGGCGAGCTCGAGGTCCGGACGAAGCTCGCCCAGATCCGGCTGTCCCTCGACGAGCATCGCGTCCCGCTGCCGCGCCCGGCGGGGTTCGGCCACGACCGCGAGGGCTTCTTCTTCCGCACCGACGACGGCCGCTACGAGCTGCGGCTCGGCGGCTACGTCCAGCCCGGGTGGGAGGGCGCCCGGCGGTCGACCGAGGCGCCGCACGACTACGCGACCTACGACCTGTGGCGCAACCTCTCCGCCTTCTCGCTGCGGCGGGCCAAGCTCACGCTCGGGGGCCACGCGGTGAAGCCCTGGATCCAGTACTACGTGGAGCTGGACTTCGCGCGGATGGGCAACCCCGACTTCCTCGTCTGGCACGACCAGACCTCCAGCCTCGCGGGGCTGCGCTCGCCGCTGCTGGACTACTACGTCGACCTCGGCCGGTACGCGTTCGCGGCGCTGCGCGTCGGCCAGTTCCGCGTGCCCTTCGGCCGCGAGCACCAGATCCCCGAGGATCGGCTGCTGCTCGTCGACCGCTCGATCACCGACAACGCCTTCACCTTCGACCGCGACATCGGGCTCATGCTCCACGGCGCCGTGATGGACGAGCGGCTCGGGTACCAGGCCGCCGTCCTGAACGGCACCGGCCCGAACCAGCTCCACAACACCGGCGACCTGCTCTACGTCGCGCGGCTCGTCCTCAGCCCGCTCGGCCCCGTCTCGGCCGGCGAGAGCGACCTCCACCGCACGCCCCGGCCGCGCCTCGCCGCCGGCGGCAGCTTCGCCTACCGCCGCGCGCGCCTCGACTCCGCCATGGGTGCGCTCGGCGGCCTCTCCGGCGGGCCCGCCGCGGGCGCGCCCGGCGCCCTCGGCCCCGGCCGCGGCAGCCTGGCCCAGGTCTACGAGCCCACGCTCGACCGGGTCGACATCTACCAGGCCGGCGCGGAGCTCGCGGCCAAGTGGCGCGGCGCCACGTTCCAGGGCGAGTACATCTACCGGCGCCAGATCAACGCCACCGGCTCGGTGCCCGCGACGTGGTCGGGCAAGACCCGCTTCAAGGGCTACTATGCGCAGGCCGGGTACATGGTGTGCAAGCGCCACCTCGAGGTGGCCGGCCGCTTCGCCTACGCGGAGCCCCCGGCCTTCGGCGTGCCCCAGTACCTGCAGCGGCAGCTGCCCGAGTCCGTGTACGAAGGGACCCTCGGCACCACCTACTACGTCAAGGGTGAGGCCTTCAAGCTCGTGCTCGACGGCTCGTACCTCAAGGAGCGCGCCATCGCCGCCCTCGATCCGACCGGGGCCACGGCGTTCGATCGCACCGGCTGGCGCGCGCGCCTCATGCTCCAGCTGAAGTTCTGACGCCGGCGTCCGCGCATCAGAGCCAGACCATGGGGCTGCGCGAGCTCGCCCAGACGCACCTCGCCAAGCGCCTGCTCGGGCTGGCGTTGCTGTGCGGCATCATCATTCTCGGCGGGCGCCTCCTGCTGCGCCCGCCGGTGTCGATCGACGTGGTCTACGAGCTGGGCCCAGGCGCCCGGAGCGTCCAGTCACTGACCGCGACCTACCAGGCCGCGCCGGCGCAGGAGGGCGGCGCCCCGGGGCGGATGGTGCTGCGCAAACGCTACAACTACGGCGCGGCCGGGGCGCCCGAGAACGAGCACCACGGAGCGCGCATCCCGCGGGGCACCTACGCCGTCACGATCGCGGTCGAGCGCGCCGGCGGGACCGAGACCTTCACGCGCACCGTGACGGTCAACGGCGAGGGCGACATCATCCGCATCACCGCCCGCCGCTGAAGCGCGGTCGCAGCGCCGGCGGCGTCACAGCTTCCAGGTGCACTTGCGGGCGCCGGTGCACGTGCGCGCGAGCCGGTCGGTCTCCTCCATGCTCGACGGGCAGACGCAGCACTCGTCCGCTTGCTGCTGCCCCGGCGCCCGGTCCACCCCGAGCGCCGCGAGCGGGTCCTCCGCCGCGCTGCTGCCGCGCGGGTTGTAGATCTCGGTCGCGGTGACCATGATGATGGTGTCCTTGCCGGTGCAGCCGTCGGCGAGGCGCGTCGAGAGGCCGCCGGTGATGAGCACGGTGCCGTCGGCCAGCAGGGTCGCGCGGTGGCCGAAGCGCGGCACCTTGAGGTCGCCCTGGACCTCGACCCGGCGCGCGCCCGGCGCCGGTGCGTGCCAGTAGCGGAAGGCCTGACACACGGCGCACGGGCCCATCGTGTTGCCCTTCTGCTGCACCTTGCCGCCGGGGCAGTTGCGCGCCGGGCACTCGGTGTTGAACGGGCACTGGTTGTGGCACAGCGGGTTCTCGGGCGGGCAGGTGGCGTTGCCGAGGCCGTCGTTGAAGGGCGCCCCGCCGGTCACGAGCAGAGTGCCGTCTCCGAGCAGCACGGCCTCGTGGTGGCCGGTGGCCTTGAGGCCCGCGGGCAGCGGCACCTCCTCGACCTTGGGCCCGCTCTTGAAGACGCGCAGCGGCGAGACGGCGCGGCCCGGCGCCTGCGGGTTCAGGGCGGTCATCTGCCCCGGCACCGTCGCCGACTCCTGGATGACGAAGCCGCCCATCACGACGGTCGCGATCGCGCCGGTGTCCTCCACCATCGGCGACGCGGTGTGGAACGCGGTCGGATCGAGCGTCGGATTCATCGTCGCGAGCGGCACCAGCGTGGCCTGCACGAGCTGCGGCGCGCCGTTCGCGTTCGCCGTGACGAGCTCCGCCGCGGTCTCGGCGGGCGTCTTGCCGGGCACCGTCTCGGACCACAGGTTGCCGCCGAGGAGCAGCCAGTTGGGGCGGAAGGCATCGACCGGCGTGAGCGTGGCGCCGAGGCGCCCGCCGCCGGCGAGCAGCACCGGCGTGAGCGGCGCGCCGCTGCCGCTCTCGTCCAGCACCTCGAGGCTCGGCACCGGCGGGGGCTGGGTCTGGGTGCCGGCCCCGACGGCGGCGCCGCCGGCGACGACGAAGTAGCCGGGGCGGGCGCCGTCGGTCGAGGGCGGCTGCCACATCGAGGCCTGCATGAAGCGCGCGGCCTTGGCCGGCTCGAGCGGCGTGCTGTGCGTGTACGTGCCCGTCGGCAGGTCGATGACGAGCACCTCGACGGGCGCCGGCTTCGTCTGGGTCGAGGGGCTGAGGTTCAGCACGGCCTGCTCGTGCATGTCGATGATCGGCGTCGTCTCCTTGTCCTTCGGCGCCACGCCGCCGACGAGGAGCAGCGAGACCGTGGTCGGATCCGCCGACTCGAGCAGGTAGGCGTCGTGGAATGCCCGCGCCACGCGGGCGTCGGGCAGCTTGTCCTCGAGGGTCGTGAAGGTCTGGGTCGCCGGGTCGTAGAGCTCCACGTTCGCCGTCGCGTAGAGCCGGGTCGCGTCGACCGTGGCGCCGCCGTTGACGTCGCCGACCAGGCCGCCGACGAGGAGCACGCGGCCGTCGGGGATCAGCGTGGCGCTGTGGAACGAGCGGGCGAAGCTGGTGGGGTTCCCGACGCAGCTGAACGCGCGCGACTCGTCCAGGTACAGGGTGTAGGTGCCGGTGCCTCGCAGGTCGACGCCCGACGTCTGGCCCGAGGCGATGAGCGTGGCCGCGCCGCTCGGCCCGGGGCCCGCGTCGGCCCGCCCGGCGTCGCGGGCGGCGTCGGCGGCCGCGGGCGCGTCCTCGGCCACGGGCGCGTCACCCGGCGCGGGGGCGTCGGCCGGCGCCGGCGCGTCGCTCGCGGCGGCGTCGCCGGCGCCCGCCTCGGGCGCGAGGCCGCCGTCGCCGGCGTCGCCGAGGCCGCCGTCGTGCCCGCCGTCCTTCTGGCCCGCGTCGGTGCGCGGGCCGCCGTCGGCGGCCGCGCCGCCGGACTTCCACGCCTCGGCGATGATCTCGACGCGTTCGCCGGGCGTGACCGGGGCGTAGAGCTTCGGCTGGTCCGACGGGCCCGAGGCGAGCGGCATGACGCGGTCGCAGATGAACTCGGGGCCGTGGTCGCCCCGGCGCATCACGGTGAGGCGCACCGTGGTCGCCTCGGAGCTGCTCAGGAGGGTGGTCGTAGCCGAGCAGGTGGACTGGCTCGACAAGCCGGGCGCCATGCGCAGCTGCAGCCCGACGCTGGGCTCCTTGTCGGGGGTGCAGCCACACACGAGCGCGACGATGACGCCGCCGAGCGCGGCGCGAGGGTGGACGCGCATCTTCCCCCGACGCTAACGGATGCCGTTCGCACGGTCAAGCCGGGTGCCCCGCGCCGGCACTTGCGGTACCATGGGCGCGGCCGCCGCTCCCGGCCCGAGGTGTCCCATGCGCCCCCATCTCATCGCCGTCCTCGGCTCCGCCCTCGCCCTGGCCGCGTGCGGCCCCACCTCCGGCGACGACGCCACGAACGCCGACGGCGGCCGCGACGCGGCGGTGCGCGACGACGGCGGTGGCCTTCTCACCGACGCCCCGTCCGGCAACGCCGACGTGGTGCCGGGCTTCGTCGGCGCCGTGTACGCGCACAGCAGCTCCGATCTCTACAAGATCGACCCCGACACGCTGGCCGTGACGCACGTCGCGGCCTTCGCGTTCCCCGGCTCCGACGAGATGACCGACATCGCCCTCGACGCCACCGCGAACATGGTCGGCATCTCCTACGACACGGTGTACGCCGTGAACAAGGACACCGGCGCCTGCACCCGCCTCGCGGCGCTGGATCGGCGGTTCAACGGCCTGTCCTTCGTCCCGGGCGATGAGATCACCGGCGGCCAGGAGATCCTCGTCGGCGCCGCCCTGGACGGCACCGTGTACCGCATCGACAAGACGACCGGCCAGTCGTCACGCATCGGCAACTACGCCGGCGGCATGACCTCGAGCGGCGACCTCGTCTCGGTGACCGGGTTCGGCACCGTCGCGACGGTGAAGAAGGGCCTCGGCGGCACCGACTGGCTCGCGCGCGTCGATCCCAACACCGGCGTGGCGACGCCGATCGGGGACACCGGCCAGACGGACATCTGGGGCCTCGGCTACTGGAAGGGCAAGGTCTTCGGCTTCACCGAGGGGGGCAGGTTCGTGCTCATCAACGTGCAGACCGGCGCCGCCACGGTCCAGCCGAACGGCGGCGGCATCGCCTGGTGGGGCGCCGGCGTGACCACCTCGGCCCCGACGATCGACTAAGGGACCCTGGGAGGGTCCCTTTTGACCTCCCGCGCAGAGCGCTGGCAGGCACAGCCCGCCAGCACTCACGCGAATCGATTGAGAACGCCATTCGCGTGGCTTGCGCTCCCGCGCGATTCGTCTAGAATTAATCTTCGAAATGTCGGCTTTCGATCTCGCCGCCTCGGTCGCCCGAGCGCAGGAGCGCATCGCCGGCACGACTGCGCGACGGCGGCGTTCTGACGCCGGCCAACTCCGCCTCGCGCCCCGTGCCCGGGCCGCACTGCGCCGCCTGGTGCTCGGTGCCGAGCGCCCGCGGATGGTCGACCTCAAGCGCGCGCTGGCGGCCGCGTGCCACCGCGCCGGGACGCGCCCTCCGGCGCGCGCGACGATCTACGCCGCCCTGGCCATGATCGAGGGGCACCGTTACGAGGCCGCGGCCCTGCCGCCCCACGTCCGCGCGGTGCTCTACAATCTGGACCCGTCCGCCGCCGTGCCCGGACACCAGCTCGCCTTCTACTGCTTCAACTACGGCGCTCTCGACGTCGTGAGCTTTGCCGCGGGCCTGCCCTGGCTCGATCTGTATCAGGCGGCCCGCCTGGGCGGCTGGCGGCCCCGGAGCCGCGGCCTGCTCGAGGCGGTTCTGCGCACGCGGGGTATCGCATGAGCGCGGCTCCGCGCGCTCCCTACCCACCGGCGCGGGTCCTCCCGGACGCGCTGGCGCGCGCGGTGGACGACCTGCCGTACTGGTTCGTGATCGGCGGCCAGGCGGTGCGCTGCTTCGCGCCGTACCGGTCGAGCCGCGACGTCGACTTCGGCGTGGACGCGGCGCGCAGCCTCGACGAGCTCGTCGCGCAGCTCCGGCGGCGGGGCACCGTCGAGGTAATCGAGCAGGCGCCCGACACGGTGCACCTGCTCTGGAACGGCCTCAAGGTCTCGGTTTTCGTGCTCGACCAACTCGCCGCGCACGTCGAGGATCGGCGGCTCACGGTCAGCGGCATTCTGGCGACCAAGCTCCACGCGATCCTCGACCGGGGCCTCAGGCGCGACTTCTTCGACCTCTACGTCATGCTGCAGCACCACCGGCTCGGGATCGCCGAGTGCCTGGCCGCGCTGCGCCGCGTGTATCGCGCCGAAGTGAATGACAGCCTGCTCCTGCGGGCCCTCACGTACTTCGACGACGCGGAGCGCGAGACGCCATTGCCAGGCGAGGGCGCGCGCGACTGGGCGACCGTGAAGCAGTTCTTCCTCGAGCGGGCGGGGAGCCTGCTCGTGCCGCCCGCGCGACCGCTCGCGATCCAGGCCCGAGTCGTCGATGTGGCCGGGGTGCGGACGAAGCCGGCCGCCCGTCCCGCCGGTCCCGGCCGGTCCCGGACCCGCCGGCGCTGACCGGCGCGGCGGTGATTCCGCTTGCGGCCCAGCGCGCCGCGGTCTGTAATCCCTGCCATGAGCCCCGACGCGCTCCCCTTCATCTGCGCCGCCTGTGGCCACCGCGCCGCCGCGCCCGGCGACTGCCCGCGCTGCCCCGAGAACCCGCTCCTGGACCTGCGCAAGCCCGAGGTGCTCGAGATCCTCGAGGACATCGACTCGCGCCTGCGCCGCCGGCGCGACCAGCAGTGCGTCTGGCTCGGCGTCGGCATCTCGATCCCGCTCGTCCTCGCGCTCGCCGCCATCCCCGCGTTCCGGCTCGTGATGACGCTCATCCGCATGAACCACTGGATCGGCTATCTCGCGCTCATAACCCTGACCGCCTTCGGCATCTCCCGCCTGGCGCTCAAGCTCTTCCCGGCGCCCCGCCGGTGCCCGCCCGCGTAGCGGAGCGGAGCGCCCCGGACGCTCCCACTTCTCGCCGCCTTGTGCTACTTTCGGGACACGCCGGTGTGGAGGGTGGACTGATGGATTTCGAGCTTTCGGAGGAGCAGCGCCTGATCCGTGACACGGCGCGTGAGTTCGCCACGCGCGAGGTGCTGCCCCAGGCGGCGCGCATCGACAAGGAGCATCGCTTCCCGAAGGAGCTCGTCGCCCGCATGGCCGAGCTCGGCTTCATGGGCATCGCCATCCCCGAGCAGCACGGCGGCGCGGGCATGGACAACGTCTGTTACGCCATCGCGATGGAGGAGATCTCGCGGGCGTGCGCGTCGACCGGCGTCATCATGAGCGTGCAGAACTCGCTCGCCGCCGACCCGATCCTCAAGTTCGGCACCGACGAGCAGAAGCGCCGCTGGCTGGGGCCGCTCGCGAAGGGCGAGATCATCGGCTGCTTCGCCCTGTCGGAGCCCGAGGCCGGGTCCGACGCGGCCGCCCAGCGCACCATCGCCAAGCTCGACGGCGACGAGTGGGTGATCGAGGGCGTCAAGAACTTCATCACCAACGGCCCCGAGGCGCAGGTGTGCGTCCTCTTCACCATGAACGACCCGTCCAAGGGCCACAAGGGCATCACCGCCTTCGTGCTGCCGATGGACGCGAAGGGCGTGCGCTGCGGGCCGCCCGACGACAAGCTCGGCATCCGCGGCTCGCACTCGTGCCAGATCTTCCTCGAGGACGTGCGCCTGCCCAAGGACGCCCTCCTCGGCGAGGTGGGGCAGGGGTTCAAGGTCGCCATGCACACGCTCGACGGCGGCCGCATCGGCATCGCCTCGCAGGCGCTCGGCATCGGCCGCGCGGCGCTCGAGGACGCGGTGCGCTACGCCGGCGACCGCAAGACCTTCGGCAAGCCCATCGCGCAGCACCAGGCCATCCAGTTCAAGCTCGCCGACAGGGCCACCGAGAGCGACGCCGCGCGCCTGCTCATCTGGCGGGCGGCGCGCCTCAAGGACCGCGGCCAGCGCCACACCACCGAGTCGGCGATGGCCAAGGTCTTCGCCGCCGAGGTCGCGAACCGCGCGGCCAAGGAGGCGGTGCAGATCTTCGGCGGCTACGGCTACGTCACGGAGTACCCGGTGGAGCGGCACTTCCGCGACGCCAAGATCACCGAGATCTACGAGGGCACGAGCGAGGTCCAGCGCATGGTCATCGCCTCGGCGCTCACGAAGGGGTAGTAGACGGAGGAACGCCATGAAGCTCTTCGCTGCCGCGCTGCTCGCCGTCTCGCTGTGTGCCTGTGGCCCCAGCACGAGCCAGCCGCCGCCGAACACCGGCGGCAACGCCGGCGAGGAGCCCGCGCGGCCCGCCCCCGGGCCGAACGACATGGGCTCGCTGCCGGCGGACAAGGTGGAGGAGCTCAACGACTACTTCACGAAGAAGGGCACGCAGGTCGCGCGCTGCTACCAGCGCGAGCTCGAGCGCCGCGGCGACCGCAGCCTCGTCGGCAAGGTGACGATGAAGATGCGCATCGGCACCAACGGCAAGGCGAGCAAGGTCGAGGTGCTCCAGACGACGCTCAAGAGCCCGGCCGTCGAGAGCTGCATCGCCGAAGAGATCCAGGGCTGGTCCATGCCCGAGCTGCCGAACGCCGTCATGTGGACCTGGACGTTCGAGTTCCAGCCGGCGTGGTGATCCGCAGCTCCCACACCCGAGTCGCAACACCCCGATGACCATGATGAACGCTCGCCGGTTCACGATCCTGCTGTCCACCGTCGCCTCGCTCGCGCTGCTCGCGTGCGGGTCCAGCCCGCCGCCGCCCGCCAGAGGGCCGGCCGAGCCGCCCGCGCCCGACCGGCCGTCGCAGGAGGCCGCGCCGGCCGCCGACGACGGCATGCGCCTCGGCGGCGACGGCCTCCTCGGCACCCTCGACGAGACCGACATCAACCGCGTGATGCAGCCGAAGCTCGAGGCCTTCGGCGAGTGCTTCAGCAAGCACAAGCGGCTCGGCTACGTCGGCGGCACCGTCACGCTCAAGTACCGCGTCGCCCGGGACGGCGGGGTCAAGAAGCTCGGCTACGTGAGCGACCTCGGCGCCTTCGCCGTCGAGCGCTGCGTGCTCGCCATCGCCAAGGACGTCCGCTTCCCGCGGCCGAAGGGCGGCGAGGCCGAGCTCGAGTTTCCGGCGTCGTTCCGGCCCAAGCAGCGGCACCGGGTGTGGGACGGCGACAAGATCTCGGCGGACGTGCACCGGCACGAGCGGGAGCTCAAGACCTGCGCCGGGGCGCCCGCGAGTTACCAGCTCACGTTCTACATCGGCGCCGGCGGCAAGACCTCGTCGGTCGGCTTCTCCTCGCCCGAGCCGTGGGGCGCGGGCATGGAGGCCTACGCCGAGTGCGTGACCGCCAAGGCCGGCGGCTGGCGCTTCACCGATCCGCTGGGCGAGATCACCAAGGCGTCGTACCTCTTCGAGTAGCTCGTCCCCGCTGGGCCGCAGGGGAGTGACAGGACGGAGGGCAGGGATGATCGACTTCGAGCTCACCGACGAGCAGCGCCTGATCCGCGAGACCGCGCGGGACTTCGCCGCCAGGGAGCTGCGCCCCCGCGCCCGGGAGCGCGACCGCGACGCCGTCTTCCCCGCGGCGGAGCTGCGGCAGCTCGCCGCCCTGGGCCTCCTCGGCGTGAACGTGCCCGAGGAGCTCGGCGGCGCGGCCGCGGGCCCCGTCGCCTTCGCGCTGGCGATGATGGAGATCGCGGGGGGCTGCGCCGCCACCGCGGTCCCGGTCTCGGTCACGAACATGGTCGCCGAGATCGTCGTGAAGTACGGCAGCGACGAGCAGCGGCGGCGGCACGTGCCGCGCCTCGTGTCGGGGGAGTACCTGTGCGGCGCCTTCGCGCTCAGCGAGCCGCAGGCCGGCTCCGACGCCGCGGCGCTCCGCACGACCGCGACCAGGGTGCCCGGCGGCTGGACGCTCTCGGGCACCAAGCAGTGGATCTCGCACGGCGACCGGGCGGGCGTCATCGTCGTCTGGGCGCGCACCGAGCCGGGCCGCGGACCCAAGGGCATCACCGCCTTCCTCGTGCCCGGCGGCGCGCCGGGCCTCAGCGCCGGCAAGCACGAGGACAAGATGGGCCTGCGCGGCTCGTCGACGGTGCCGCTCATCTTCGACGACTGCCGGGTCGGCGACGACGCGGTCCTCGGCGTGCCGGGCGACGGCTTCCGCATCGCGATGACGGCGCTCGACGGCGGCCGCATCGGCATCGGCTCGCAGGCGACCGGCATCGGCACCGCGGCGCTCGACGCGGCCCGCTCCTACGCGCGCGAGCGGCAGGCCTTCGGCGGCCCCATCGCCGACCAGCAGGGCATCCAGTGGATGCTCGCCGACTCGGCCACCGAGCTCGAGGCGGCGCGCCTCCTCACGCTGCGCGCGGCCTGGCTCAAGGAGCACGGGCGGCCCTTCACGCGCGAGGCGTCGATGGCGAAGCTCTATGCCGCCGAGGCGGCGGGCCGGGTGTGCGACCGGGCGCTGCAGATCCACGGCGGCTACGGCTACGTGAAGGAGTACGACGTCGAGCGGCACTACCGCGACGTGCGCGTGGCGCGCATCTACGAGGGCACGAGCGAGATCCAGCGCATCGTCATCGCGCGGGCCGTGCTCAAGGACGCAGGGATCATCTAAGCAGCGCGGCAGGGACGCGGAGGGCTGTGACATGGCCGAGCGGAAGATCCGGATCCTGGTGGCGAAGCCGGG
Organism: Polyangia bacterium; assembly: GCA_036504295.1. Classification (GTDB taxonomy): domain Bacteria; phylum Myxococcota_A; class Polyangia; order JACRCY01; family JACRCY01; genus DASXVK01. The sequence goes on from DASXVK010000016.1 coordinate 16,863, forward strand.
CCTCGACGGGCACGACCGGGGCGTGAAGGTGGTGGCGCGGGCGCTCGCGGACGCCGGGTACGAGGTGGTGTACACCGGGCTGCACCAGACGCCGGAGATGATCGCCGCGGCGGCCGTGCAGGAGGCCGTCGACGCCGTCGGCCTCTCGATCCTCTCGGGGGCGCACCTGACGCTCTTCCCCGCCGTCATGGAGGCGCTCAGGGCGCGCGGCGCCGACGACGTGCTGGTCTTCGGCGGCGGCATCATCCCCGACGACGACGTCGCGGCGCTCACGCAGGCCGGGGTGGCGGCGATCTTCAAGCCGGGCGCCTCGACGCAGGACATCGTGCGCTGGGTGGCCGAGCACGTCCGCGCGCGCGCGGCCGCGTGACATGCCGTCCCTCGCCGAGCGGGCGCTCCAGGGGGACGTGCGCGCGACCGCGCAGCTCATGCGCGACCTCGACGACCGCGCCCCGAGCGCGCTCGCCGCGCTGAAGGCGCTCTACCCGGCCACCGGCCGCGCCCACATCGTCGGCATCACCGGCAACCCGGGCAGCGGCAAGAGCACGCTCGTCGACTGCCTCATCGAGCGCTACCGCAAGCAGGGCCTCCGGGTCGGCGTGGTCGCCGTCGATCCGACGAGCCCCTTCTCGGGCGGCGCGATCCTCGGCGACCGCATCCGCATGCAGCGCCACTTCACCGACGAGGGCGTCTTCATCCGCTCGCTCGCGACGCGCGGCCACCTCGGCGGGCTCTCGCGCTCGACCAGCGACGTCGTGGCCGTCCTCGACGCCGCGGGGTACGAGGTCGTCCTCGTCGAGACCGTCGGCGTGGGGCAGGACGAGATCGAGATCGTCGCCGCGGCCCACACCTCGATCGTCGTGACGGTCCCCGGCCTGGGCGACGCCGTGCAGGCGCTCAAGGCCGGCATCCTCGAGATCGCCGACGTGCTGGTCGTGAACAAGGCCGACCGCGAGGGCGTCGACCGCACCGTGCGGGACCTGCGCAACATGCTGGAGCTGCGCCCCGAGGGCGCGCCCCTCGTCGAGATCGTCCAGACCGTCGCGCTGCGCGGCGAGGGCGTCGACGCCGTGGTCGCCGCGGTCGAGCGCCACCGCGGCGGCGCCGACCCGGGCCGGGCCGAGGCGCGGCGGCGCGAGCGGGCGCGCGCGGAGCTCGACGGCGCGCTGCGCGAGCAGCTCCTCGCCGCGGCGGACGCGGCGGCGGGGCCGGGCGGCCTCGACGCGCTCGCGGCCGCGATCGCGGCCCGGCAGCTCGACCCGTACTCGGCGGCCGCGCAGGTCCTGGCGCGGCTCACCGCCGCGGGCCGCGGCCGCACGGCGCCGTGACCCGCGCGGCGCCGAGCCGTCTCTGGTGGGTCTACGTCCTCGAGTGCGGGGACGGGACGCTGTACACCGGCGTCACGACCGACCTCGCCCGCCGCCTCGCGCAGCACCAGGCGGGGCAGGGGGCCCGCTACACTCGCGGCCGCGGCCGGCTGCGGCTGCGCTGGTTCACCGCCGCGGCGGGCCAGGGGCGGGCGCTCGCGCGCGAGGCGGCGCTCAAGCGCCTGCCGCGCGGGCGCAAGCTCGCGCTCCCGGCGGCGCCCGGGGTGCGGCCGGCGACGGCGGCGGACCTGCCGTTCCTCACGCGCGCGATCCGCGCCCTCGACCTCGACGGCGAGCGCGTGAGCCACGAGCAGTTCGTCATCGCCACGGTCGGCGCCCGGCGCGCCGGCTTCGCCCGCGTGAAGCCGTACGGCCGCTGCTTCGAGCTCGGCTGCCTCGGCGTGCTCGCGCCCTTCCGCGGCCGCGGCCTCGGCACGATGCTGGTGAGGCTGCTGTGCGCCCGGTTCCCCACTCGCCGCGTCTGGATCACGACCGACCTGCCCGCCTACTTCGCGCCGCTCGGCTTCCGCGTGACGGCGCGCCCGCCGGCGGAGCTCGCGACGAAGCTCGCGGGCCTCAGCCACCGCGTGCGGCGGACGGGCGTCGTGGCGATGGTGGCGACGCGGCCGGCGCGGTGAGCCCGGGCGCGGACGCGGACCGCCGCTGCAACCGGACCAGACCGGGCACGGGCGGGGGCACGGGCACGGGCACGAGGGTGCGCGTCCCTCGCCGGCCAGCCTGTTCAGGCGCGGCGCTCGTGCCCGTGCCCCGGCCCGTGCCCGTGGCCGGTATCTTCCCGCGCACGATGCAGACCACCCGCAGGCGCCCCCCTGGGTTGCTCACCCGCGAGGCATCCACTAACATCCAGAGCAGGTCTAGGGATTCTTCCCGAGGAGGCACCTGGTGCGTCACACTCGTGTGTGGTTGGGTCTCGGTGTCGCGACGCTGATGGCGGGTGGCGTCGCGTGCGGCTTGTTCTCGAGCGATCTCCTGTCGTACTCGTTCAAGCTGCCCCGGAAGAGCTTCACGGTGGACGCCGACAGCATGGTGCCGCAGCAGTGGCGGCAGCTCGGCGGCACCGCGCCCGTGGTGCCGGCCGTGCCGTGCCCCACCGTCGATTGCTGCACCATCGCCACCGCCGCTGGCGACCAGTGCTCCACGTACGGCCTCGAGTGCGTCACCGGGAGCTGCGAGGCCGCCCCGGTCGTCGTCCTCGTCAACGAGATCAACCTGGCCCAGGAGGCCCCTGAGCTGGCCAACGTGGCCTCGAACATCCCGTCGTTCACGCACGTGATGCTCAAGCGGCTCTACCTGTCCGACTACAGCAACGGGCTCAACTACGCGACCCCGGAGGTCGAGGTGTGGCTCGGCCCCGAGGCGGCCACGGCCATCGACGATCAGGACGCCAGCGGCAACCCGCTCTGCGTGCAGATCGGCACGCTGCCCCCGATCCCCGCGCAGAGCGCCTGCAGCTCCGGCTCGTGCGTCGACGTGCAGCTCACGGCCGACGCCGCCACGCTCTTCGACAAGTTCGCGACCAACTTCCGCCAGACCTTCAAGGTCTTCATCCGCATGACGGTCCGGCTGAAGCCGGGCGACCCCATCCCGGCCGGCACCTTCCAGGCCACCGTCACCGGCGAGGCCACCGCCAGCATCTAGCATCTAATTTTGCCCGCGAGGCCCCCCACGACCCCGCTCGACGTCATCGTCGCGGGCGCCGGCCCCGCCGGCCTCGCCTGCGCCGTTCGCCTCCGCCGCCGCGCGCCGGAGCGCCGCGTCCTCGTGATCGACCGCGCGCGCTTCCCCCGGCCCAAGGCCTGCGGCGGCGCGCTCACCGGGCACGTGGGCGAGGCGCTGCTCACGCTCGGGCTCACGCGCCGGGTGCCGGCCGCGACCCTCGCCCGGGGTGAGATCCGCTTCGGCCGCTACCGCCGCGAGGTGCGCCTCAAGCGCCCGATCGCGGTCATCCGCCGCCTCGAGCTCGACGCCGACCTCCTCGAGCAGGCCCGCGCCACCGGCGTCGAGGTGCACGAGGGCGAGGCGCTCACGCGCTTCGCGGTGGGCGGCGGGGCGGTCGAGGTGGAGACCAGCGCCGGGCGCTATGAGGCCCGGGTGCTCGTGGGCGCCGACGGGGCCGGGTCACTCGTGCGGCGGCAGGTCCACGCCCCGCGGGTCGCGCCGCTGTGCCTGTTCCAGGGCCAGGTCGCCGCGGCGCCCGGCGCCGACGTGCTCACCTTCGATTTCACGCCCATGCGCGCCGGCCTGCGCGGCTATCTCTGGGTGTTCCCCACCCCGGGCGGCGGCGCCAACGTCGGCCTCATGCACCACCCGCTGACCGGCAACGTCGAGGCTCGCCTGCGGCTCGCCTCCGGCGCCCTGGGCGGCCGCCGCCTCCACGCCCTGCTCGGGGAGGGGCTGCGGGAACGGGCGCTCACGCTCACCGGCCCGCTCGTGGGCTGGCCGGCGTGGGCCTACGACCCCGAGTCGCCGGTCGCGGCGCCCCACCTGCTCCTGTGCGGGGACGCGGCCGGCATCGACCCGCTCAGCGGCGAGGGCATCGCGGTCGGGCTGTGGCAGGGTATCCTGGCGGCCGACACCGCCCTCGCGGGGCTCGCGACCGGTGACCTCGGCTTCGCCGGCTACCGCCAGGCCATGCGGGCGGCGACCGTCGGCCGGGAGCTCAACGTCGACCGGCGCATCGCCGAGATGATCTATGGCCCGGCGGGCATGACCCGCTGGCTGCCGCTGCTCCTGTTCGACGACGACATGGTCGAGCTGTACGCCGCGCGGGTGGCGGGCCTGCAGGTCCTGGCCGACGCCAAGGCCACGCTGGTGCGGGCGCTGTCGCGCCACGTGCTCCGCCTGCCGCAGCGCCGGCGCCGCCTCGCGCGCGAGTGCTGAGCCACAGGTCAGGGGAGGTCAAGCGGACGGGCTACGGGGGGGGTCGAAGGGACCCTTCCAGGGTCCCTTCAGGAGTGTGACGACGCCGCGACCGGCGTCTCGGGGCTGCTCTGCGAGGACGAGGGCGGGGCGGCCTGGTCGCGGGAGGCGTTCACGCGCTCCTTCAACTCCTTGCCGACCTTGAAGAACGGCAGGCGCTTGGGCTGCACCCCGACCGGATCGCCGGTGCGCGGGTTGCGGCCCTCGTAGGCCTTGTACGACCGGACCTCGAAGCTGCCGAGCCCGCGGATCTCGATCCGCTCGCCCTTGGTCAACGCGACCTCCATGGAATCGAAGATCGAGTTGACGATGGTCTCGGCCTTGCCCTTGGGCAGCTTCAACTGCTCAGCAATCTTCTCGATGAGATCAGACTTGGTCATGGCGACTGTCCCCGTGCCGCGGCCAATGGTCCCCAGCCAGAAACTCCACGTTAGTCGCGTGATTGGCGCAAATCAATACAAAAACGCGGGGGTGGAAGCGGCGGCGCTCAGCGCACCGCGATCTCGCGGTGCTCGCCGAACCGGCGGCGCAGGACGTCGGCGATCTCGCCGACCGTGCACCGCGCCTTGACCGCGTCCAGGATCGGCACGAGCAGGTTATCGGAGCCTCCGGCCGCCCGGTCGAGCGCCGCGAGCGCGCCCTGCGCCCGCGCGGCGTCGCGGCGGGCCCGCAGCGCGGCGACGCGCGCGACCTGCTCCCGCTCGACGCCCGGATCGAGCTTCAGCAGCTCGCGCGGCGCCGCTTCGTCACTGACGAAGTCATTGACGCCGACCACGATGCGGGCGCGCTCCTCGATCGAGCGCTGGTACTCGTAGGCCCGGCGCTCGATCTCGCGCTGCGGATAGCCCTGCTCGATCGCCGCCACCATCCCGCCGAGCTCGTCGATGCGGGCGAGGTAGGCCCGGGCGCCGCGCTCGATGGCGTCGGTGAGCGCCTCGACCGCGTAGGAGCCCGCGAACGGGTCGACGACGTCGGCGACGCCCGACTCGTAGGCCAGCACCTGCTGGGTCCGCAGCGCCAGGCGCGCGGCCTCCTCGCTCGGCAGGGCCAGCGCCTCGTCGTACGCGTTCGTGTGCAGCGACTGGGTGCCGCCGAGCACGGCGCTCAGGGCCTGGACCGTCGTGCGGACGAGGTTCAGCAGAGGCTGCTGCGCGGTCAGCATCGAACCGGCGGTCTGGGTGTGGAACCGCAGCGCCTGCGCGCGCGGGTCCCGACTGTCGAAGCGCTCGCGCATGAGCCGCGCCCAGAGGCGCCGCGCGGCGCGGAACTTCGCGATCTCCTCCAGGAAGTCGTTGTGCGCGTTGAAGAAGAACGAGAGCCGGGGCCCGAGCTCGTCCGGCGCGAGCCCGGCGCAGCGGCCGGCCTCGACGTACGCGAGGCCGTCCGCCAGCGTGAAGGCGACCTCCTGCACCGCGTCACAGCCGGCCTCGCGGATGTGGTAGCCGGAGATGGAGATCGTGTTCCAGCGCGGCACCTCGGCCTTGCAGAAGGCGAAGGTGTCGACGATGAGGCGCATCGAGGGCCGCGGCGGGTAGATGTACGTGCCGCGGGCCATGTACTCCTTGAGGATGTCGTTCTGGATCGTGCCCGTGAGCCGGTCCCGCGGCACGCCGCGCTCGTCCGCCACCGCGACGTAGAGGGCGAGCAGCGTCGCCGCGGTCGCGTTGATGGTCATCGACGTGGAGACCCGGTCGAGCGGCAGCCCGTCGAGGAGCTCGCGCATGTCCTCGAGGGAGTCGATGGCGACGCCGGTGCGGCCGACCTCCCCGCGGGCGAGCGGGTGGTCGCTGTCACGCCCCATCTGCGTGGGCAGGTCGAAGGCGACCGACAGCCCGGTCTGGCCGTGCTCGAGCAGGTAGCGGTAGCGCCGGTTCGACTCCGCGGCGGTGCCGAACCCGGCGTACTGGCGCATGGTCCAGTGGCGGCCACGGTACATCGTGGGCTGCACGCCGCGGGTGAACGGGAACTCGCCCGGCCAGCCCAGGTCGCGGTCCACGTCGAGGCCGGCGACGTCCGCGGGGCCGAAGACGTCCGGCAGCGGGAGGCCGGCATCGGTCTGCCGCCGCGCGGCGCGGCCGCCGCCCTTCGCGGCCGCTGGCCGCAGCGTCTGCTCTTCCCAGCGCTTGCGTGAGTCGGACATGGAGGGTGAGGCTACAATGCCATGGTCTTGAGGGCGGGATCCACGATCAGTGGGGGCTGGGTCGCGTGCTGCACCGCGTCGGCCGTGTGGCCGGGCGCGACCTCGCGCAGCACGAGCCCCTCGGGCGTGACGTCGATGACGGCGAGGTCGGTGATGATCCGGTGCACCGCCTTGATCGCCGTCAGCGGCAGGTCGCAGGCGTCGAGGATCTTGGGGCTCCCGTCCTTGGCGACGTGCTCCATCATGACGATGACCCGGCGCGCGCCGGCCACGAGGTCCATAGCGCCGCCGGCGCCCTTGATCATCTTGCCCGGGATCATCCAGTTGGCGAGGTCGCCCTGGGCCGAGACCTGCATGGCCCCGAGGACGCACAGGTCCACCTTGCCGCCGCGGATCATGGCGAAGGACTCGGCCGACGAGAAGTAGCAGCAGCCCTTGATCTCGGAGATGGTCTGCTTGCCGGCGTTGATGAGGTCCGGGTCCTCCTCCCCCTCGTAGGGGAAGGGGCCGACGCCCAGCATCCCGTTCTCCGACTGGAGGATGACCTCCATGCCGGACGGGATGTAGTTCGCGATGAGGGTCGGCATGCCGATGCCGAGGTTGACGTAGTAGCCGTCGCGGAGCTCCTGGGCCACGCGGCGGGCGATCTGCTCACGGGTGAGCGGCATTGAAGTCTCCCTCCTCACGCCCGCTTCCGGACGGTGCGCTGCTCGATGGGCTTCTCGTACCGCTCCCCCTGCAGGAGCCGGTGGACGTAGATGCTCGGCGTGTGCACCGCGTCGGGGTCGAGCGCGCCCAGCTCGACGATCTCCTCGACCTCGGCGATGCAGACGGCGCCGCAGGTGGCGATCATCGGGTTGAAGTTGCGCGCCGTCTTGCGGTAGACGAGGTTGCCCCAGCGGTCGCCCTTCCACGCCTTGACGAGCGAGAAGTCGGCCTTGAGCGGCTTCTCGAGCACGTACCAGCGCCCGTCGATCTCGCGGACCTCCTTGCCCAGGGCGAGCTCGGTGCCGTAGGCCGTGGGGGTGTAGAACCCGCCGATGCCGGCGCCGCCGGCGCGCAGGCGCTCGGCCAGGGTGCCCTGCGGGCACAGCTCGACCTCGAGCCGCCCCTCGAGGTACTGGCGCTCGAAGTTCTTGTTCTCGCCGACGTAGCTCGAGACCATCTTGCGCACCTGGCCGGCGGCGAGGAGGATCCCGAGCCCCTTGTCGTCGATGCCGCAGTTGTTGCTGATGATCGTGAGATCCTTGACCTTCTTGCGGTGCAGCGCGTGGATCAGGTGCTCCGGGTTGCCCGACAGCCCGAAGCCCCCGACCGCGAGCGTCATCCCGTCGCGGATGTCGCGTACGGCCTCGTCAGCAGATCCGACTCTCTTGTCCATGTCACACCTCAGAACGGCAACGGCGCATGCTGCCGGTGGTCGTGCTCCAAGTCAATGCGGCGGGCGATGGGGCGGCGCTGCCCCTGCACTATTCCGATGCTGCCGGCGCTGCCCCGACTACAGGGCGGCGGCCGCCGCCGGCGCCGCCGCGGCCGTCGGGGCCGCCGGGGCCGTGAGCAGGATGCGCGCGTCGAGGCCGCGCAGGCCCTTCGGCGTGACCACGAGGGGGTTGATGTCGAGCTCGCGGATCTCGGGGTTGCGCTCGACCAGGCTCGAGACCGCGACCAGCACGGCCGCGAGCGCGCCCCGATCGGCCCGGGGGTGCGCCCGCGCGCCCTGGAAGATGGCCTTGCCGCGCACCTCCTCGATCATGTCGTGGGCGTCCGCCGGGGCGATGGGCACGAGGCGGAAGGTCACGTCCTTGTACACCTCGACGAAGATGCCGCCGAGGCCGAACATCACCATGGGCCCGAACTGCGCGTCGCGCGTGGCGCCGACGATGAGCTCGACGCCGCCGAGCTGCTCGTCCACCTGGACGCCGTCGACCACGGCGCCGGGCGCCTTGGTCCGTACCGTCGCCATCATATCGTCGAAGGCGCGGGCGAGCTCGTCGGGGCCGCGCACGCCGAGGCACACGCCGCCGGCCTCGGTCTTGTGGACGATCTGGTCCGACACGACCTTGAGCACCACGGGGTAGCCGATGCGGTCGCCGGCCGCGACCGCCTCCGCGCGGGTCGCGGCGAACGCGGAGGCGTTGAGCGGCACGCCCGCCGCGCCCAGGATGCGGCGGCACTCGCCCTGGCTCAGGTTGGTGCGCCCCGCGGCGAGCGCGGCCTGCACGATCTCCTTCGTCCCCATGGCTTACGCCTCCTCCCGCGCCTGGATGCGGTGCACGATGTCGGCGCGCTGGCACAGCGCGGCCATCGCCTCGGCCGCGCGCTCCGGGAAGTCGAACTCGGGCACGCCGCGCCGCTCGAGGAAGTCCTCCGCCTCCTCGCCGCCCTGGCCGATGAACGACGCGGTGACCGGCTTGCGCAGCTCGGGGATGACGTCGACGACGGCCTCGGCGATCTTCAGCGGCCGGGTCATCGACTGGTGGGTCATGAGGAGCACGACCCCGTCGACCTCGTCGGCGGCGTTGAGGATGCGCAGCGCGTCGCGGTAGCGGTCGGGGCCGGCGTCGCCGATGATGTCGGCGGGGTTGCCGTGGGACCACGACGGCGGGCTGATGGCGCTGAGGCGCTCGACGGTCGCGGGGCGCAGCGTGACGATGTCGAGGCCCAGGTCGTGCAGCGTGTCGGCGGTGATGACGCCGGGGCCGCCGGCGTTCGTGAGCACGGCGATGCGGCGGCCGCGGGGCAGGGGCTGGCTCGCGAGCGCCCGGGTCATGTCGATGAAGCCCGCGAGGGTGCGGGCGCGCTGCACGCCGGCCTGGCGGAACGCGGCCTCGTACGCGGCGTCGGCGCCGGCGATGCTGCCGGTGTGCGACGAGGCGGCCGAGGCGCCCGCGGCGGTGCGGCCGACCTTGATCGCGACCACCGGCTTCTTGCGCGTGGCGCGCCGGGCGGCCTCGTAGAAGGCCCGCGGCTGCTTGAGCGACTCGATGTAGAGCGCGATGCAGCTCGTCTTCCCGTCGCTGGCGAAGTAGTCGAGGATCTCGGCGTCCTCGACGTCGCACTTGTCGCCCATGCTGACGAAGTGCCGGTAGCCGATGTGCTCCTCGAAGGCGTAGCTGATGAGGGCGGTGCACACCGCGCCCGACTGGCTGAGCAGCGAGATGCTGCCCGCCGGCGGCGTCTCGTAGGCGAACGACACGTTCAGCCGCTTCTCGGCGGCGATGACGCCCAGGCAGTTGGGGCCGACGAGGCGCACCCCGTGGCGCGCGGCGGCGGCGAGCATCTCGCGCTCGAGCGCGGCGCCCGCCTCCCCCACCTCCGAGAAGCCGGCGGTGATGACCACCACGGCGCGGATGCCTTTGCGGCCGCACTCGTCGACGGCGGCGGGGATGAGCGGCGCCGGGATCGCGATGACCGCGAGGTCGACCGGGGCGCGCAGGTCGCTCAGCCGGGTCACGGCCTTCTGGCCGAGGATCTCCCCGCCCTTGGCGTTGACCGCGTACACCTCGCCGTCGAAGCCGCGGGCGCGCTCGGGCGGCCCTTCGATGCTGCCGTACAGCGCGTTGCGGAGCACGGCGAACCCGACCTTGTCGGGATCCGCCGACGCCCCGACGACGGCCACGGCGCGCGGCAGGAAGAAGCTGTCGAGCACCCTCATCGAACCCCTCCTCTGACAACGTGGCCCCAGGCCACCCACCTGAGGCCCCCACGCTAACGCAAGCTCTGTCCGCGGGTCAACGGGTGTATGAGAAAGGAATTCACAGGGAGACGGGGAGGCGGGGAGAACTGCTTGGGTTTCGTTGTGCCGACACGCGCGTCGGGCGGTCACGCGCGCGCTGGCAGGACCCAACCCAATCCAGACTCCCCGTCTCCCCGCCTCCCTGTTCAATCCGAGCCCCCCGATTGCCCTGCTCGCCGCCGGATGCGTATAATCGCGCGAAGCGATGCCCGCGCCGGCGATCATCACGCTGCTCAGCGACTTCGGGACCGCCGACGCGTACGTCGCGGCGATGAAGGGCGTCATCCTGGGCCTCGCCCCGGCGGCGCGGCTCGTCGACGTCACGCACGAGATCCCGCCCCAGGACGTCTTCCGCGGGGCGCTCGTGCTCCGCGAGGCGGCGGGGAGCTTCCCCGCCGGCACCGTGCACCTCGCGGTCGTCGATCCCGGCGTGGGCACGGCGCGCGAGCCGATCCTCATCGACACGCCCACGGCGCGCTTCGTCGGGCCCAACAACGGGGTCCTCACGCTGGCGGCGCAGCCGCCGCTCCGGGTGCACCAGCTCACGGAGCCGGCGCTGCGCCGCGAGCCGGCGAGCGCCACGTTCCACGGCCGGGACGTGTTCGCGCCGGCGGCCGCGTACCTCGCCCGCGGCGTGCCGGCCGCGGCGTTCGGCCCGCCGCTCGACGACGCGCGGCTCGTGCGTCTCGCGCTGCCGCGGCCGCGGCGCGAGGGGGCGGTCCTGTGCGGCGAGGTGATCCACGTCGACCGCTTCGGCAACCTCGTCACGAGCATCCGCGCCGCGGACCTCGAGCGCGCGGGCTCCCGTCTGCGCATCGAAGCCGGGGGAGAGGTGATCATGGGTCTGAGCCGCACGTATGGCGAGGCCGCGCCGGGCGCGTTGCTGGCGCTGATCGGCTCCGGCGGGTTCCTCGAGGTCGCGGTGCGTGACGGCTCCGGCGCCGCGCGCCTGGGCCTCGGGCGCGGCGCGCCGGTCCGCGTCGTGGGAGGCGGGGCGTGAGGCGCGCCGTCATCCGCGGCGGCGCGGCCGCGCTCGCCCTCGCGCTCGCCGGCACGCTGCTCGGGTGCCGCATCGGCGAGGGCACGGGTGAGGTGCGGGGGAGCGTGTTCATCGCCGAGTGCCTCGGCGTCGACACCGACCGCACGGACCTGAACGCGCCGAACTACGACCTCGACCCGTCCTTCTTCGCCGCCGAGCCGGTCGACGACCCGGTCCGGAACCACCCCCTCGATCAGCTCCGCATCCGGCTCCAGCACTCCGGCGCCGAGGTGGAGAACGTCGACTCCCTCATCATCGACGTCATCAACCTCGAGGCGGTCGCCGCCCACCTCGGGGAGCAGATCCCGATCTACGCCGGCGGCGCGCTCAACCCGCCGGTGAGCTACGAGACGGGCGGGCAGGCGCCGGTCTCGCCGGTGCGCGTCGCGCTCAGCCTGCTGCACACCTGCGCCGGCGGCGAGCTCCAGAAGATCGCCGTCGGCATCGTCTACGCCGACACCAACCCGACGCTCGGCTACTCCTCCTGGATCCGCTTCACCCAGCTCGGCAGCCGGGGCTGCACCCCCGGCGGCGGCTGCGACTCGACCGACGGCGGCGCGTACAGCGTCGACTTCGGCGAGCACCTCGCCGCCGAGTTCGATCTCGCGCTCGTCGACCTGCGCCCGCAGTACCTGTCGCCCGAGTACCCCGGCCTCGCGAGCGGCCACATCACCGGCAACTTCAGCTTCATCATGCGCCGCGGCCGCGTCGCGCAGGCGTTCCCGTAGCCGGCGGTTGCCCGGGCCGGACCGCGGCACTAGACTGAGACGCCGTGGCCGGTACCCGTGACAGCGAGCGCGACGTCATCGCCGAGGTACGCCGCGGCGAGATCGCCCCGATCTACTACCTCTTCGGCAAGGAGCGGTTCCTCGTCACGCGCGCGGTGAACGCGATCCGCGAGGCCGTGCTCGAGGAGCGCACGAAGGCGTTCAACCTCGACGTCATCGACTGCAAGGAGGCGGCGCACCCGGGCGAGCGCATCGTGGCGGCCGCGCACACGCTGCCGATGCTCGCCAAGCGCCGCCTCGTCCTCGCCAAGGACGCCGACGAGCTCGAGGCCGAGGACTTCGAGGCGCTCGCGGCCTACGCCCGCGAGCCGTCGCCGACCACCTGCGTCCTCATGGTCGCGGAGACCGCCGACCAGCGCCGCAAGTTCTTCATCGACCTGAAGAAGCGCGGGGCGGTGGTGAAGTACGACCCGCCGTACGAGCGGCAGCTCCGGCCGTGGGTGGACGGCGAGGCGCGGCGTCAGGGCGTGTCGCTCGAGGCGGGCGCGGCGGAGCTGCTCGTGCAGGTCATCGGCGCCGATCTCGCGCAGCTCGCCTCGGCGCTCGAGCAGCTCTCGCTGTACGCCGGCGGGCGCAAGCGCATCACCGTGGCCGACGTCGAGGAGGTGGTCGCCGAGACCCGGCAGCACTCGGTCTTCGATCTCGCGAACGCCGTCGGCGACGGCGACGCCCGGCGCGCGCTCCATCAGCTCGGCCGCATGCTCGCGGCCAAGGAGGCGGCGGTCAAGATCCTCTTCATGGTGACGCGCCACTTCCGGCAGCTCTACAGCGTGCGGGACCTCGACCGGCGCGGGGCCGGGCGCGAGGAGGTGGCCCAGGCGCTCGGCATCCCGCCCTTCTTCGTCGAGGGGCTGGTCAAGCAGTCGCGCCGGCTCAAGGCCGGCACCCTGGCCCGCACCTTCGAGGCGCTGTACCAGGCGGACCGCGCGCTCAAGGGGAGCCGGCTCGGTGACGAGCTGGTGCTGGAGCGGCTGGTGCTGGAGCTCTGCGGGGCGGCCTGACGGCGCACGAGCGCGTGCGGCGCGCGCATGGAGCGCGCCGCGCCAGGCTGGCGGTGGGCGACGAAGGCTTAGGCGGCCGGGGCGGCGGCCTTGTTGGCCGCGCGGGTCAGGCGGGAGATCTTGCGGGACGCGGTCTCCTTCTTGATCACGCCCTTCTGCGCCGCCTTGTCGATGAAGCGGACCGCCTTCGCGAGCGCCGCCTTGACCTTGGCCGGATCCTTGTCCTCGAAGGCCGAGAGCGCACGCTTGACGTAGGTGCGCATGGGGGTGAGGTGCGTGAGGTTCCGCGCCCGCCGCTTGATCCGCTGGCGGTTGCGCTTCTCTGCGGACGCTACGTTCGCCAAAGCTGACTCCTTGAACACGGCCGCCGGGGGCCGCCCGAAAACCGCGTATAAGTAGCCTTCCTGACGAGCGGTGTCAAGTGCGAAGAGGGCTCACAGCTCCAGGTGAAGCCGCACGCTGAAGACGCTCACCGGCCCGCGCTCGGCGTTGTAGCCGGGGTTGCCGATCAACTGGTAGCCGCCCGTCGCCCAGAGGCCCTTGAGCGCCGCGAGCGCGTAGTAGGCCTCGAGGATGCGCTCCGGCGCGTACCTGGGGAGCTGCCCGTCGCCGAGGAACGGGCCGAGGCCGCCGGCGGCGAGGAAGGCGCGGCGTCCATCGGAGATGCCGTTCTGCACGCCGGCCACGCCGAAGGTGTCGAGGGGACGATACCAGCGCCGGCCCCGCAGCGCGAGGCCCGCCGAGACGGACTGGTCGACCTCGGTGAAGGCGTAGGTCTCCGTGCGGCCGTCGTTCCAGCTGAAGCGGCCGAACAGGCCGAGGTCGCGGCCGAGCGCTTGCTCGAGCCCGAGGCCGAAGCCGAGCTTCGCCTGGTTGCGGCGCACGGGGGCGAAGTCGGGGGGGCCGCCGTGCAGGGAGGCGTAGGCGACGGCGTCGTCGAACCTCCCCATGCGCGCGTAGTTGCAGAAGCCCATGAGCCGTAGCTTGCCGGCGCGGCCCCACAGGCGGTGGTCGTGCTGGATCTCGACGTTCTCGCCGAAGTGCTCCCAGAGCTCGAAATCGAGGGCGAGCCCGTTGGACTCCTTTGGCTGGGCGAAGTGGCCCCAGCGGAAGGCCCAGTCGTCGCGGTAGTACTCGAGCGCGAGCCCCCAGGTGTAGCCGCGCGCGTCCGCCGCGAAGTCGGACGCGGCGTGCGTGAACAGCGCCCAGTTCATGAACTGGGTGCGACCGTCGTGGGCGTAGGCGTTGTTGTCGAAGACGTCGGGGATTGCCAGCTGGCCGGCGGTGATGACGAGCCGCCGGCGGGTTACCTGGGTCGCGAACTGGTTGGGGCCGGCCTCGACGGGCGACGAAGCGCCGCCGAGGCCGATGGTCTGGCGGACGAAGGCGCGGGCGCTGTAGATGGAGGGGACCGGGCTGCCGTTCCTCTGGTTCTCGGCGTTGGTGAAGCCGCCGAGGCCGTGCAGGTGGGACAGCTCGATGCTCTGGATGACCTCCGGATTGACGAAGATCTCGGCCCCGCGCCACGGGCGGTAGCCGAGCATGAGCGTGGCCGTGAGCGTGTAGCCGCTCTCCGCGGTGTGCACGAGGCTGTGGGGGCCGTCGTAGGGGGCGGGGAAGCCGGGGTGCTTCTGCCACACGTACGTTGACTGGAAGTTGACGTTCCAGTCCTCGTCCCGGAAGACCCGGCGCAGCCAGGCCGGGGGCCGCGGTTCATCCACCGATGGCGGGGCCGGGCGCGGCGCCGCGGGCGCGACCGCGGGCACGCTCGTGGGCGCGGCGGCGCTCGCGGGCGCCGGGGCGCTCGCGGGCGCGGCGGCGCTGGTCGGCGGCGTGGGCTCGGCCCAGGCGGGGGCCGCAGGCAGAATGACGCCTGCGACGCCGAACAGCAGAATTGGATAACGGCTCTGCTTGTGCGACAGGGACATGCGCTCCTCCTGAAGGAGTGCCCGTGCCGCATCAGGTCAATTCATGCGGGCGTGACGAGCAGGGGCAGGGTCATTCCGCAGCCTAGGTTCACGCTGGGCTACTCCTGCGCCTACAGGGGAGGCGTTGGGCCGAACGATATCCCCGCAGACAGGCAGGTCAACAGAATAATGCGCATTGCCAGGCATTTCTTCGTACTCCTGCGATGTGCAAGGTCGGGCATGACGCTGGAATCCATTTTCGTTTGCCAGGTTGGTGTTCTTGACGGCCAGGCCGAGCAGGTCGTGGTCGATGCGCTTCAGCGCGACGAAGAACTGGGAGAACTGCGCGAAGAGGTCCCGCTCGAGCTGGGTGCTGCGCGTCTTCAGCAGCCGCCCGAGCTCGAGGCGCGACCGCTCCGCGTCGGCCGTGGCCGCGCGCGCCTGATCGGCGAAGGACTGCGAGGTCTGGTCGCTGGCGCCGAGGACGGCGCTCTTCTCCGCCTCCGAGGCCGAGGCCAGCGAGAGCTGGACGCGATCCACCAGGCTGACCCGCCGCGCCTTGAACGCGAGCTGCTCGACGGGGTTGTGGGTCCGGTAGTAGTGGAGCGACCCCAGCGCGACAGCGAGCAGCAGGACCACCGCGGGGACCATCCAGAGGACGTCCTTGAGACGGGGCTTGAGCGCCATGATCGACTCCCGACAGCCACGCGGGCGGGCGTAACTCCGCCGCCGCGGCCGCCTACGGCCGCCCCCCGGCCGGCCCCGAGCGCTCCGTCGCGTAGCCGACCAGCCTCCGGTACCAGCGGTACTCCAGCGCGCCGACGACGAGGAGCGCCAGGAAGCCCACGGCCCACAGCGCCAGGCCGAACGCGGCCGTGGACCGGCGCAATGCCCCGGGCCACCCGGCCACGACGCAGGGGAACGCGCCCCCGAGGGCGACGGCGTGGACCAGTCCGACCCGGATCGCGCCCAGGCGCTCGTACCGGAAGTGGGCGACGAGGGCGTCGCGCATCCGCGCGCCGCCCGGGTCCTGCGCCTGCGAGAACTCGAACTTCACGTAGCCGGACACGGCGCGCTCCTCAGCTCACACGCGGGTCAGCCCCGTGGCGTAGGCCTGGGCCAGCGCAAAGAACCCGATGGTGATGATCACGAACAGCAGATCAGTCATGTGCCGCCTCGCTCGACCCGTATGCGTAGCAATGGGCGTGCCGGCGTCGCCCGGCGCGCAACCGCGCGTCCCGACCCGCGATGCGCTCCGCGCGCGCGCGTGGCTGCCTGCGGCCTGCACGATGGGGGTCGGGCGCGGCGTGCAAGTCGCAAGCGCGCCGCGGGCCGCCTACCGGGGCCGGGCGGCGTGCTCTATGCTTCGCTCATGACGGATCTCCAGCTGACCCCCGAGACGACCGTCCCCGGCCTGCTGGTCGGCCACGCGCAGGACGACCGGGCGCTGACCGGGGCCACGGCGATCCTGTGCCCCGGCGGGGCGACCGGCGGCTACTGCATCCGCGGCAACGCCGTGGGCGCGCGGGAGCTGCAGCCGCTCGAGCCGGGCAGCCTGGCGCCGCAGGTCCACGGGCTGTGCCTCGCGGGCGGCAGCGCCTTCGGCCTCGACGCGGCCGCGGGGCTCGTGCGCTTCCTCGAGGAGCGCGGCGTCGGCTTCGAGGTGCGCGGGCACCGCGTGCCCATTGTGCCCGGGGCGATCCTCTTCGACCTCTGGCTCGGCGACGGCCGCGTCCGGCCCGGGCCGGAGATGGGCTACGCCGCCGCCCAGGCCGCGGCCGCGGGGCCCGTGGCCGAGGGCAACGTGGGGGCGGGCTGCGGGGCCACCTGCGGTAAGGTCGCCGGGCCCGAGCGCGCGATGAAGAGCGGGCTGGGCGCCGCCGGGCTGCGGACGGCCGACGGCCTGTGCGTCTTCGCCCTGGTCGCGGCGAACCCGTTCGGCGACATCCTCGACCCCGCCACCGGGCGGCCGCTCGCCGGCCTGCGTGACGCGCCCGACGGCCGCGACCTCGCGGACGCGGCGCGGCTGCTGCGCGCGGGGCGCCTCGACGCCGCGGCCGCGCCGGCCGCGCCGGTGAACACGACGCTCGCCGTGGTCGCGACCAACGCGGCCCTCGACAAGCTCGCGGCGACGAAGGTGGCGGCGCTCGCCGCCGACGCGCTCCCGCGCGTGATCGCGCCCGCGTGCACGCTCTACGACGGCGACATCGTCTTCGCGCTCTCCTGCGGCACGGCGCGCGGCGAGCTGCACCGCGTCGGCTTGCTCGCCCGCGACTGCCTCGAGGCGGCGATCGTGCGGGCGGCGCGCGCCGCGCGGGCGGCCGGCGGGCTGCCCGCGGCGGCGGACTTGCCGCAGCCCTGAGACGTTCGCGCCGGCGCCGGCCCGGCGCGGTGGCTACTGCAGCATGTCGATGAGGGCCGGCGCCTTCTTCGCGACGACCGTGATCGCGACCTCGTCGAGCAGCTCCAGCGCCCGCTGGAGCAGCCGGGGATCGAGCGCGTCGATGAAGTAGACCCAGGTGGCGCACACGAGCGCGCCGTCGGTGCTGAGCTGGTAGACGACCCCGTTCACGTCGTTCGTGAGCTCGGCGACGAGCTCGCGGAGCTTGGCTGAGCCGCGCGCCTCCGGCTTGATCACGAAGCCCTTGAAGAGGACCAGCCGGTCGATCTCGCCCTTGCCGTTCATGTAGGCACGGACGCCGTACTTCTTCCTCGCGGGGCTCGTGAGGACGAGCTGCGCCAGCGCCGTCTCGTGCTCCGCGGCCCACCCCTTGGCCGCGAAGTGCGCGCCGACGGCCGTGAGCGCCAGCGGGTCGTCGGCCGTCTCGAGCACGATGGGCTTCTCGGCGGCCGGGTGCTGGGGCGGCACGCGCGCCGCCGGGGCGCAGGCGGCGACGAGCGCGGACGCGGCGAGGAAGAGAGGGGCGAGGCGGGCTCTCGGCATGGCAGCACCTCCGCTGGTGAGGCCGGGATACTGGCAGACGCGTGGCGGATTGGGAAGGCGCTACTCCCGCTTCTTCGCCTCGTTCCACAGCGCGTCCATCTCGGCGAGCGTCGCCTGGTGCGGCTCCCGGCCCGAGTCGCGCACCCGGTCCTCGACGTAGTTGAAGCGCGCCGTGAAGCGGGCGTTGGTGCCCCGCAGGGCCTCCTCCGGGTCCAGGTGCGCGTGGCGCGCGTAGTTGACGAGCGCGAAGAGGAGGTCGCCCAGCTCCGCCTGCATCTCCGCCTGGTCGCCGCTCGCGGCCGCCTCGTCGAGCTCCGCGAGCTCCTCGGTGACCTTCGCGCGCACCTCGGCCAGGCTCGGCCAGTCGAAGCCGACCCGCGCCGCCTTGTCGGCGAGGCGGAAGGCCCGCACGAGCTGCGGCATGGCGCGCGGCACGCCCGCGAGCGCGCGGCGGGGCCCGCCGGCCTTCTCGGTGGCCTTGATGCGCGTCCAGTTGGCGAGGACCTCGCCGGCGTCCTTCACCTGCGCGTCGCCGAAGACGTGAGGGTGGCGCCGGACGAGCTTCGTGACGATGCCGCGGCACACGTCGTCGATGCCGAACTTGCCCTCGCGGGCGCGCAGCGCCGCCTGGAACACGATCTGGAGCAGCAGGTCGC
This sequence comes from Polyangia bacterium, assembly GCA_036504295.1. Taxonomy (GTDB): domain Bacteria; phylum Myxococcota_A; class Polyangia; order JACRCY01; family JACRCY01; genus DASXVK01. The sequence continues at coordinate 35,381 of DASXVK010000016.1, forward strand.
CGAGCTCCTCGCAGTGCGCCGCCGCTCCGGGGCCCGGATCGTCCATCGCCTCGAGCACCTCGTAGGTCTCCTCGACGAGGGTGGGGCGGAGCTTCTCGAGGGTCTGCTCGCGGTCCCACGGGCAGCCGCCGTCGGGGTCGAGGAGCCGGTTCATCAGCGCGACGAGGTCGCGCAGGCCGTCGCCGTCCTGCCGGGTGGGGTCGCTCATGGGCGCATCGCATAGCGCGGGACCGGCGGGTCGTCCACCCGCCCGGCGGCTCGCCCGGGCCGGCGCGAGTGGTTGCGGCGGCGGGCCGATGGTATATGTAGCGGTAGAGCGACGCCGGAGTACTCGAGAGCTTACTTGGTAGCTTCGACCATCCCACCCCCATTCCATCGCGCTGCCGCCACGCGCTCGACATCGCTGCAACGTTCGGGGCCGCGGGGAGACCCTCGGGAGTGATCCCGGCGACCGGAAGGAGTCCGATTTGAAGCCCACCCTCACGACGGCGGACGAGACGCGCGAGAAGGTCGTCTTCGACGACAACAGCGCCGCGGCCGCCGTCTTCGGTCAGCACAGCGAGCATCTCAAGATCGTGGAGCGCGAGCTGGGCGTGCGCGCCCACGTTCGCGGCAACGAGGTCACGCTCCTCGGCACCGAGCACGACGTCCAGCTCGGGCGCACGCTGCTCGAGCAGCTCTACGGGCTGGCGAAGCGGGGCCAGACGATCAGCCCCGAGGATCTCGGCCGGGCGGTCTCGGTGCTGCGCCAGAACGGCGGGGCCGAGCTGCGCGACGTCTTCTCCGACACGGTGCTCGTGTCGGCGCGCTCCCGGCGCATCGCCCCCAAGGGCCTCGCCCAGAAGCGCTACATCGACGCCATCCGCTCGTCGGACATGGTGTTCGGCATCGGCCCGGCGGGCACCGGCAAGACCTACCTGGCGATGGCGATGGCGGTCCGCGCGCTCGTGGACAAGCAGGTGAAGCGCATCATCCTCGCGCGGCCGGCCGTCGAGGCCGGCGAGCGCCTCGGGTTCCTGCCCGGCAGCCTCGAGGAGAAGGTCAACCCGTACCTGCGGCCGCTCTACGACGCGCTGCAGGACATGATGGACATCGACCGCTCGCAGCAGCTCATCGACCGCGGCGTCATCGAGGTCGCCCCGCTCGCGTTCATGCGCGGCCGCACGCTCAACGACTCGTTCGTCATCCTCGACGAGGCGCAGAACACGACGAGCGAGCAGATGAAGATGTTCCTGACGCGGCTCGGCTACGAGTCGAAGGCCGTCATCACCGGCGACGTCACCCAGATCGACCTCCCCGACGGCCGCAAGAGCGGCCTGATGGAGGCGCGCGACCTCCTCACCGGGATCGAGGGGATCCGGTTCTGCTTCTTCACCGAGGTCGACGTCGTGCGCCACCCGCTCGTGGCCGCGATCATCCGCGCCTACGACCGCGCCGGCCAGGCGCGCGAGCGCGCGAAGACCGAGGGCGCACCGGCCGCGAACGGCGCCGCCGCGCCGGCGGACCCGCCGCGGTAGCGCGAGCCCGGCGTTTCGGCCGCCAGGCGCGGTTACGTTTTGCCTTCCGACGGGCGTTGGCTCTAGCCTAGGGCATCGACGCCGAGTTCACAGGGACCGCACGCTTCCGCGTCATTCGCCGCCTGGGCGAGGGCGGGATGGGCGTGGTGTACGAGGCGCTCGACGAGGAGCGGCGGTGCCGGGTCGCGCTCAAGACGGTGCGCGACCTGCGGGGCGAGGACCTGCTCCGCCTCAAGAACGAGTTCCGCGCGCTGCAGGATCTCGAGCACCCGAACCTCGTGCACCTCGGCGAGCTGGGCGAGGACGCCGGCCGCTGGTTCTTCACCATGGAGCTCGTCGAGGGGGTGAGCTTCATCGAGCATGTGCGGCCGGGCGCCGCGCCGCCGCGGCTGCCCGGCGAACCGACGCCGCCGCCGCTCGAGCACCGCCGCGCGTCGCCGAGCGAGGACACCCTGCGCGCCTCGCCGGCGCGCGCCCTGTGGAACGCGGCCGCGGCGCCGCCGGGGCCGGCGTGGGACGAGGCGCGCCTGCGGGCGGCGCTCGCGCAGCTCGGTCAGGCGCTCGTGGCCCTGCACGCCGCGGGCATGGCGCACCGGGACATCAAGCCGTCGAACATCCTGGTCACGGCCGCGGGGCGCGTGGTGCTGCTCGACCTCGGGCTCGTCACCGCCTTCGCGCGCGGCGGGCAGTCCTCCTCGCGGCACGCCGTCGGCACCATCGACTACATGGCGCCGGAGCAGGCGGCCTCGCAGCGCGTGGGGCCCGAGGCGGACTGGTACAGCGTCGGCGTGCTGCTCTACGAGGCGCTCACCGGCACGGTCCCGCTCACCGGCCCGCCGCTGGACGTGCTCGTGCGCAAGCAGCACCACGATCTGCCGCCGCCGTCGTCCGTGTGCCCCGGCGTGCCGCCCGACCTCGACGCGCTCTGCGCGGAGCTCCTGCGGCTCGACCCGCAGCGGCGGCCGACCGGGGGCGAGCTCCTCGCGCGCCTCGACGGCGCGGCCGCCAGGCCGCCCGCGGCGGCGCCGCGGGACCAGAGCCTCCGGCCGCCCTTCGTCGGCCGCCACGAGGAGCTCGACGCGCTGGCCGCGGCCTTCGACGAGGTGTGCCGCACGCGCGCCGCGCTGGCGCTCATCGTCGAGGGCGAGTCCGGGGTCGGCAAGAGCGCCGTCGTGCGCCGCTTCACCGACGCCCTCGAGGAGCGCGGCGTGACCGTGCTCAGCGGCCGCTGCTACGAGCGCGAGCTGGTGCCCTTCAAGGCGGTCGACGGCGTCGTCGACGCGCTCAGCCGCTACATGGGGCGCCTGTCGCGCGAGGAGGCGGCGGCCCTCCTGCCGCGGGCGGCGGCGCTCCTCGGCGACGTCTTCCCGGTGCTGCGACGCGTGCGCGCCATCGCCACGGCGCCGCGGGTGCACGGCGCCGGCATGGACCCGCAGGAGCTGCGCACGCGGCTCTTCACCGCCATGCGCGAGCTCTTCGTCCGCATCGCCGACCGCGGCCCGCTCGTGGTCGTCGTCGACGATCTGCAGTGGGCCGACGCCGACAGCCTCGCCCTCCTCGGGGAGGTGCTTCGGCCGCCCGACGCTCCGGCCGTCCTGCTCCTCGGCATGCGGCGCGGCGGCGGCGACCCGGCGCTCGTGCGCGCGCTGGGGCCGCTCATGGCCGGTAGCGTGCGGCGCGTGCCACTCGACCGACTGCCGCCGGCCGACGCCTGCGCGCTGGCGACGGTGCTGTTCGCGCGGACGGGCGCCCCGCCGGCGCTCCGGGCGCGGGCCGGGACCATCGCCGCCGAGGCCGGCGGGCACCCCCTCTTCATCGACGATCGACGTCTGCTGGTCCATGTCGGCGGCCCTCGCGCCCGTCGACAGCGTCCGCGGCATGGACTTCAACGCGCGGACGCTCCTGATGGCGCTGCAGATCGGCGAGCCGCACCGCCTCGTGCGGGTCTTCGCCATGGAGTCGATCTTCGCCGCGTTCCGCGGCGGACCGGGGCGGCGGCGGGCGGAGCGCCTCCTCGGGCTCACGACCGCGCTCGCCGTACGGCTCGGCGATCCGACGGACCGCGCCTGGGCCCTCTGCGCGCGCGGGCTCGTCGAGTACTACGCGGGGCACTTCGCGGCCGCGGCCGGGTGGCTCGACCAGGCGGAGGCGCTGCTGCGGGAGAGCTGCCGCGGCATGGCCTGGGAGCTCGACACGGTGCGTCTCCTTCGCCTGCTCGCGCTCTTCTACATGGGCCGGATCGGCGAGATGGCGCGCAGCGTCCCGCAGCACGTGGCCGAGGCGCTCGACCGCGGCGACCTGTACTCGGCCACGAACCTGAGCCTGAGCTTCCTGAACTCGGCGTGGCTCGTCCGCGACGACGTCACCGCGGCGCGGCGCGTCGCGGCCGAGGCCGCGGGGCGCTGGTCGCACAAGGGTTTCCACGTCCAGCACTGGTACGCGCTCACGGCCGAGGTCCAGCTCCATCTCTACGCCGGCGACGGCGCGGCCGCCCTCGCGTGCGTGCGCGACCGCTGGACGCCCCTCCAGCGGTCGCTGCTCACGCACCTGCAGATCGTGCGGGTCGAGGCGCGGGTGCTGCGCGCGCGCTGCGCCCTCGCGGCCGCGGCGACGGGCCGCGGCGACCGGGCGGCGCTCCTGCGCGAGGCCGAGCGCTACGCGGTGCGCGTCCGGCGCGAGGGGATGGCGTGGTCGACTCCGCTCGCCGACCTCCTCCTGGCGGGCGTCGCGGCCGCCCGCGGCGAGCCAGCCGCCGCGCTGCGCCGCCTCGAGACCGCCGTCGCGGGCTGCGCGGCGGCGGGCCTGCCGCTCTGGCACGTGGTCGCGCAGCGGCGGCAGGGCGAGCTGTGCGGCGGGGCCAAGGGCGCCGCGCTGCGCGAGGCCGCCGACGCGTGGTTGACGGCGCAGACGATCAGGGCGCCCGAGCGCTGGGCCGCGATGCTGGCGCCGGGCTTCCCGGCGTGAGCCCGCCAGCCAGGCAGGGCCCGCTTGCCATGGCGCCCCGGTTGCCCCTAGCATGGGGCCGTACTCCGACTTGACGAGGATCTCATGAAGCCGTGTCGCGCCGCCCTGTCTCTCGCCGCCAGCCTCGGGCTCGCCCTTGGCTGCTCCTCCTCCGCCGCCCCCGGCCAGCAGGACGCCGCCGCGCACGCCGACCGGCCGTCGTTCGGCGACACGACGGTGAAGCCCGACGCCGCCGCGTGCGAGAACCAGTGCCAGCAGGGGGACCGGCGCTGCTCCCCGGGCGGGTACCAGGAGTGCGGCAACACCGACACCGACCCGTGCCTCGAGTGGGGCCCGGTCACGCCGTGCCCGGGTACCCAGAAGTGCGTCGGCGGGACCTGCCAGTCGGGCTGCACCAGCGAGTGCAGCGACGGGTCGGTCCAGTGCACCGCGGACGGCCTCGGTCGCCAGAGCTGCGCGCTCGACGAGAGCGGCTGCTACGTGTGGGGCGCCGCGGTCGCGTGCCCGGGCGCCCAGACCTGCTCCGCCGGCCAGTGCCGCAGCGCCTGCGTCGACGAGTGCGCCGACGGCTCGCGGCAGTGCTCCGGCGCCGGCTACCAGGTGTGCGGCCCGGCCGCGGGCTCGACCTGCCTCGCCTGGGGCGCCGTCGTGCCCTGCACCGGCACCCAGACCTGCTCCGACGGCCAGTGCGCCGACGCGTGCGTCAGCGAGTGCGCCGCGGCCACGTCGCGCTGCGCGAGCGCCGACGGCTTCCAGGTGTGCGGCGACTTCGACCCCGACGCGTGCCTCGAGTGGGGCCCGGTCACGCCGTGCCCCAGCGGCAAGCTGTGCTCGAACGGCAAGTGCGAGGACGCCTGCCGGGACGAGTGCGCCGCCGTCGGCGACCAGCAGTGCACGCCGGCGGGCACGAGCTACCAGGTGTGCGCGAAGGGCGCGAGCGACGCCTGCCGCCGCTGGGGGTCGCCGGTCGACTGCGGCACGAACCAGGTGTGCACGAACGGCCAGTGCGTCGCCAAGTGCGCCTGCGACTACTACCGCAACGTGTGCGAGGCCGCGAGCCCGGGCTCGTCGACGGCCTGCGCGTGCGATCCCGACTGCGCCGGCAAGCAGCCCTGCCAGAACGACGGCCACTGCGACACGTGGTGCCCGCTCGGCACCGATCCGGACTGCGGCGCGACCTGCGCGTGCAACTACAATCAGTACTGCGAGGCCGGCGCGCAGGGCTCGAGCGACAGCTGTGCCTGCGATCCCGACTGCGAGACCCACGACGTCGCCTGCATGGACGACGGCCACTGCGACAGCTGGTGCCCGCCGGGCGTCGATCCCGACTGCGGCGGCGCCGCGGCCTGCCGCGAGCGCGTGGGCCAGCCCGGGATGAGCGTCGGCTGGCGGTTCGGCAGCGAGCTCTACCTCGACGGCTCGTACAGCTCGCCCGATCCGGTCAAGGGCGCCGAGTGGGCGCTGCTCAGCCCCGGCCTCGCGGCCGGCTACGGCGAGATGTGGGTCGAGATGGCGGCCGAGCACGTCGCCTGCGTGGACGCGCTCGTGATGGAGGTGTACGGCTACGACGACTCGTACTTCGGCACCGGCGCCCAGATGTACCTCTACAACTGGGACACCCTGCGCTTCGACCTGCTGCCCACCGCCACGGTCGGCGCCACGCTGGATTTCTACCAGAACCGCGTGGGCACCGCGCAGCCCTACCTGCTGTGCGGCACGGGCGCCAAGGCCAAGTGCTACGTGAACGCCAAGCTCGCGGCCGGCGCGTTCGACAACACGCACGTGTGGTGGGTCGAGGTGTGGGCCCACACCCATCCGTAGGTGCTTAGGACTGGAGTA
>DASXVK010000017.1:0-10664 GCA_036504295.1 Polyangia bacterium
GCGTAGTTGCCGTTGCACAGCCAGCTCGCGACCGCCGGGTTGGGACGCGCCCGGCCGGCGCGGATGTCGTCGACGCCGAGCTCGCGGTACGGCGCCAGCGGCTGGTCGTCGGCGCCGATCCAGAACGAGGGGAAGAAGATCTGGAAGGCGAAGTGCGTGTCGAGCGTCGTCGAGACGTTCGTGATGGCGCCCAGGTTGTGGTACATGAACTCGCACAGGCGCCGGTTGTCGTCGATGGCGCCGCGGCCGCTGCGGCCGGCGACGTAGAGCGACCCCTCGGGGAAGCAGAAGTCCTTCTGCACGTCGATGAGCAGCAGGTGCACGTTCTTGCGGTCGGCCGCCGCGGGCGCGATCGCGTGATCGCGGCGCCAGGCGGTCGCGACCTCGAACAGGCGCTGCTGATCGGGGCGGTACCCCCACTCGGCGGCGTGCGCGGCCTTGACGAACGGCGGCAGCGGCAACTCGTTCACCTTACGCATGACCCTCCTCCTCTCTGCATCCATCCAGGCTGAGCGCCTGGATCTCGTGAGCATCGATGACGTAGAGGGCGTCGCCCGCCACGAGCCGGCAGCCCGCGTGGACGAGGCCCTCGGTCTCGGGGAACTCGCGCGTGACGACCAGGCGGTCGCCGGCGGGCTCGACGCGGACGAGGCCCGCGTCGGTGGGCGCGAGGAGCCCGGCGCCCGCCGCGCACGGCCCGCCGATCGTGCCCAGCCACGACCCGTCGCCGGCCTCCGCGGTCGCGCTCGCCCGCGTCCGGCCGTCGGAGCCGAGGACCAGGCAGTGGTGCTCGAGGCGGCCGCCGCGCTCCATGGCGAGCAGCAGGTACGCCCGGTCCGCGCCGGAGCCGCAGGCGGTGCGCGCGGCGTGCCTCAACTGGCTGCCGGCGCCGAACACGCAGGCGGCGCGGCGCAGGCGGCCTGGCATCGCGGGCAGCGTCACGCCGTCGTTGAGGCCGGGGCGGACCGCGTCGAAGACGAAGCCGAGCGTGAGCCGGCCCGCGCGGGTGAAGCCGACGCCGAAGCGGGGCCCGGCCCAGAAGACGGTCTGGCCGGCGAGGACGCTGCCCACGACCTCGCGGCCGAAGGGGCCGTCGCCGTAGAGCTGGCCGCCGTCGGCCCAGAAGCGGCGCACGCCGTTGCAGTCGAACGCGGGCGCGCCGTTCACGACGTCGGCGGCCACGCGCTCGGGCGCCGCCCCGGGCGCGAGCGTCACGACCGCGCCGTCCTTGCCGACGAGCGTCGCCACGCCGTGGAGGCGGAAGCTGAGCGCCGGGTCGAGGCCGCCGCGCATGACGACGGCGCCGTCCTCGCGCCGGAACTGCCCGCCCTCGTGCCCGTCCTCGTGCCCGTCCTCGTGATAGAGCGCGCGCAGGCGGCCGGCCTGGAACGCGGCCGCGAGGATGGTGCCGCGCGTCGCGAGCACCCGCCGCGCGGTGACGCCGCGGCGCACGACCACGTGCGCGACCACGGCGGCGGCGGGCGCGGGCCGGCAGCCCGGGCACACCGCGCGGGCGTGCTCGGTGCCGCAGGCGGTGCAGCGGGTGAAGCGCAGGCCCTCGAGCAGCGGGCGGGGGAACGGGACGCGGCGGTCGCGCTCGAAGACGAGCCGCAGCTCCTCGAGCAGGTCGTCGGGCAGCACGCCGAGCGGCCGCGCCGGCCGCGGGTAGCGCACGTCGGGATGGAACACCGTGATGCGATGCAGGGGGCGCGCGGCGTGGGCGACGAGGCGCGCCGGATCGCGGGGCCGGTAGAGGCCGCCGTACGGGCCCACCCAGAGCAGCGACTGCAGGACCAGCGCGGCGAAGGCGTACCAGTCCGACGCCGGCGTGTAGGGCTGCGTGAGCACCGGGTGCGGCCGGGCCGGGTCGCACAGGAGCGGGTCGACGAAGCGCTCGGTGTAGACGCCGCAGCGGTACGGCCCGAACTGGAAGCTGTCGGCGTCGATCACCCACGGCGACCCGCCCTGCACCAGCACGTTCTCGTCGTTGAGGTCGCCGATGACCACGCCCTGCGTGTGGAGCGCCGCGACGGTGCCGTGCAGGCCGGCGAGCAGCTCGAGCACGACGCTCGGGGCGACGCCGCGCGCGGCGCAGGACGGCTCGCCGTAGGCGGCGAGCGGCGCCGCGCCCGCGAGCAGGCGCATGACGTAGCCCGCGACGTGGCCGGCGCCGTCGAGGGCGAGCTCGAGCGGCCCGACGACCGCGGCCGGCAACCCCCGCGGGAAGTCCCGGAGCTTGCGCTGGTGCTCGGCGATGCGCGCCGCGGCGCCCTGCTGCTCGGCCGGGCTCAGGGCGTAGTCGGGGTGGTCGGGGGTCTTGAAGAGCTTGAGCGCGCGGCCGCCGCCGATGTCGAAGACGTCCGCCTCACCGCCCTTGCCGATGGCGCGGGCGGGGTCGAGCGTGACGCGCTTGCCGGCGACGAGCACGCGCATCTCAGTTGCCCTCCCGGCGGGTGACGACGACGAGGGTGGTGTCGTCGACGATGAGACCGGGCTGCCCGGCGCCCTCGCGCCGGAGCACGGTCAGGCGGCGGCGCAGCACGTCGGGGTTGGCGAAGCAGCGACCGTCGCGCCAGAGGTCGTCGAGCGGCCGGGCCGCGGCGAGCTCGGCGGCGCCGTCGGTGCCGATGAGCAGCGTGCGGAGCGCCGCGGTCGGCACCACCCGCTGGAGCTGGAGCTGCAGGCGCGGCGGCGGCGGCGCGGCCTCGAGCAGCGCGTACCCGAGGTAGGGCGGCTCGTTGTTCGGGAAGGGGCCGAGCCGCACGACGTCGCCGTCGGTCGCGAGGAGCCCGTCGCCGAGGGCGAGGATGGCCGTCTCCGCCGGCGTCACCACGGCGGCCACGATGGTGAAGAGGAAGCAGTCCTCGACCGTGCGGGCGAGGCGCGCGCTGCCATATCCACTCATGGAAGGGCTCATGGCGCGCGCGAGCTCGCCGAGGGTGGCGCAGAGCTCCGCGTGCACCGCCGCGCGCAGCGCCGCGCTCGACGGCGCGTCGCCGGCGGTGAGGCGCTCGAGGAGGGCCGCCGCGGCGAGCCGGGCCCCGAGCTGCGCGCCGACCTCACTGTGCGGGGCCGACCCGCAGCCGTCGCAGGCCACGCACGCGAGCGCGCCCGGCCCCGCCGCCCACGCGAAGGCGTCCTGGTTCGGCTTGCCGGTGGCGACGTGGGCCCGCCCGGTGACCGATCCGCCCGCGATGGCGAAGGCGCGCATGGGTCAGACCTCGAAGTTGAAGCCGCGCCGCTTGAGCTGCTCGTAGCGCGCGCGGTCGAAGCGGTAGAGCCGCGCGGCCCGGTGAGCGACGTCCTGCTCCACCTCGTCGAGCTCGACGAGGAGGTCCATCCCGAGGATCTTCTTGCGGAAGTTGCGCTTGTCGAGGCTCTCCTCGAGGACCGCCTCGTAGAGGTGCTGGAGCTGCGAGAGGGTGAACTTGGGCGGCAGCAGCTCGAAGCCGATGGGCTCGTAGCGCACCTTGCCCTGCAGGCGCTTGAGCGCGACCTCGACGATGTGGTCGTGGTCGAACGCGAGCGACGGCAGGTCCACGACCGCGAACCAGGCCGCCTCGCGCGCGTCGGTGGCCGCGCGCACGCGGTGGTCGCCGAGCTTGCTGAGCGCGTAGTAGGCGACGGAGACGACGCGCTCGCGCGGGTCGCGCTCCGGCGCGCCGAAGGTGTAGAGCTGCTCGAGGTACACGTCGTCGACGCCGGTCTCCTCGCGCAGCTCGCGCAGGGCGGCGTCCTCGAGCGACTCGTCCACGTGCACGAAGCCGCCCGGCAGCGCCCACCGGCCGGCGAAGGGCGCGAGGTCGCGGCGGATGAGCAGCAGCTTGAGGTCGCCCTCGTCGAGGCCGAAGAGCACACAGTCGACGGTGAGGGCGGGTCGGGGGTGATCGTAGGTGAACGTCACGGCGCCTCCTTCGTGTCTTTCCTACACTGAGGTTAGTGTCGCATGGACACGATGTCAAGCGGCGCGGACGAGATTTCTTGGGGAAGGGTGCGGCGGCAGTTGGGCGGAGGAGAACGGATCGTTCAGCTGCGCGCGGCACTGGTCCAGCGTCACGCTGCCCTGGGAGCACTCGACCTGCTTCTGGCAGGTCGCCTCGATGAAGGGGCTCATCGAGCCGTGGCACTGGGTGAACGCCTGCGACGTGCAGGCGTTCATCTGATCGCAGGTGAGGTCGAGGCAGCCGAGCATCGCGTCCGCCGCGTCGGCCCGGATGAGCGCCTGCATGCCGGCGCAGGTGCTGCTGGCAGGAGGCCGGGGTCTCCGTGGCGTCGCACGGCAGGATCTTCGCGCAGATCGCCTCGCAGTCGGGGCTGGCGGGGGTGTGCGATACGCCCGGGGGCAGATGACGGCGAGCTCAGGTAGGCGCCGCGCCTACCCGATGGTCCCGCACACGTTGGGCGTGCCGCCGCCGCCGCAGGTCTGGGGCGGGGTGCACGGGCCGCAGTCGATCTGACCGCCGCAGCCGTCGCCGATCCAGCCGCACTCCGCGCCGGCCGCCGCGCAGGTCAGCCCGGTGCAGTTCTGGTGGCCGCACCGCCCCTGGACCCCGCCCCCGCCGCAGGTGTCGGGCGGGGTGCACGGGCCGCAGTCGAGGACATGGCCGCAGCCGTCGCCCGCCGGGCCGCAGGTGAAGCCGAAGTCGGCGCACGTCCACGGCCCGCACGAGCCGGTGCTGCCGCACTGGCCGGGCACGCCGCCGCCGCCGCAGGTCGCGGGCGCGGTGCACGGGCCGCAGTCGATGATCTGCCCGCAGCCGTCGCCGGCCGGGCCGCACGCGAGGCCCAGCTGGCCGCAGGTGAGCGGGGCGCACGAGACCTGGCCGCACTGCCCCGGCACGCCGGCGCCGCCGCAGACCGCCGGCGGCGTGCAGGTGCCGCAGCCGCCCGGGATGAGGTTGCCGCAGCCGTCGCCCGCGGGGCCGCAGGTGAGGCCGAGCTGCTGGCACGTGCGGGGGGTGCAGGTGGGCACGTCGGCCGTGACGCACGACGCGAGGTCGAAGAGCATGAACTCGAGGATCTTCTCCTGCCCGGTGAGGTCGGCGGTCTGGTCGCACTGCTGGAAGAGGCGGCTGCCGCCGAGGTTGGTCGCGTTGGTGACGTGGAAGTCGCTGAAGAGGACGCGGCCGCACTGCTGGTCGGCCGGGGTGCCCACCGGCGTGTTGAAGGTGAGGTGCTCGACCATGCTGGCCGGGATGGTCGGGTCGCCGGCCGCGCGCGGGTCGGTGCCGTACAGCCAGCGCTGCGTCGGGGCATAGACGAGGTCGGCGTCGTGGCGCCAGACCGAGATGTCGACCTGGTTCGTGCCGGCGCCCCGCGAGGCGCTGACGACATCGAGCCACTGCGAGAACGAGGCCCCCTTGGGGAAGGAGGTGTCCACGTTGAAGGTGAGCGTGTTGTCCTGGCCCTGGAGGGGGTCCCACAGCGCCGTGGTGTGGCCCGCCGTCGTGCAGGTGTTCCCGCCGCCGGCGTCGTAGCAGCCCCACGGGTCGTTCTCGTAGAGCCAGACGTAGCTGTAGTGGGTCGCGAAGACGCGCCCGCCCTTGTCGGCGTAGGCGCGCACGCGCTGCTGGGCGGCGGCGCTCTTGCGGTGCTCGCCGCCCTCGCAGGCGAAGGCGACGATATCGTAGTCGTCGAGCCTGGGGGTCGCGCCCCAGAGCGTGCTCGCGGCCGGGATGTTGGCGCCGTTCTGCATGTGCGCGACGCCGTTCTCGGTGTACATGTGGATGCGGCCGGTGCCGCTCGGCAGCGTGAACTCACCCTCGTCGAGGCCGATCTTGCGCAGCACGCACTCGAGCTGATCGACGTTGCCCGTGACCATCGCCGTGAGCGGGATGTGGCCCTCGCCCTGGTTGCGCGGCAGGCGCGTCACGTCCGGCGCCAGCGCCGTGTCCACGCACTGGGGCACGTTCGGGAGGGTGACGACGCGGCGCCACCGGCCGAGCTGGATGACGAGCGGGATGCTCGCCCCCACCGGCATGTCGCCGAGCGTGAACGTGCCGTCGGGGCCGGTGGTCGTCTGCACGAGCGGCGCGCCCGAGACCGCGGCGCCGCAGCGGTCGCACGCCACGCCGGGGGGGAAGTCTGCGAGCGGGGCGTTGGGCACGTAGACGAGGGCGTTGAAGAGCGGCTCCTTGCCGTTCGGCGCGTACACCGTGCCCGAGACGCTGGTGGTGCCGCTGGGGCACTGGACCTGCTGGGTGCAGAGGTTGACGCACACGCCGCCGTCGCTGGCGACGCTGTTGCCGCAGCGCCCCGGGACGCCGCCGCCGCCGCAGATGTTGGTCCCGCCGCACGTGCCGCAGCCGCCGGCGACGAGGCCGCCGCAGCCGTCGCCCGCCGGCCCGCAGTCGAAGCCGAGCTGGGCGCAGGTCTTGGGCGTGCAGGCGGTCGCGGGGCGGCCGCAGTGGCCGGGGACACCGCCGCCGCCGCAGGTATCGGGCGCGCCGCAGCCGCCGCAGCCGCCCGCGATGAGGCCGCCGCAGCCGTCGCCCGCCGGGCCGCACGCGACGCCGAGCTGGGCGCAGGTGAGCGGGGTGCAGGCCGGGGGGCCGCCGTCGGGCTGCACCGGGGGCGTGCCGCACTGGCCGTGCAGGCCGCCGCCGCCGCAGGTGTCGGGCGCGGCGCAGTCGCCGCAGCCGCCCGCGATGAGGCTGCCGCAGCCGTCGCCCATCGGGCCGCACGTGACGCCGAGCTCGAGGCAGGTCTTCGGCACGCAGCCGGTCGTGCCGCCGCACTGCGAGGGCACGCCCCCGCCCCCGCAGGTCGTGGGCGGGACGCAGTCCCCGCACTGGAGCACGCTGCCGCAGCCATCGCCGATCGGGCCGCACGTCGCCCCCGCGGAGAGGCACGTCCGCAGGCCGCACCCCACCGGGCCGTCGGGTGCGCCCGGCGCGTCGACGACCGGGGCGTCCAGGCCGCCGCCGTCGCCGCCCACGGCGTGGCTGATGTCGCCGCCGCACCCCGCCGCCACGAACGCCATGCCGAGCGCCACCAGGAGCCCGCGTACCGTCGCCATTGCCCCATCCTCCATGCGTGCAGAGAAGCCCTCCTGCACTTTCGATCGGCGTCGACGTACTGTCAACGGCGCCGTCGAGCGCACGCCGGCATACGTTTCGCGCAGCGCGCATACGGTGGCCAAGACCGCGACAGCCGTGCCCCGCCGCGGGCGCGTCGTCGCGGCGCGGCGCCGGGCGCGAGCTGCCCGGCTACGTCTAAAAGCGCAGCAACTCCGCGAGGCTAAGTGGGGACTGCGGGTCCTGGCACGGCGCCCGCATTACCTCCGGGGCGTGAACGCAGGACACAAGGAGCCGGCCATGACGCAGCGATCACAGTTGGGACTCGTTCTCGGTCTCGCCGCCCTCATCATCGTCGGCCCTGGCTGCGGCGGCGCCAGCAGCGCATCGCTCGGCGCCACGCCCGGCGGGGCGCAGGACAACGGGCTCGGGCGCGACAAGATCCAGAACGGCGACGTGCCGCAGGCGGCGGACATCACGGTCGAGGGGATGCTGAACGACCACGACCTGCCGCTCGAGGCGCCGCCCTGCACCCGCACCCTGTGCGTGCGCGCCGCGTACGGCATCGCGCCGGCGCTCGATACCGGGCGCGCCGCGGTCTTCGTCCAGATGGGCTTCGCCTCCGGCATCGACCCGGCCACCTTCCGCCGCCAGCCGCTCAACCTCGCGGTGGTCGTGGACCGCTCGGGCTCGATGGCCGGCGCGAAGATCGAGGCGGTGAAGACCGCGCTCTCGCGCCTCATCGACCAGCTCGACGAGCGCGACCGCCTCGCGATCATCATGTTCGACGATCAGACGGACGTGCTGCTCGAGAGCACGCCGGTGACGAGCCGCGAGACGATCCGCGCCAAGCTGAGCCAGATCTACGCCCGCGGCTCGACCGACATGGCCGCGGGCCTGCGCGCCGGGTTCGCGCAGGTGCAGGCGAACGCCGGGGGCGCCGGCGTCACCGACCGCGTCATGATCTTCACCGACGCGCAGACCAACACTGGCGACACCGACACCGAGACCTTCATCGGCCTCGCCGGCGAGAACGCCGCGAACGGCATCGGCCTGACGCTCTTCGGCGTCGGCATCGACCTCAACCAGCAGCTCGTCCTGGCGATCACGAAGCTGCGCGGCGGCAACTACTACTACCTGCAGGACGCGGCGAAGATCGCGACCGTCTTCGACCTGGACTTCGACTACCTCGTCACGCCGCTCGCCTACGACCTGCGCCTGAAGCTCGAGCCCAAGCCCGGCTTCCGCGTGGCGCAGGTGTACGGCTACTCGGCGTGGCCGGTCGGCTCGACCGCCGTCGAGATCTCGGTGGCGACGCTCTTCCTGTCGCGTAAAGAGGGGGCCCTCGTCGCGCGCCTCGAGACCGAGAGCGACACCTGGCCGGTCGGCAAGCCGCCGCTGGCCGAGCTGAGCCTCGCCTACACCGAGGTCGGCGGCGAGCCCGTCGCCGACTCGCTCACCGCGGCCTACACCGCCGACGCCGAGCTGAACGACGACAGCGTCTTCTACTCGGTGCGCTCGGTGCGCAAGACCGTCGCCCTCGTCAACGCCGCGCTCGGCATGCGCGGCGCGTGCGGCCTCTACTGGCAGGGCGACGTCGACGGCGCCCGCGCCCTGGCCACCCGCACCAAGACGCTGCTCGACAGCGAGGCCGCGCTGATCGAGGACGCCGAGCTCACCGGCGAGGCGCAGGAGGTGCAGAAGCTGCTCGACAACATGACCACGACCGACACCTACCAGCCGACCGACCCCTACGGCAACGGCTCGTACTACGGCTCCAGTTACGGGTCTTCCGATCATCATTACGGCTGCAGCGCGAGCCGCGCCGCCGCCGCCTCGCCCGCCGCCGCGCTGCTGCTGGCGCTCGCTCTCGCCTGCGCCCGCCGCCGCCGCGGCTAGCCTGCCGGCGCCCGTCACCGCGCGTGCACGGCCAGGTACTGCAGGAACTTCACCCCGAACCACACGCCCATGCCCATCAGCACGAGCCCGAGGAGCCGCACGAAGCGGTCGAGCGCCGGTCGCGAGATGCGGGCGCCGTAGCGGCGCGTCAGCCAGAGCAGGATCGCGAACCAGACGATGATGCCGGCGCACACGCCGACCGAGAAGAGCGGCGCCTGGCCCGGCGCGGCCTTGACGAGACCGCTGGCGTAGAGCGCCGTCACCGCGGCGGTCCAGGTCGCGATGAGCGTCGGGTTGAGCGCGGTGATGCTGAAGCCGAGCAGCACGTCGCCGTGGCTGGAGCCGCGCACCGGGCGCGACGGGTCGCCGCCGCCCGGGCCGCGGCGGACCAGCACGGCGCCGAGCAGCAGCAGCACCAGGGCGCCGAGGCACTGCGACACGGGCACGATGATCGGGTAGCGGCGCAGCAGCGCCGAGAGGCCGTAGAAGGCGAGCGACGCGTAGACGCTCTCGGCGACGGCGCTGCCGATGGCGAGGAGCAGGCCGCTGCGGAAGCGTCCCGAGAGGCCCCGCTCGAGGACCAGCACGGAGATCGGCCCGGCCACCGGGACCGAGCCGAGGAAGCCGAAGAGGAAGCCTATGACCGGGACCAGCGCCACGCGGGGCCGCACGATACAACAACTCGCGGTCGGATGCCCCGTCCAGGCCCCCGCGGCGCAGTGGTGCTAGGCTAGGCCTCCCATGCGTCCCTCCATGCTCTCCCTGCTCCTCGGGCTCGCGGCCGCGTGCGGCGGCGCGCACGAGGGCGTGCGGCCGGCGCCCGCGCCGGCATCCCAGGTGACCAACGTGACCCAGGTGAGCACCCGCAAGCGCGCGCCCGCGACGACGCCGGCCACGAGCCTGCCCGCGCTGCCCGCGACGCAGCGCGACGCGGTCGCCGACACGCTGCACGGCGTCACCGTGCCCGACCCGTACCGCTGGCTCGAGGACGAAAAGGCGCCCGCGGTGCAGGCGTGGATGCAGGCGCAGGACCGCGTCACGCGGGCGCGCCTCGGCGCCCTGCCCGGCCGCGCGGCCCTCGCCCGGCGCTTCCGCGACCTCTACTACGTGGAGTCGATCTCGGCCCCGGCCAAGCGCGGCGGCCGGTTCTTCTACAGCCGGACGCACAAGGATCGCGAGAAGGCGATCGTCTACTGGCGGGCCGGCCAGAAGGGCGCGGAGAAGGTGCTCCTCGACCCGAACGGCTGGAGCGCCGACGGCACCGTGTCGCTGGGCCTGTGGGCGCCGTCGTGGGACGGGCGCAAGGTCGCGTTCACGAAGCGGCCGAACGCCGCCGACGAGGCGATCCTCCACGTGCTCGACGTCGACTCCGGGGCGATCTCGACGGTCGACGTCATCCCGGGCGCGAAGTACGCGACGCCCCGCTGGACCCCCGACTCGCGCGGCTTCTACTACGAGTGGCTGCCGACCGACCCGAAGATCCCCGTCGCCGAGCGCCCCGGCTACACGGAGATCCGCTACCACGCGCTCGGCGCCGATCCGGCGGCGGATCCGATCATCCACGCGCGCACGGGCGATCCGTCGACGTTCCTGTCGGCCTACCTCTCGCGCGACGGCCGCTGGCTCTTCGCGTACGTGATGCGCGGCTGGAGCGAGAACGACGTCTACATCCGCGACCTGCACGCGAAGGGGGGCACGTTCCGCCCGCTCGTCCTCGGCAAGGACACGCTCTACGACGTCCGCGCGTGG
>DASXVK010000018.1:0-5197 GCA_036504295.1 Polyangia bacterium
GACCGAGGCGTCCCCCGACACGACCCTGCGCCGCGCCGGCCTGCCGCCGCTGCCGGCCACCCCGCCGCCCGAGGCGCCGGTGGACGCCCTCGCGCTCGCGACGGCGCCGCCGCCGCGCAGCGCCGCCGCGGCCCTGCAGACGCTCGGCGAGCGCGGCGCCGCCGCCGCCCGCCGCGCCGCGGCCGAGGTCGCCGAGGCGACCCATCGCGGCCGCACCCTCGCCCGCTCCCTCGTCGATGCCGCCCAGTACGTCGTGCGCGTGCTGCAGGAGAACCGCGGTCGGCAGCGCGACATCACCGCGCGCCACGACACGCTCGCGGCCGATCAGGCGCGGCTCGCCGCGGCCCTGACGCGCCTCGGTCAGGCCGTGCGCGGCCTCGCCCCGACCGACGAGGGCATGGTCGCCGAGCTCGCCGCCATCACCGCCGCCGAGGAGAAGATGGCCGCGGCCGAGCACGACCGCGGCGAGCTCGAGGAGCGCCGCGTCGCCAAGGAGCGCGGCTTCGACGAGCGCGACGAGCGCACCAGGGCCGAGGTCGCGCGGCGCGAGGAGCAGCTCGTGCGCCTCTCGGGCGAGCTCAGCGCCAAGAGCGCCGAGCGCGCGCGGCAGCAGACCGACCGCAGCCGCATCGAGGGCCAGCTCAAGCAGCTCAGCCACGAGATCGGCGACAAGGAGGCCCAGGTCCTCAAGGCGCAGGACGACGCGCAGCAGGCCACCCTGCGCGCCGAGGCCGAGCGCGCCCGCACGCGCGTCGCCGGCCTCGAGCCGGAGCGTGACGACCTCGTCGCCAAGCTCGCCGAGAGCGAGGCCGAGGTCGCCGACCTCACGCAGCGGGTCGCGACCGAGCGCGAGGGCCTCGCGGGCCTGCGCCGGGCGCTCGAGGAGAACGGCCGCGAGCGGCGCCGCGCCCTCGGCGAGATCGAGGCCGACGCCGAGCGCCGGCTGGCCGAGATCGGCCTGTTCGACCGCGAGGTCGCGAAGCGCTATCTCACGCTCGGCAACCTGGCGAACCGCAGCCGCCTCGGCGACGCCACGCTCGCCGACACCTACCGCGAGATCGACGAGGTCGCCGCGACGATCAGCCAGCAGCTCGTCGAGATCGGCTCCCTGCAGGAGGAGATCAACCGCTCCCGCGGCGGGCCGTTCAACAAGGGCCTCATCGTCCTCGGCAGCACCGCCGGGCTGGCCCTCATCATCCTGATCGTGCTGCTGCGGCTGATCTTCCGGTAGTCCCGGCGGCCCGGCGGCGCGGTTCGTTGCAGTCGGGGCTGACGCGAATCGTGGATTGAACAGGGAGGCGGGGAAGCGGGGAGGATTCTTTTTGGCCCCGGACCGCCGCGTCGTGCACGACGCCAGCGTCGGCGCGACCCACCCCGACCTGCTCCCCGTCTCCCCGCCTCCCTGTTCTCCTGCCTGGCGTGGCCCGATGCCAGGAACCGCGCCCGCCGGCCCGGCGGCTACTTCTTGCCGCAGCGCTTGAGGCCGGCGGCGGCGTCGGCGTCGTTCGCGTCCAGCTTGAGCGCCTGCTCGAACGCCTTGCGCGCCGGCGCGCAGTCGCCCCGGGCCGCGTGGATCTTGCCGTGCAGCGTGTGCGCCGGCGCGCGGGTCGCGTCGGCGGCGAGGCTCTGGGTGACGTGGTCGAGCGCCTTGTCGAGCTTCTGCGCCTCGAAGAGGCTGAGGGCGAGGCCGTAGTGGCGCCGCGCGATGGCCGCGTTCGAGCGCTGCGAGGCCGGCGCCGGCGCGATCACCCGGTCGAGCTCGGCGCGGGTGATCTCGCCGAGGAGGAAGCGGATGTGCGCCTCCACGACCAGGCAGAAGTTGACCTTCGAGAAGGTCTGGAACGCCGCGATCCGGTGGTCCTTGCCGACGATGACGGCGACGGGGTGCAGCGCGACCCCGAGCTCGCCGTAGAGCGCGTTGCCCTTGTCGACGAGCACCTTGAGCGCGATCCCCGCGGCCTTCACGTCCTGCTCCACCGCCGCGCGCGCCGCGGTGTCCGAGACGATGCCGCTGAACTGCACGCCCTTCTGGCTGAGCGCCTTCACGCACGCCGCCATCTCCTTGAGCACCTGGCGCGAGTGGGCCTGGTTGGGGCGGAAGAAGAGCAGCACGCTCGCGCCGCCGCCGCCGAGGAGCTTGCCGGTGCCGCCGGCGAGGCAGGGGAGGTCCCGGTTCGCGACCGCCGTGCCCACGGCGGCGTGCGCGGCGGCCGCCTGCGAGGCCGCGGCGACGACGAGGGCGCCGAGGGTGAGCCCGACGAGCGCGCCGCGGCGCGCGCGCCTGCCGCTCGGGCGCGGCGGGGCGATCACTTCTTCTTCCCCTTCGCGCCCGCGGTGCCGCTCGGTCCGCCGTTGTCGTAGGTGTACGGGCCGTGGCAGCTCTTCTCGCACACGCCGCCGGTCGGCGTGCGCACGTAGCGGATCTTGAGCACCCAGCCCTTGGACCCGTACGGCACCCCGTCGCGGATGAGGTGCGGCTTGTTCGCGGCGTGCACGCCGTGGCAGGCGCGGCAGGTGCGGCCGCGGTCGGCGCGGTTGATGTGCAGGTAGTGCATGTTGCGATCGCCATCGCGGAAGCGGGTGAGCGTCGTCGTCTTCGGCGTGGCCGCGATCTCGGGGTTGTGGCACTCGAAGCACAGGGCGTAGTTCTTGGGGTCGTACGAGGCGTAGAACTGCGCCGGGTACTCGGCCGTGAGCAGGCGAAAGCGGTCGTTGCCATGGGGGTTGTGGCAGGCGCTGCAGTCCTTGGCCGCGACCGGGGCGTGCCACTCGCGGTTCTCGTCGAGGATCTTCTTCATGCCGGCGAGGCGCCGGCCGTCGTGATCGACGAGGTTGTCCTTCGCGTGGCACTCCACGCAGAGGTCGAACGGCAGCTTCGCCAGCAGGTGGTCGACGTCGGAGGCGTGGGGGTTGTGGCAGTTCATGCAGCGGTTGCCGTGGGTGACCGCGTCGTGCTTGACCTTCGCGCCCGCGGCCGCGCGGCTGGTCTTGTCGTGGCACGTCTGGCAGAGGGCCGTCTGCTCGGTGACGAGCAGCTTGCGGTACGGCGAGTTGTGCGGGTTGTGGCAGGCGAGGCAGTCCTTCTTGACCGGCGCGTGCACGCGGCTGCGCTTGAGCGCCGCCTGGATCTCGTCGTGGCACCGGTAGCAGAGCTCGGCGCCCTGCTTGAGGAGCGCGCCGGCCTCCTTGGCGCCCTCGCGCTTGTGGCAGGTGCCGCACTCGCCCGACTCGTAGGGGGCGTGCGCGGTCAGCCCCTTGGCCTTGGGGTACGGCGCCCGCGCCTTGCGCGGCGCGGGGGCGGCGGGAGGGGCGCCGACGGCCACGGCGGCGGCGGCGGCGAAGGAGAGGAGCACCAACAAGACCACTGAGATACGCATGTCCGTCCTCGTCGGCAAGCGAGCCTGGCGGGCGTTGGACTATACCCAGGTCGATACGCCGAATGCAACGGCCATACACACCCCTTGCAGCGAGGGCGCCGGGCCCGGTATGGTGCGGCCGGCCGTCGCGTGACGGCATGGTCGGCGATGAGGACGGGACCGGATACGGCAGCGCTCCCAGGCACCCAGTTCGGGTCGGTCACGCTCGTCACGCTGGTCCACGCGAGCGCGACCGCCGAGGTCTTCCGCGGCCGCCTGCCCGGCGCCGGCGACCACCTGATCGTGCTCAAGCGCCTCGCCGCCGGCAAGCTCGACGACGCCGCCGAGCGCGACCGCTTCGTCGCCGAGGCCGCCGCGCTCGCCCGGCTCAGCCACCCCAACACCCGCCTCGTCTACGAGGTCGGCGAGGTCGAGGGCGTGCCGTTCATCGCGATGGAGGGCCGGCGCGGCGCCCCGCTCGCCGCCGTGGTCCGGCGCGCGCACGAGCGGGACGCGCCGCACCCGGGCCACCTCGCGTGCCTCGTCGCCGGGATCTGCGGCGGCCTGCACCACGCGCACACCCTGGCCGACGAGGCCGGCGCGGCCACGCCGATCGTCCACGGCGACGTGAGCCCGCAGCGCGTGCTCGTCACCGCCGAGGGCGTGGCGAAGCTGCTCGACTTCGGGGCCGCGGCGGCGGTGCCCGCGGCGGGCGCCGCGACCGCGCCGCGGCACATCCACTATCTCGCGCCCGAGCTGCTGCGCGGCGAGGCGGCCGACGCCCGCGCGGACGTCTTCGCCGCGGCGGCGTGCCTCTTCGCCGCGGCCACTGGCCGCGAGCTCTACGCCCAGGTCAGCGAGGAGGAGCGGCTCGCGGCGGCGCGGCGGGGCGAGGTGGTCTTCCCGGCGGCGCCGGAGGCGGCGCTCCCCGCCCGCCTCGAAGAGATCCTGCGCTTCGCCCTCGACCCCGACCGCGAGCGGCGCTGCCCCACCGCGCGCGCCCTGCGCGAGGCGCTCGAGTCCTTCATCGCGGCCGGCGAGCATCGCTCGGACGTCGAGGCCGCGGCGGTGTGGCTGGCCGCGCTCTTCCCGGGCGGCGTCGGCGAGGTGCCGGCGACGGCCCGCGCGGTCCCGCCGCCGGGGCGCGAGCCGCGCGCGGCCGCGGCGGCGCGGCCGTCGCTGGCCGGAGCGCTCGCCGAGCTCGGGCCCGCGGATCTGATCCAGACGCTCGAGCCGCTGCGCAAGTCCGGCATCATCCGCCTGCGCCGCGACGACGGCCGGGGCGGCGCCGTGTGGGTGCGCGACGGCCGGGTGGTCGACGCCGAGGCCGGCGCGCTCGGGGGCGAAGCGGCGCTGTTCGAGCTGCTCGGCTGGCGCCAGGGCGAGTTCGAGGTCGAGCTCAAGCCGCACGAGCGCGCGGAGGTCATCGCCCGCCCGAACCAGGCCCTGCTGATGGACGGCCTGCAGCGGCTGGACGATGCGGCGGACGCCGCGGCCCCGGCGTTGCCCGCGGACGCCCCGGCGGCAGGCGCGCGCGCGCCCGGCGCGGCCGCCGCGGAGCCGCCGCCGCCCGCCGCCGCGGAGCCGCCGCTGCCCGCCGCGGACGCGGCCGCCGCCGCCGCCGCCCCGCCGCCGCCCGCCGCCGCGGAGCCGCCGCTGCCCGCCGCGGACGCGGTCGCCCCGGCCGCCGCCGCCACGCCGCCGCCCGCCGCCGCGGAGCCGCCGCCGCCCGCCGCGGACGCGGTCGCCCCGGCCCCCGCCGCCCCGCCGCCGCCCGCCGCCGCCGCGGCCGCCCCGGCCCCCGCCGCCCCGCCCGCGCCGCGCGCCACCCCGGCCCCGCC
>DASXVK010000019.1:0-20106 GCA_036504295.1 Polyangia bacterium
ACGCGGCGCGGGGACGGCGCGGCCGGACTCGACGGGGCGGGCGCGTCGTCGAGCACCTTGCCCCAGGCGGCACCGCGTCCGCGCGGCACCCGGCGGGTGGTGGTCGCGGCAGCGGTCGCGGGCTGCCTCTTCACGGCCGCCGGGGCGGTCACGTGGTGGCAGCTCGAGCGGCGCCGCCGCGACCCGGCGGCGAGCTCCGCGGGGCTGCGGCGCCGCGTGGACGCCGCCCTCGTGGCGGAGCGCGAGCCCGTGCCGCCGGCGGCCTGCTCGACGACGGACCGGCGCACCCTGGCGCTGCTCGCGCCCGCGGCCGAGCTGCTCGCCGGCGGCGCCCCCCGCGGCGCCCGGCCGCACGACCTCGACGCCCTCGCGCAGCTCGAGGCGGCGCCCGCGCCGACGCGCGCCGCCCCGGAGTACTGGTACCTCCTCGGCCGCGCGCGCCTCTTCGCGGGGCGCGACGCCGCCGCCGTGGGCGAGGCGGCCCAGCGCGCGGTCGGCCGCTGCGCCGGCTTCGCCGCGGCCCACAACCTCGCCGGCACCGCGGCCTTCGTCGCCGGCCGCGACGCCGACGCGCTCGCCGAGTACGAGCGCGCCGCGGCCGCGCAGCGCGACTACATGACGCCGCAGGTGAACCGGGGCCTCGTGCTGCTGCGCCTCGGCCGCGTGCCCGAGGCGACGACGGCGCTCAACGAGGTCGTGTCACGCACGCCCGGCCGCGTCGAGGCGCGCGTCGCCCGCGGCCAGGCCCACCTCCTGGCCGGCGAGTTCGCGCTGGCGGTCGCGGACCTCGAGACCGCCGTCAAGAACGCCCCGGACGACGCGCTGGCCCACCTGCTCCTCGGCGAGGCCTACGGCAAGGCCAAGCGGCCCACCGACGCGCAGAAGGCCTACTGCCGCGCACAGGCGCTCGGCAACGCGGCGGCGGCGACGCTGTGCCGGCGCGACGGCGGCGCGGCCGCGGCCGGGTCACGGTAGCCGTGCGGCACGCCCGCCGTGTGCGGCTCCGCTTCGTCGGGAGCGTGCCGGGACGATGCCTGCGCCGATTCGCGATTTTCGCGAGTCCGCACTCCCTTCGGCGGCGATGCGTAGGTGCATTCGCGATTCTCGCGAGTCTGGACTCCTATCGTCCGCGCCCGCAGTGGAGCGGCGATTGGAGCAGGGCGGCTGGGCCGGTCAGGCGACCCGGGGCAATCTCCGGCGCTCGGCGCTCGCGGCTAGCGCGAGGTTGCGGGGCGAGACGGCGCGAGCGAAGAGCGTGGCGACCCGGACGAAGCGCCCCTGCTCCTCGAGGAAGGTGGCGCGATCGAGGACCACCGCGAGCTCGACGAGCCGCGCCAGCAGGTGACGCGGCAGCGAGAGCCGCCGGACGATCGCGTGATCCCGCTGCGCCGCGCGCGCGTGCGCGTCGATCTCGCGGGCCGACGCCGGCGGCAGACCGCGGGCCGCCAGCACCCTCGCCGCCAGCGCGGCGAGGCCCGCGTGCGCGCGCCGGCGGTTCACGCCGCGCATCTCCTCGCCCGCGGCGAGCTCGACGCCGCGCGCGCGCAGCAGCTTGCGTAGGGCGAGGCGCGTCTCGCGCGCGGCGAGCCAGGACGCGAGGCCGCCCTCGACCCCGACCGGCTGCGCCGTGAGGTTCGTCAGCCCGAGCGCGGCGCGACGCAGCACAAGCGGCGCGCCCGCGCGCGACAAAGCGGCGCGCGCCGGCGCGCGGATCTTCTGCAGGCAGCAGGAGATCAGCGCCAGGTCGCAGCCGGCCGCGGCGCTCTCGACGACGAGACGGTCGCCGAGCTCGCCGCACGCGTGCAGGCCGACCGCCAGGTCGGCACGCTCGAGATACGGCGCGCTCACGCACGCGTCGGTCACTACGAACGTGAGCGGCAGCGCCCCGACGTCGCGCTCCCGGTGCGCCGCGCCTGCGGCCCCGGCCCGCGCGACCACGGCGTCGCGCTCGACCGCGAGCGCCGGCCGGCCGAAGAGCTCCGCGCTGAGGCGCGCGAAGTGGCCCCGCCCGGCGCCCACGTCGACGACCCGCGCGGCGCGTGCGGCCATCGGCCCGATCACCGCGAGCAGGACCGCGAGCTGCTCGTGCTTGCGCGCGGCGACGCCGCGCAGCGCCGGCGCGGGCAGCCGTACGGGCGACGACGCGAAGCGCGGCAGCCGGGTGAGCCGGTCCACCGCCCGGGCCAGCTCCGCCAGATCCAGCGGGACGCCGGGTCGCGCGCCGAGTAGCCGCGCGGCGTCGCCCCGCTCGCACGCGTCCAGCCGCGCAGCGTCGAGCCCGAGCAGGAAGCCGTCCCAACCACGCCGCCGGCACCACTCCGGCGGCTCCGCGTCGTCGACCACGCCGTCGACCACGTCGAGCACCGGGCCCAGCGCCGCCAGGACGGCGCCGAGGGCCTCCCCCGCGCTCGCGCCTTGGCCGCCGGTTTGGCTCGCGCTCATGCGCGGCGATCTTACCGCCTGTCGCCGGCCGACGCAGGAGTCGCGTGTTGCGCGGCCGACTACTCGACGATCACGGTCCCGACCATGCCGACGCTCTGGTACGGACCCGCGGGTCGCGCGCGTGGGACGCGCGTGGGAACGGCGCGCCGATCACCGCGCGAGCGCGGCCAGGTCGGTCGCGGCGAGCGTGAAGTCCGGCTGCTCCTTCACGACCGCCGCCAGCTCGGCCCGCGCCCGCTGCTTGTCGCCGCGGTCCTTCGCGTCGAGCGCCCGGCCGTAGCGCGCCGCGATGGCCGACTTGAGCCGCTTCGGCGGCGCGGCCGGCCGCGCGCGGGGGGGCGCCTTGCCCGGCGCCGGCGGCGCCGCGCCCGCGGCGGCGGTGAGCGCCTCGCCGAGGTCGGTCGCGAGCCGCTGCTCGAGCTCGAGGAACTCGTCGCCCTTGCGGCTCACGCCCACCGACTTCACCACCTTGCCGGTGAGGACCTCCACCACGCGCGCGTCGCAGCGGAGCTTGCCGCCCAGGTCGAAGTAGCCGCCCAGCACGAGGAGCTGGGCGCCGAGCAGCTTGCCGATCTTGGCCGCGCTCGTCGGGTCGATGACCTTCGTCTGGCCGAACTTGAGCTCCGCGAGCACCTCCTCCAGGCGCTCACGCTCGATGATCTGGAAGGCCTCGCTGGCGCCGAGGTCCGAGATGAGCATGCGGGCGAGCCCCTTGCGGAGCTGCTCGAGCTCGACCGTCTTGCCGGTGTAGTCGAAGTACAGGAGCGCGACCGCGGGCCGGGCCTTCGGCGGCGCCGGCCGGGGCTGCGCGACGGCGGGAGCCGCGACGGCGAGGGCGGCGACGAGCACCAATACCAGGGGACGCAGCGAGGCAGTGCGCATGGCGTGCTCCATCGTACGCCGCAGGATCGCACATCTCCCCGGCCCCGAGAAGCCATGCCCGGCGGACGCTTTCGTGCCGACTGGCGGTTGCTAATCGGGCGCGGGTATGCTCTTCTCACGCTGCCGCGAAGGCGGGCCCGGCATCCGACCGGGACAACACGAGCCAAGGAGAGCGCTATTCCTGCCAAGGTCTTTGTAGGGAACCTCAGCTTCAACACCACCAAGGAGCGGCTGCAGGAGTTCCTTGCGCCCGCGGGCAACATCGTCGAGGTCTTCCTCCCGACGGACCGCGCCACCGGCCGCATGCGCGGCTTCGCCTTCGTCGAGTACCAGACGGAGTCCGAGGCCCAGGCGTGCATCGAGCAGTTCAACGAGAAGGAGCTCGACGGCCGCAACCTGCGCATCAACTCGGCCGAGGATCGGCCCCGGCGTCCGAGCGGCTTCTCGCCGGGCGGCGGGGGCGGCGGCGGCGGCTACGGCGGTGGTGGTCCCGGGGGTGGAGGGGGCGATCCCTTCTTCGGCGGCGGGCGGCCCTTCAAGTCGAAGGGGAGCCGTCGCAACCTCCGCGCGCGCAAGCGCGGCGGCTGAGATCCTCGCCCCATCGGCGCGCCGCCACGGCGCCGGCAGCCACGCCGGCGCCGCCACCGAAGCTCCACCCGCGGCGTCTTCCACCTGACTGCCGTATCGAATGTTCATCACGTGACCCCGCCGTGACCGAATCGTGACCGGGCGTGGACACTCTGAGTGTCCATGCCGAGTCCCGCGAGGAAGGTCCTCCTCACCAGCGTCTGCCGCCCGTTCGGTCCCCAGTACGGCGACGGCTTTGGCACGTCCTACGAGGGCACCCACCAGATCATGTGGGCGCAAGGCATCTTCCGCACGCGCGCGCCGACGACGCAGTGGGGCATCGACTTCATCGCCGCGAACCTCGAGACCCCGACGACGACCCTGAGCTACCCGACGATGGCGCAGTTCATCGCCGAGCTGAAGAAGGGCTACGACTACGTCGGCATCGCGTTCGTCTCGCCCACGATGCACAAGATGGTCCCGATGGTCGAGGCGGTGCGGCGCCATGCGCCCGGGACCAAGATCATCCTGGGCGGGTACGGCACCGCGCTCGGGGACGAGGTGGCCCCGTACGCGGACCACGTCTGCCGCGGCGAGGGCGTCGCGTTCATGCGCGAGCTGCTGGGCGAGCCGCAGGGCGCCCCCTTCAGGCAGCCCGTCATCACCCAGAGCAGCTCGCTCTTCTCGCTGCCCGTCCTCGGCCGGACCGGCTACGTCTTCGCCGGCCTCGGCTGCCCGAACGGGTGCGATTTCTGCGCCACCTCGCACTACTTCAAGCGCCAGCACGTGCGCCTGCTCCCCGACGGAGCCGCGATCCTGGGCGCCATCGAGCGGCTGCGCGAGCACGTCCCCGGCCTCGAGAGCTTCTGGATCAACGACGAGGACTTCCTGCTCAACGAGCAGCGCGGGCGCGAGTTCCTGGCGGCCATCCGCGCCTCGAAGCTCCCGCCGCTGTCGCTCAGCATCTTCAGCAGCGTCAAGGCGCTGTCCCGGTTCACGGCCAGCGAGCTGGTCGAGATGGGCATCGACTGGATCTGGGTGGGCTACGAGGGCAAGCGTTCGGGCTACGCGAAGCAGGTGGGCCGCCCCTACGCCGAGCTCTTCGCCGACCTGCACCGGCACGGCATCAGCGTCCTCGCCTCGATGATCATCGGCTTCGACTACCAGACGCCGGCGATCATCGAGGAGGAGTTCGAGGAGCTGATCGCCATGCGGCCGACGATGACGCAGTTCCTCATCTACGGCCCGGCCCACGGCACGCCGTCGCACGACCGCATGAAGGCCGAGGGCCGCTTCGCGGACGACGTGATGGGCGACCACGGCAAGCACGACGGCTTCTACCTCGGCTTCAAGCACCCGCACATCGGCGGCGACGAGATGGTGTCGCTGCAGCGGCGCCTCTACCATGACGAGTTCCGCCGCCTCGGGCCGTCGGTGTTCCGGGTGGTCGACGACCTGCTCGCGGGCCACGTCGCGCTGCGCGACCACGAGGACGCGCGCGTCCGGGCGAAGGCGCGCTGGTACGGCGAGCGCGCCCACCGCGCCATGATGTTGATGCCCGCGAGCCGCCGCTACCTCGCGCCGGAGGCGAAGGCCTGGCTCGACCGCCTGATCGCCAAGGTCGCGGCCGCGACGGGGCGGCTCTCGACGGGGGAGCGGCTCCTGGCCCAGCTCGTCCCGGCGATGCTGCGCTACACCTCCTTCAAGGTGCGCCACCACCTCGGCCAGCAGCCCTCGATGACGCGCCGCACCTACCGCATGCCCGCCGCCTGAGCGGCGCGCCGGGTACTTCCGGCTACTTGTCGTCGCGCCCCCCCTCGACTACTTTCTCCTCGATGAGCCTCCGTTGGAACGGGCCCCGCGGGCCCGCACTGCTCCTCGGCGCGCTCGCCCTCGCGGCGTGCGGGCCGGCGCCCGGCGGTCCCGGCGCGGCCGCGCCGCCCCGCGCGCGCGCGGCGGCGTCGCCGCCGGCCCCGGCGACGCAGCGCGCCGCGGCGAGCCGGCCGGCGATCACGCCGGCCTCCTTCTCCGGCCAGCCCGGCGCCACGCAGCCGGCGAGCGCGCCCGCGTGCGGCAGCTGGATCATCGAGTACGCCATCGGCCCCGGCACCGCGCTCAAGATCACCGACACCATGATGGGCGCCGGCAACGGCACCCACGCGGTCGGCCCCGGCACGGCGAAGGTCCGCGTCGACGTCGGCGTCGACGGCCAGCCCGGGGCCGGCGGGGCCCAGCTCCTCGAGCTCGAGCTCACGACCCGCTTCACCGTGAACGCCGGCGCGCTCGGCTTCAAGACCCGCGTCGCCACCGACGGCGCGGTGCGCTTCACGCCCGACCGCTGCGGCGTCATCGCCCGCGGCGCGTTCGACGGCGCGAAGATCACCTGGTCCGAGCGCGCCCGCGGTTATCGCTCGAACGGGACGCTCAACTGCAGCGGCACCTGCGGCCGCTTCGGCGCGCCGCCGCCCGGTCGCTCGCAGTCCCGCACCGGGCCCTACGCGGTCCAGCTCAAGCCGTTCACGCTGGGCGACGGCCTGCACCACCTCACGATGCCCTTCACCCAGGTGGAGCACACGAGCAGCCCGAAGCAGACCTCGCTGCTCAGGCTGAACGGCCAGGAGACGGGCCGCCACTGCGCGCCGCCCCCGCCGCGGTGTGAGTAGCTCGCGTGAGTGCTGGCGGGCTCTGCCTGCCAGCACTCGGCGCGGGGGGTCAAAGGGACCCTTCCAGGGTCCCTTTTCTAGTCGGCGCGCCGCCGCAACGGGCGCGGGCGGCGAGGAGCGCGCCGGCGATCACGAGCGCGTGGCCGAGGCCGGTCGCGACCTGCACCCACGTCATCGTGATGCTGTGGCGCGCGAGCGCCGTGGGGCCGGCGACCGCCGCGAGGACGCGCGTCGCCACCGCCTGCGCCGCGACGGCGCCGGCGAAGGCGCAGACGGTCGCGACCGCGAGGAGCGCCGGACCGATCCACGAGCCGGGCCCCAGGCGCGCCGGCGTCACCCGGCGGCGTAGCACGAGCCACAGCAGCGCCGCCTGCGCCAGCAGCCCGAGGGCGGCGCCGGCACCGTCGAGGACCGTCAGCGACCCGACGTCGGCGGGAGCGCGCACGAACGCGAGCACCGCGCCGAGGCGCAGGAGGCTCTGCACGAAGCCGAGCAGCGGCAGCGCGGCGAGGACCACGACGACCAGGTACACCCCGGCGGCGTAGCCGGCCTCGCCCGCCGCGTCGGCGGCGGCCGGCGCGGGCGCCGCGGACGCCGGCACGGCCACCATCACGGGGCCGCGGCCGCGCCGCCCGCGGGGAACGCGCCCTCGCGGTAGAAGTGCGCGAGCAGCGCGTCCTTCTCGTGGAAGCGCGCCTGCAGCCACGCGGCGAGCGCGTCGTCGTCGGCCGGCAGGTCGGCGATCGGGTAGCGCCGCACGTGCAGGTGCGCGCGCTTCGCGTAGCCCTTCACGAACTGCCAGAGCGTGGGCACGCCCTCCTCGTAGCCGATGGTCACGTCGTAGACGGCGGTGACGTGGCGCCGCAGCCCGTGCACCGAGGCGACGAAGCCCTTGGTGCGCGGGATGAGCACGTGCTCGGGCGGCGGCAGCCCCGCGGTCTCGGCGTAGGCGCGGCTGCGCGCGACCTTCTCGGGGGTGATGCGGGTCGCCTCGGGGAACGAGACCAGCCACATCGGGACCTGGTTATCGGTGAGGCGCGCGAAGGCCCGCTCGATGGACTTGCGGTCGGCGGCCCAGTCGCGCTTCACGAACACGCAGTCGATGAAGGCCATGCCCCAGCCCACGCCGGGCACGTACTTGATGACGTCCTTCACGATCCACTTGAGGTCCCCGAGCCGGTCCTTCTGCCGCGCCCACATCATCAGGAAGGTGATGTCGGGCATCTGCTGGTGGTTCGCGACCACGATCGCGTTCTCGCGCATCGGCACCGGGTCGCCGGTGACGACGATGTGACTGTCGTTCATCTTCTGCGAGCCCGTGACGCACCAGCCCCACCAGGTGTCCGCGGCGAAGCGGTTGAACCGGCGGAACGACCCCGGGGAGACGAGCTTGAGCCCGAGGCTCAGCGTCTGCACGGCGTTGATCGCGAGCAGGCTGCCGAAGAGGACGCCGGTCGCCGGTACGGCCTTCGAGAGGGCGCGGACGCGATCACCGCGGCGCGGGGGCTCAGGGAGCGGTGGCAGGGGCATGGCGGCGGAGCATAGCCGCGCTGACCGCCGGCCGCCACCACCCGGCGCGGTCCACGAGATCAGCGTCGACGTCCCCGTCGCCACCGAGTGGGTGCGGCTGCCCGCGACGCCGGCGTCGGCGATCCCGGTCCGCCGCGCGCTCGACCACGCGGGCCGGCCGTACGACGCGTCGCTCGGGTCGATCAACTGCCGGCCGGCCGATCTGCGCCGCGCGCTCCACCTGCCGCGGACCGACTACCTCGCCGGGGAGCCGATCGTGATCGAGATGTCGGTCCGGCTCGGCGGCCCGGGCACCTGGCACGAGCCCATCGGCGGCAACTACCGGGGCCGCGGCCGCGACGACAACTTCCGCTTCCTCGTGCGCGCCGCCGGCGGCGACTGGGTGCCCGATCCGTACGAGCGGTTCCCGGTGATGGTCGGGGGCGGGCTCTCGACCACGATCGGGGTGAGCTCCGGCAGGCCGTTCTCGAGCTGGCTCGGGGTGTCGCGCTGGGCGGCCGTCGCGCGCCCCGGCGTGTACGACCTCTACGCGGTCCAGTTCGCGAGCGGACACGAGGTCGCGGGGCTGCGCGGCGCGCTCGCGGCGGCCATACCGGCCGGGCTGCGCGGCGCGTGGTCGCTCGCGCCCGACGGCAACTACCTCCGTGACCGGCGTGGCCGCCGCGGCGCCTACCAGATCGTGCCAACGCTGCGCGACGTGCCCTCGCCGTCGCCCGTGGCCGCGCTGCTGCCGCCGGAGCTCCGGGCGCGCCTCGGCGCGCAGGCCGCGGCGGTGCAGGACTACGCCCACTTCCGCATCACGGTGCGCGCCGGCACCCCCGCCGAGACGGCCGCCATGGTCGCGCGGGCGATCGCGGCCGCGCAGCGCCCGACCCACTCCTCCCCTGGCGATGAACCCGGCGCCCGCCGCGGCGCGCCTGCTCCTCGCGGACCCGAGCGAGGACGCGCTCAACGCGCTCTACTACCTCGCGCCCTCCCACGTGCCCGCGGCGATCCCTGTCCTCATCGCCCGCCTCGACGATCCCGCCGAGGGCGTGCGCGCGATCGCCGAGGAGCGCCTGCGGCGGTGGACCGGCCAGTCGTTCGGCCACGCGTGGGACGGGTACCGGCGCGAGCGCCCGACGCGCGCCGAGGGGCGCGCGATGCAGCCGGCGTGGCGCGCCTGGTGGGCCGCGCACGCGGCGACGTTCCGGCCCATCGTGCCGGAGATTCATCCCTAGATCCCGGGGCTTGGCGCACGGCTGTCAGTAGGGGCTTGACCCACACCTACCCACCGTGATTTAGTGACTCACATCTGAGTTACCAAGAAGCTGGAGGTCGCCATGCACCGCCTGCTGCCGTGTCTCATCGCCCTCGTCCTCGCCGCCTGCGACGGCACCGCTGTCGACCCCGCCGCGACCGGCGCCCGGTCGGACTTCGAGACCGCGACGGACGCCCCGGTGGCGACCCTGCGCTTCGACGCGGCGTGGACCGAGACCGTCACGGGCGCCGTCGTCGCCGGCGGCACGGTCGCCGTCGACTACGACGCCGCCCGCCTGCCGAACTGCCGCGCGTCGCACAACGGCAACCCGGGCTGGCAGATCACGGCCACGCTGCGCTTCCTCCCGGGCGCCACCGTCGCCGAGCAGGGCATCTTCGAGCACGCGCTCGGCCCGAACGGCCCCGACTACTACAGCTGGGTGCACACGATCCCGCAGTTCGACGTGCCCGCCGGCACGACCGAGATCCAGCTCTGGTTCAAGAACACCTCGGGCTTCGACCGGCCCTGCGAGGAGTGGGACAGCGACTACGGCGCGAACTACCGGTTCCCCGTCGCGGGCGCGTCGACCACGGTCGGCACCATGGCGTTCCAGAGCGACTGGCGCAACGTCCAGGGCGGCACCGTGGCGCGCGGCGGCACGCTGCTCGTGACCTACGCGCCCGCGCGGCTGCAGAGCATCGTCGACGGCGCGATCAGCCAGGGGTACTTCGCGTCCAAGTACCACTGCTACGGCTACGGCTGCTGCTCCTACGCGCTCGACGACACCCTGTACGTGCGCTTCCAGGCCGACGGCGCCTTCGCCAGCTTCCCCGTGGGCGCCGCGGCCGTCGCGCTGACCGTGCCCGCCGACGCGACGCGCGTGGAGCTGTACTTCGAGACCGCGGTGACCACGACGACGTGGTACTGCGGCGGCGGCGAGGGCCAGCACTACCCGCAGGGCACGCAGGACCACTTCTTCGACTCGAACTACGGCCACAACTTCGTCTACACCATGCCGTAGCGCGACGGCGTGCGCTGGCCCCGTCCCGGGCGCTATACTCCAGCGGATGGGCGACGCGGCCGCGCACGAAGGCGCACTGACCGGAGATGATCTCCGGGACGGCGCGGTGTTCGCCGGCCGCTTCCGGATCGAGCGGCGCCTCGGCAAGGGCGGCATGGGCATCGTCGTGGCCGCCCGCCACCTCCACCTCGACACCCCCGTCGCCATCAAGCTGCTGCTCCCGGGCTCGCTCGGCAACGCCGAGGCCGTGGCGCGGTTCATCCGCGAGGCCCGCGCCGCGGCGCGGCTGCACAGCGAGCACGTGGCGCGCATCACCGACGTCGACACGCTCGCCTCGGGCGCGCCCTACGTCGTCATGGAGTACCTCTCGGGCAAGGACCTGGCCCAGACGCTGCAGGCGCGCGGGCCGCTGCCGATCCCGGACGCCGTCGACTACGTGCTCCAGGCGGGCGACGCCATCGCGGAGGCGCACGCGCTCGGGATCGTGCACCGCGACCTCAAGCCCGCGAACCTCTTCCTCACGCGCCACCCCGACGGCTCGCCGCTCGTGAAGGTGCTGGACTTCGGCGTGGCGAAGACGCGCCGCACCGGCGACGAGGAGGAGCTGACCGGCACCCACGCGCTGCTCGGCTCGCCGCTCTACATGTCGCCCGAGCAGCTCCAGAGCGCCCGCAACGTGGACTCGCGGACGGACGTGTGGGCGCTCGGGGTCATCCTGTACGAGCTGCTCTGCGGCCGGCCGCCCTTCACCGGCCCGACGCTGCCGGAGCTGGCGCGCCAGATCCTCGTCGAGACCCCGCGCCCGCCGACGCGGTGGCGGCCGGAGCTGCCGCCGGCGCTGACCGCGGCGATCATGGAGTGCCTCGTCCGCGATCAGGCCCAGCGCACGCAGAACGTGGGCGAGCTGGCCGAGGCCATCGCGCCCTTCGCGTCGCCGGACACCCTGCGGCTCGTCGGGCGGATCACGCGCATGCTGGCCGCGGGCGTCGCGACCGGGACGCAGGACGGCATGGTGCCGAGCGGGGTGTTCACGCGGCACGGGACGATCGCGGCGGCGCCGCCGCCCGCCCCGGCGCCGGCCGCGCCGCTGCTCGCCCCGGCGCCGGCCGCGCCGCGGCCCGCGCCCGCCCCGCCGCCCGCACCGCGCGCCGCCGCGGTCGACGTCTTCGGGGAGACCGCGATCGTCGCCGGCGAGACCCCGCGGTCGGCCGCCGCGGCCCAGGTGGACCCCACCGAGCGCCTGGCACCCCTCCCGGCGGAGGTCGTGGCCGCGGCCGAGGCGCTCGAGGCGACCTTCGCCGCCCCGCCGCTGGCCCCCCCGCCGCTGGCCGCCTCGCCGCTGGGCGGCACCAGCCGCGACACGCTGCGCGGCGGCCCGTCGCGGCGCCGCGCGCCGCTGCTCGTGCTCGTCGCCGGCGGCCTGGTCGCGGTCGCCGTGGCCGCGGGCGCGATCGTGCTGCTCGCCGGCCGGCCCGACGGCGCGCAGGCCGCGGCCGACCGGCGCCCCGCCGAGCCGAGGCGCGCCGCGAGGCCGCCGTCCGACGGCGGCGCCGCCGCCGCGCCGGCGCCGCGCGCCGCGCTCACGCGGCCGGTCGCGCCCGCGCCCGACGCCGCCGCGCCGCGCGACCCGGGCCCCGCCCCCGCGGGGACGCCGCCGGCCGCGCCCTCCCGGCCGCCGCGCGCCGGGGTGAAGCCGCCCCGCCGGCCGCCGACGAAGGCGCCGCACCAGGGCGCGGGCAAGACCAAGAAGCCCGATCCCTTCGATGAGCGCCGCTGAGGGCGCCGCTCAGCGCAGCCGGCCGCTGAGGCCGACGGCGGGGACGAACACGGTCTTCGTGAACCCCGCCGGCGCGCCGGGGAAGTAGGCGACGCCGGCATCGACGAAGGCGGCGAGGCGCGGGGTCATGCGCCACTCGAGCCCCGCGGCGGCCTGCACCCCGGGCCACGTCCCGTCCTTGAAGAAGAGCGGCAGGCCGACGACCAGCCGCGGCGCCCACGCCCCGCGCAGCACGAAGAGCGTGGCGCCGGCGTAGGCACCCTGCTTCGAGCCGAGGAGCGCCGCGAGGGTGAGCTCGACGCGCTGGCTCAGCAGGTAGGTCAGGCCGGGCGCGAGCACGACCCCGCCGCCGGTCCCGCGCACGTCGGCGCGGAGCACGGCGCCGAACGCGTCCTCGCGCTCGGGGCGCGCGCGCACCGTCGGCGTGCCGTCGTCGGGGCGCGGCGGCTCGGCGCGGGGCGGGACGCTGGCGTCGCCCGCCGCCGCCGGCTCCGGCTCGAGCGGCGGCACCTCGACGCGCAGGCGCTGGCCGGCCGCGGCGCTGATCGTCGTCCGCCAGAGCTTGCGGCCGGGCGCCGCGGCGGTCACGACGTGGGCGCCCGGGGACACGGCGTCCGCCGCGCCCCAGGCGGTCTCGGCGAGCGCCGCGCCGTCGCGCGTCACGGCGAGGCCCGGAGCGCGCGCCCCGTCCGGCACGACCAGCGTGAGCAGCCCCACCCGCTTCTCGAGCGCCACCAGACGCGCGTGCGCCGCCTGCGCGCGATCGCTGCGCCCGTCGCGCTGCGCCACCGTCCGCGCCTCGGTGAACTCCCGCCACGCCAGGGTGAGCCGGCCCGCGCCCTCGTCGCACGCGGCGAGGTTCAGCAGCGTGCCGCCTGCGCCGGGATCGAGCCGCAGGCTCTCGGCGAGCTTGGGGCAGGCCTCGGCGAAGCGGCCCGCCTGCATCAGCCGCTTGCCCTCGCGGAACAGGGCCTCGGCGCGCACGACGGCCGTCGGCCAGGGATCCGCGGCGGCGCGCTGGGGCGCCGCGAGCGCGGCGAGGAGAGCGAAGGTCCCGAGGACCCGGTTCTTCATCTGGTGCTCCCGCGGCGCGCACGGCGCCGCCCGAGGAGGAGCATCGCAAGCAGCGGCGCGAGCCGCCCGGAGGTCCGGCCGGTGGCCGAGCCGATCATGCAGTCGCAGCGGTAGAAATCGTCCGCGGCGGCCGCGGCGCCCCCGTCGCCCGGCGCCGCCTCGCGCCCGGCGTCGCCGGTGGGCGCGGCGTCGGTGCCGGCAGCGGCGTCGCCGGGTGGCGCGGCCCCGTCCTCGCCCGCGTCGGCGCTCGGGGGCGGGCCGTCCTCGCCCGCGTCGGGGGGGGTGGTCGCGTCGGCGCCGCCGCCGTCCGGCGGCGGGGGCGCGTCGGGAGTGCCGGCGTCGGTGATCGTGACGCACACACCGGCCGCGTTGCACGCGCGCGTCCCGTCGCAGGCGCCCGGGTCCGGGCCGCTCGTCACGGCGTGGCAGGTGCCGCCGGCGCAGGTGCGG
Organism: Polyangia bacterium; assembly: GCA_036504295.1. Lineage (GTDB taxonomy): Bacteria > Myxococcota_A > Polyangia > JACRCY01 > JACRCY01 > DASXVK01. The sequence continues at coordinate 13,647 of DASXVK010000019.1, forward strand.
CACGGGTCGGCGCAGAGCTCGTCGCAGCACACCCCGTCCGCGCAGGCGCCGGACTGGCACTGGCCGTGCGACGCGCACGCCTCGCCCTGCGTGCGCCGGATCGCGGTCGCGTAGGCCAGCGGCGGCGCGCCGACCGCGGCCGTCGCGCCGTCGAAGTCGAGGACCAGCCCGTACTCGGGCGCGCCGGTGGCGTCGGGCGCCGCGAACCGGCCGGCCTGAGCGAAGCCGGCGCCGCTGCGCAGCAGCCCGTACACCGCGCCGTTGCTCGCGCCGCCCGGGGCCCCGACCAGGGCGAGGTCGCCGGCGAGGGCGACGGCGACGCCGAAGTGGTCGCCCGCGAACCCGTCACTCGCGCCGATCCGCGCGAGCTCGCTGAAGGTGCTCGTGCCGACGATGGGGTAGACCCCGCCCGCGGCGCCGCCCGCCGTCGGCGCGCCGACGAGCCCGACGCCGGCCCCGAGCGCGACCGCCGTGCCGTACCGCTCGAGCGCTCCGTGCCCGGGGAGCCGCGTGATCTCGACCGCGGTGGAGCCGTCCCAGGTGAACCCGTAGGCCGCGCCCTGCTGGCCGTCGCGCCAGGGGGCGCCGACGAGCAGCCGCGCGCAGTCCGGCGCGATCGCGACGGCGGAGCCGAAGCCGTCGCCGGCGGCGGGGTCCGACGGCAGCACCTTCCGGGACTGGATCCAGCTCGCGTTCGAGGCGAAGGCGTAGGCGGCTCCCGGGGTCGCGCCCGGCGTGACCAGGTTCCCGGGCGCGCCGACCAGCAGCCACCCCGCCCGCGCCGCCAGGGCGCTGCCGAAGAGGGCCTTCGGCTGCGGGTCGTCGGCGGTGATCCGCTGGGAGGAGACCCAGTACGTCCCGTTCCACGTGAAGAAGTAGACCGCGCCCGCGGCCGTCTGGGAGGCCACGGTCTCGTCCGGCGCGCCGATGAAGATGCCATCGGTCGTGATCGCGATCGCGCTGCCAAAGAGCGCCGAGTTGACCGGCGTCGGCGCGGAGAGCGTGTCCTGATAGTCCCACGCCGCCCCGTTGCGCTTGAAGACGACCACCGCGCCCGCGTCGGCTTGGTTGCTGACGGTGGTCATGAAGGCGCCCACCAGCAGGGTGTCGCCCGCGACGGCCACGGCGGTGCCGTAGGCGTCCGTGCCGTCGGAGCCGGTGTCGAGCGGCACCTGGGAGGTCGCGCTCAGCGCCGCCGGGGCGCGCGCGACCGCCGCCTCCGGCGAGGCGCGGCCGCAGCCGCAGGCGGCCAGCAGCAGCGCCCCGAGCAGCGCCGGCCGCCCCGCGCGAGCGCCCCTCACCTGGCCCTCCGCCGGCCGGTCCGCGCGACGAGGAGCGCCGCGCCGAGCGCGAGCGCGAGCAGGCCCCGGGGCGGGCCGCCGCGGCCGCCGATGGTGCAGTCGCAGCGGTAGAAGTCGTCGGCCGCGGGCGCGCCGCCGGCGAGGCGGCCGCCGCCCTCGCGGCCGGCGCCGCCGTCGCCGTGCGCCGGGGAACCGTCCGTGGCGCCGTCCACGGCGACCGGGGCGTCCCCGGCGCCGCCGTCCACCGGCGCCGCGTCGGCCTGGGTGGGGCCGTCGCCGGCGGGGCCGTCCGTCGGGACCGCCGCGTCGTCCGGCGGCGAGGCGTCCGGCGGCGGGACCGCGGCGTCGTCCTGCGGCGGGACCGCGGCGTCGTCCGGCGGGGCGCAGGACGCGCCCACGCAGTTGCCGCTCGCGCACTCCGCCGGGACGGCGCACCAGTCGCCGAGCGCCCGGAGGAGGGTGTACGCGACGACCCGGCCGGAGCCGGCGAGGAACGGGGCCGCGACGAGGGCCTCGCGGCCGTTCGTGGCCACGTGGGCGCCGAAGCCGTTCAGGGCTCCCGGCGCGGCGAGCTGCGCCCAGGTGCCCTGGCCGTACACCACGGCGTACGCGGCGCCGCCGCCGGTGCCCGAGCTCGCGATCACGAGCCGATCGTGGGCCGCGACAGAGGTCTGGAGCGCGACCGGCGGGTTCATCAGGAGGGCGCCGCTCGTGGCGTTGTAGGGGGCGGAGGTCTGGTACAGCGCGTCGATCTGGAGCGCCGTCGCGAAGACGGCGCTCTCATCGGCCGCCACGACCTGCCCGAACCCGTCCATCGACCCCGACGCCAGCGTCCTCAGCGTCGCCTCGGGGGCGGGCCAGTGCGCCCCGCCGATGACGTACACGTAGACGGCCCCGCGATAGACCGTGTTCTCCGTCACGACGGGGCTGCCGACCACGATCACGCTCCCGGAGATGCCCACCGACGTGCCGAAATCGCTCGCGTTGGCCGGCGCCCAGAGCTCCCCGACGTCCGCCCAGCTCGGGTCGCTCCAGTTGTAGATGTAGGCCGCGCCCGTCCCCGCGCCGACGCCGGCGTGCGTGTGGTTCGGCGCGCCGACGACGACGGCGTCGTTCGTGGCCGACACCCACGTGCCGAAATCGTTGCCGGCGTAGTCCGCCGCCGGGAGCTTGCCCGCCGACCCCCAGCCGCTCGCCGTGTGCTCGAGGATCGTGACGCTGCCCGTGGCGCCGGCGGCGAAGCGCCCGTCGGGGAGCGCGGCGAGCGACCGGCCGAGGCCCTCGCCCGAGTTCGCGACGCCGCCGACCGAGCCGGCCGGTGCGAAGCCCGGCACTGCGTAGAAGTACACCTTCCCGTCCCCGGCCGGCGCGCCCACCGCCGCCCACCGCGGCCCGACCGCCACCGCGGTGCCGTACCCGTCCCCGGACTGCGCCTCGCCGGCCCCGAGCGTGATCCCGCTCGAGACGCTGACGACCGCGCGCGCGAGATGCGAGGTCGGCATCGGCTTGCCGCACGACGCGACGACCAGCAGGAGACAGCACAGCGGAGAGCGCATCCCCTCCATGGTCGTCCTCCGGCCACCCACCGGTCAAGCCCCGCGTCGTCGGCGCGCTCACTCGTGCCGCATCGCCTCGACCGGGTCGAGGCGCGAGGCGCGCCACGCCGGGTAGCTGCCGAAGATGAGCCCGGTGCTCGCCGAGACCACGAGCGCCCACGCCACCGCCCACGCCGGCACCACCGTCGGGATGCCGACGAGCACCCGCACCAGCGCCGCGACGCCCCAGCCGAGCGCGAGCCCGAGCAGGCCGCCCACGCTGGTCAGCAGCACCGACTCGCTGATGAACTGGCCGAGGATGCGGCGGCGCCGCGCCCCGAGCGCGCGGCGGATGCCGATCTCGGCGGTGCGCTCCGTCACCGACACCAGCATGATGTTCATCACGCCGATGCCGCCGATGAGCAGCGCGATGGCGCAGATGCCGATCGACGCGGCGGCGATGGAGCCCGTGAGCTTCTCGAACTCCTCCTGCATCGACTCGTTCGAGAACATCTCGAAGTCGTTCTCGGCCTCGGGCGCCACGCCGCGGGCCTTGCGCAGGATCGAGATCACCTCGTCCTGGGCGCGCCGCACGCGCTCGGGGTCGCGGACCTGGATCGTGAGGTTGAGCGAGCGGCGCATCCCGTAGCGCAGGAGGAAGGTCGAGAGCGGCACCACGACGAGGTTGTCCTGCGAGCCGCCGCCGAGCTCGGCGCCGCGGCGCTGCAGCACGCCGATCACGCGGTAGGTCTGGTGGCCCAGCCGCACCGACTGGCCGAGCGGCTCCTCGTTCGGGAAGAGGACGTCCACGATGTCGGCGCCGATGACGACGAGGTTCACGCCGGCCGAGTCCTCGCCCTCCGTGAAGAACCGGCCGGAGCCGAGCGCGTAGCCGTTGTTGTCGAAGAAGCCGGCGGTGCCGCCGGCGACGACCACGCCCTGGCGACTCGTGCGGTCGCGCGACGAGATGCTCTGGCCGAACGTCCACGCCTCGCCGGCGACCCGCAGGCACTCCTGGCAGCGGTTCTGCAGCAGGACCACGTCGGCCGGAGTGAAGTTCTTGCGCTTCTCGTACTTGCGGTGGTCGTGGCGGCCGAAGCCCATCGGCTCCTTCTGCACCTGGAAGACGCCGGTGCCGAGCTGCGACAGGTCCGCGTTGATCTTGCGCCGCAGCCCCTCGGTCGTCGCGGCCATCGCGACGACCGCGACGATGCCGATGACGATGCCGAGGAGCGTCAGGGCCGAGCGCAGCAGGTTGGCCCCGAGGCTGCGCGCCGCGGCCCGCGCCGTGTCGACGCCGGCGCGGGCGAGGCGGCGCGCGGCGCCGATCCGTGGGCGCGCGCCGCTCATTCGTACCTGAGCGCCTCGATGGGGTCGAGCTGGGCGGCGCGGTAGGCCGGCCAGGTGCCGAAGCCGAGCCCGGTCACGACCGAGATGCCGAACCCGAGCGCGATCGAGAGCGGCGTCACGACCGCCGAGACCGGCGTCGTCAGCGAGAAGATCTGCCCGGCGCCGAGCCCGAGCGCGGTGCCGGTGAGGCCGCCGACCAGCGTCACGACGCTCGACTCGACCAGGAACTGCATGAGGATGGTGCGCCGGCGCGCGCCGAGGGCGCGCCGCACCCCGATCTCGCGGGTCCGCTCGGTGACGGCGACGAGCATGATGTTCATGACGCCGATACCGCCGACGATGAGGGCGATGATGCCGATGGCGATGCCGACGCCGAAGAGCGCGGCGGTCTCGGACTCGAAGATCTTCACGATCGCGGACTGCCGGTTGATCGAGAAGTTGTCGTCCTGCTCGGCGCGCAGGCCGCGCGCGCGGCGCAGCACCTCGATGATCTGCTGCTCGGCCTGGTTGAGCTGCTCGGGGGGCGCGCTCGCCGTGATCATGAGGTCGCGCTTGACGCCGAAGATGCCGCCGAAGACGCCGATCGGCATCGTGACGTGGTTGTCGAGCGAGCGGCCGAAGGCCTTGCCCTGGCTCTTGAGGGTGCCGATCACCGTGAGGCGGCGGCCGGCGACGAGGATGGGCGCGCCGACCGCGCGGGCGCCCTTGAAGAGCCGCTCCTTCAGCTCCGCGCCGATCACCGCGACCGGGCGCGCGTACTCGACGTCGATCGGCGACAGGAAGCGCCCCTCCTCGAGCTTGATGTTCGCCGTGTCGGCGTACTCTTCGTTGGTGCCGCGGACGTCGACGGCCGTCGCCGACTCGCCCAGGCAGCTGACCTCGGCGGAGGTCGAGGTGATCGGCGCCACCGCGGTGATGAGGGTGGCCCGCTCGCGCACGGCGGCCGCGTCGCGCAGCGTCATCCGCGGGCGGTTGCGGTAGCGCCACCAGTCGTGGCGCATGACGAACGGGCGGCTCGACACATAGAGCGTGCTCGCGCCCATCTGCGAGAGCTGCTTCGCGAAGGAGGTCGACAGCCCCTGGGTGATCGACATGATGGCCGTGAGCGTCGCGACGCCGATCATGACGCCGAGGATCGACAGGGCCGAGCGCATCCGGTTCTGGCGCACGCCGCGCAGCGCGATGCCGGCGGCGGCGAAGACCTCGACCGCGATGCGCCTGAGGCGAGCCGCAGGCGAGCCTCGACGTTGCCGGACGCCGCGCCTCCAGCGCCGCATCACGCCGCTCCGCCGTGGGCGCCCGCGACCACGCCGATCTGCGCCGCCACCCGCGCGCCGGGCCCGTCGTCGATGATGCGGCCGTCCGAGAGGCGGGTCGCGCGCGGGCACTGGGCGGCGATGGACGGCTCGTGGGTGACGAGGACGATGGTGTTGCCGGCGCGGTGCAGCTCGCCGAAGAGGCCGAGGATGTCGCGCCCGGTCTGCGAGTCGAGGTTGCCGGTGGGCTCGTCGGCCAGGAGCAACGACGGCTGGGTGACGAGCGCCCGCGCGATGGCGACGCGCTGCCGCTGGCCGCCCGAGAGCTCGTTCGGCTTGTGGCTCATGCGCGAGCCCAGGCCCACGCGGGTGAGGGCCTCGCGCGCGAGCCGCCGCCGCTCGGCCGCGCCGAGGCCGCGGTAGATGAGCGGCAGCTCCACGTTCTCGAGGGCGCTCGTGCGCGGCACGAGCTGGAAGGTCTGGAAGACGAAGCCGATCTCGTTGTTGCGCAGGTCGCTGAGGGCGTTGTCGTCCAGGCCGCGCACGTCGCGGCCGCGCAGCCGGTACACGCCGTCGCTCGGCGTGTCGAGGCAGCCGAGGATGTTCATCATCGTGCTCTTGCCCGAGCCGGACGCGCCGATGATGGCGACGTACTCGCCCCGCGTCACGGCGAACGAGACCTCGCGCAGGGCGAAGATCGTCTCGCCGCCCATCTCGTAGCGGCGCGACACCCCCGCGAGCTCGATGAGGGGCGCGTCCGCCTGGCGGTCGCCGTCCATGCCGCCGCCTCAGTGCCCCTGCGCGGTCGCGGCGCCGGGGCGCCCGCCCTTGGGCGCGCCGGTGTCGACCTTGACGCGCGAGCCGTCCTTGAGCTCGCGCGCCAGCACCCGGTACGGCCCCTCGACCACCTCCTCCCCCTCGGCGAGGCCGTCGAGGATCTCGAGGTGTGTGTCGGAGGAGATGCCGGCGGTCACGGGACGCCGCGCCGCCGCGCCGCCCTTGAGGACGAAGACCACCT
>DASXVK010000020.1:0-19143 GCA_036504295.1 Polyangia bacterium
CCGCGGGCCGCTTCTTCGAGGCGGGCCAGGCCTACGCCGACATCAACGTCAAGGTCCCGGCGGCGGACCAGAAGCAGGCCGTGTACACCACGGTCGTCTCGTTCTGGAACGCGCTCAAGGAGCCCAAGAAGCTGACGCGGCTCGAGCTGGTGTCGGCCCGCGCCGGGCTGCGCGACGCCGCCCGCGAGTACATCTCCCGCTACCCCAAGGGCGAGCAGATCGCGAAGGTCAAGTTCAACCTCGCGCGCACCTACTACGACGAGGGCGAGTTCGAGGAGGCGGTCGAGCTGCTCGCCGCGTACGTCATCGAGTTCCCGCAGTCCGACGAGACCTCCATCGCGCTGCACCTCGCGCTCGACTGCCGCCGCGCCCGCGACGACTTTGAGGGCCTCGTCGCGCTCGGCAAGCGCTTCCTGGCCGACCCGCGGCTCGGCGAAGGCCTGCGCACCGAGGTCGCCGAGATCGTGAAGGGCGCCGAGTCCCGCGAGCTGGATCAGGCGACGCTCCGCGCGAGCGGCTCCGGCGACCGGGCGGCCGAGGACGGCCTGCTCAAGTACGCCGCGTCCCACACCGGCACCGAGCTCGGCGAGAAGGCGCTCCTCAACGCCTTCGTCACCGCCAAGAACTCCGACGACTTCGACAAGGTCTTCGCCATCGGCGAGCGCTTCCTGAAGGAGTACCCGAAGTCCCAGGCGCTCCCCGACGTCCTCGCCACCCTCGGCAAGATGGCCGCCCAGGCGGTGGAGTTCCGCCGCTCGGCGCGCTACCTCGAGGAGGCGGCGCGCAGCCGCCCGGCCGATCCCAAGTCGGTCGAGATGCTGCGCGCGTCCGCGGCGATCCGCGCCCACCTCGGCGACGTCTCGGGCGCGAAGGAGGCCTACCGCCTCGTGCTGCAGCGGGCGTCGACGCCCGACCGGCGGCGCGACGCGTCGCTCGAGCTGGCCGAGCTCCTCGAGCGCGTCGGCCAGTACGAGGAGGCGGCGCAGGCCCTGACCTCGGCGCTCGCCGAGGGCGCGGGCGGCGCCTCGACCTACTACCGCCTCGGCTACGCCCGCCACCGGCTGGGCGCGCCCGAGGAGGCCATCAAGTACTTCAAGCTCTCGGCCGACCGCGCCCGCGGCGCCGAGACCGCCGAGGACCTCGACGGGGCCGCCGGCTCGAACTTCTACCTCGGCCAGATCCTGCTCGAGGAGTTCGGCGGCATCGCCTTCGGCCAGGACCGGTCGATCGACCGCCAGATCCTCATGGCGAAGAAGATGCGCTTCGACGGCGCCCAGAGCTCGTACCTCGCCGCCGTGCGCCTCGGCCGGCCGCAGTGGGCCATCGCCTCGCTCGCGCGCCTCGCGGTGCTCTACGAGGGCTGGGCGAGCTTCATCGAGAACGCGCCCGCCCCCGAGGGCCAGGACGCCGGAGCCTACAAGGCCGCGCTCAAGAAGGAGGCGGGGCCGTGGCACAAGAAGGCGCAGGACGCGCTGAGCACCTGCACCGATCTCGTGCACAAGCAGGCCATCGTGGCGCCGATCCTGAGCCCCGCGGCGCAGGCCTGCCTGAGCGGCAAGCCGCTCAACGAGGACCCGGCCGCGCGGCCGCCGGCGCCGGCGCGGCGCGGCGGCGCGGCGCCCGACCAGGCCGCGGTCTTCCGCAAGCGCATCGCGAAGAACTCGAAGGACTTCGAGTCGCTCGAGAAGCTCGCCCTCCTCACGCTGCAGGGCGGCGACATCTACGAGGCCCAGCTCATCCTCGACAAGGCGGTCGAGGGCGGCGCCCCGGCGCCGGTGTGGAACCTGCGCGGCGTCGTGCACTTCATGCTCGGCGAGCGGCAGGCGGCGTACGAGGACTTCCGACGCGCCCTCGACAAGGACGCGCACTACTCGTACACGCTCGCGAACCTCGCGTTCCTCTTCCACCAGTACGGCTACGCGCAGCTCGCGCGCAGCCACGCCGCGCGCGTGAACTCGACCAAGCTCGAGGCCGGCGCGGTCGCCCTCCTGCCGAACGCCCGCGAGGCGCTCGCCGCGCTGGGGGTGAAGTGATGCCGGCCCGTCACCTGCGCGTTCTCGGGTATGCGACGCTGACGCTGACGCTGACGCTGACGGCGGCCTGCGGCGGCCCCTCGGCCTCGCTGCAGGTCAACCCGAAGGTCGTGTCCCAGTTCCCGCCCGAGGCGCGGATGTGGGTCTACGACGCGGAGAACGAGATCATCATCGCGCTCGACAACCGCGACGCCGCCCGCGCCAAGGTGCTGGTCGCGGAGCGGGACATCGAGCGGGCGCGGACCGCGGCGGCCGCCGCCGCGAAGCGCGCCGGCGCCGACGCCCCGGCCCGCGCCCGCGTGGCCTGGCACGAGGCGCGCCGCGACCACGCCGCCGCCCTGGTCGACGCGGCCGACGTCAACATCATCTGCGCCCGCGCCAACATGGAGCTGACCAAGGCGAAGCTCGTGGTCCGCTTCGACGTCCTCGGCGAGGACAAGAAGTTCTCGGTCAAGTCCTTCGAGCGGCAGCAGGAGAAGTGCGCCCGCGAGCTCGTCAGCATGCACCAGAAGGCCGACAAGCTGCGCGACCGCGCGAAGAAGGCCGAGGCCGAGTGGCGCAAGACACGGCAGGATTACATCAGCCGGACGGGAGACCATGACCATGGGTTGTGGATCGACTAGGCGGCTGTTTGTGATACTCGCGGCGGCGGTCGGCCTCGCCGGCCCCGCCCGCGCCCAGCGGCCCCCGGCCGACGCCGACGCCGTCACGAAGACGGGCGAGCAGGAGGTCGCACCGGACAGCCAGGAGGCCATCGACCCGAAGACGCTGGCGAAGGAGCTCGAGCGCGCCCGCGAGGCGATCGAGAAGAGCCCCAGCGACCTCGCGGCCCAGCGCCACTACGGCGCGCTGTGCTTCAAGGCCGGGCGGCTCGACTGCGCCAAGCCGGCCTACGAGGCGGCGCTCAAGCTCAAGCCGGACGAGGCCATCTCCCACGTCGACCTCGCCGCGGTGCAGTACAAGTCGCGCAAGTACGAGCAGGCGGCGGCGCTGCTGCGCAAGGCCGTCGAGCTCGACCCGAAGAACTTCAGCGCCTGGTTCTACCTCGGCCTCGCGTGCGCGCGCGCCGGCCTCGGGCAGCAGGCGGTCGCGGCCTACGTCGAGGCGACCAAGGCCATGCCCGACAGCGTCGACGCGTGGTTCAACCTCGCCGAGGCCTACGGCCGCGTGCACGATCGCGTGCGCGCGACGCTCACCTACGGCCAGGCGCTGAAGGTGAAGCCCGACCACGCCCCGTCGCTCAACAACCTCGGCAACATCGAGCTGGAGAAGCGCGAGTACGACCGCGCCGTCGAGTACTACGACCGCGCGCTCAAGGCCGCGCCGAAGGACGCCGAGATCAGCTACAACAAGGGCGTCGCCCACTACCGCAAGGGCGCCTACGACGCCGCCATCACCGCCTACCGCGCCGCGCTGAAGCTCCGGCCGCGCTACGCCGAGGCCCACAACAACCTCGGCATCGCCTACGGCCGCAAGCGCATGGTCAACGAGATGATCGCCGAGTTCCAGGCGGCGCTGAAGGTGCGGCCGAAGTTCGCCGCCGCCGCCTACAACCTCGGCGTCGCCTACCTGGTCAAGAACAACCCCGAGAAGGCCATCGACACGCTCAAGGACGCGCTGCTGATGGACCCCGCCTCGGCCGACGCCCACCGCGCGCTCGGCGACGCGTTCTTCCGCAAGGGCCACTACGGCGAGGCGAAGAAGCAGTACCTGGAGGTGCTCAAGCTCAAGCCCGGCGATCCCGAGGCGCTGCGCCAGGCCGCGCTCGTCGCGGCCGCCGAGGGCAAGAGCGAGGACGCCATCGACCAGCTCAAGCAGGCCGCGGCGGCCAACCCCTACGACTCGCGGACGTACTTCTACCTCGGCAAGACCTACGCCGAGCGCGGCGAGGCGCAGACCGCCGAGTCCCACTACCGCGAGTCGATCAAGCTCAACCCGAACGACCCCGAGGTCCACTTCTTCCTCGGCGACCTGCTCGCGGTGCGCCGCCGCGGGCCCGAGGCGCTCGCCTGCTACGAGGCCGCGGTCAAGGCCGACCCCGAGTACTCGCCGGCCCAGTTCCGCCTCGGCGAGATCTACCTCGGCAAGGGCCGCTACGACGCCGCCGCCGCCGCGTTCCGCACCGCGTCGCGCGATCCCGAGCTCGCCGCCGAGGCGCGCCTGAAGCTGGGCGAGACCTACGACCGCGACGGCAAGATCGACCACGCCATCGAGGCCTACAAGGCCGCCCTCGACGCGCGGCCGAGCTACGCCGAGGTCGTGGCGGAGCTGTGCTACGCGCTCTTCCGCAAGAAGCAGACCGACAAGGCGCTGATCGAGTGCCGCCGCGCCATCAAGCTCAAGCCGGAGCTCGCGCGCGGTCACTACTACCTCGCCTTCATCCTCTACAAGAAGGGCGACGCGCCCGCCGCCATCAGCTCCTTCGAGGCCGCCATCCAGGCGCGCAAGGACTTCCCCGAGGCGTGGTTCTACCTCGGCCAGATCCTCGCCGAGCGCGGCCAGCGGGACAAGGCGATCGCCGCCTACAAGGAGGCGATCAAGCAGCGGCCCGACTACGACCAGGCCACCCTCGCGCTGAAGAAGCTGGAGGAGGGGAAGTAGGGGTGCCGGCGCGACGCCGGCCCGCCGTGCCGCGCCTCACCGCCGACGACGGCCGCGTGGTCGCGTTCGCACGGGATCGCGCTCAGTCGCGCGAAGTCCTCGGGCTCGTGTGTCGTGTCGGACGCGCGTGGGCGTTGTTGCATGTCATCGACGACCTCCGGCTGGACGGCTTCGAGTGCATCCGCGTGTCGGACGTCACGTCGGTGACCCCGGGGGCGTGTGGTGGCGGCACGCTGTGCGGGTGCTGCTCGACGACATCACACGGGTGCAGTTCGGCGATCACTACGGCACGCTCTTCGAGCGCTACGCGCGACCGCGGCGACGGCCGGCTGGGACGGTGAACAGGGCGCGGGGCTGAGGGCTGGACGCCGGGCCTCCGCTGGTCTCCGGGACCGGCATCGACCTGGCGGTCGTATCTGGAATTTGGCGATAGTTAGCCGAAGCCGGTCGGCCTCGTCGGCCAGCTTGTCAGCGCGTCAGCCGCGGCTCTGCGGGAACAGGTCGGTGACGGCCAGCGTCAGGTCGGGCAGGACCGGCTCGCCCGTGATGCTGTCGCCGCGGCCCAGCGTCGCCGGCGGTTGATCGGCCCGGAAGAGGACCACGGTCGCGCGGTCGGGATCCGCCACCCACACCAGCGCGGTCCCCCCGTCGAGGTAGCGCGCCACCTTGCGCTGCACGTCGCGCCAGACGTCCTCGGGCGAGAGCACCTCGACCGCCAGATCGGGGGCGCCCGGGATCCAGCCGCGGGGCGGGAGCTCACGCTGCGCGCGAACGAGCGCGACGTCGGGCGCGAGGACCAGGTCGGGGTCGCGCGCCAGCAGGAACCCGGCCTCGACGAGCACCGTGCCGCGCTCCCCCGGCGCGCCGACGTGCTGGCGGAGGCGATAGACGATCTCGACGGCGGTGCGGGCGTGCAGGCTCGACACCGGAGGCATCGAGACCACCTTTCCATGCCAGAGCTCGACGCGCTGGTCCACGAACCTGCGGTAGAACTCGTCGCCGCTCAGGAGCGGCGCCTGCGCCTCGGGTCGCATCCTCGTGCGATCGTGGCGGCGAGGTGCGGCGGGGTCAAGCGCACCGGCGAGGGGCCCCCGCCGAGGGTCCCCGCGACCCGCTGGCCTCCCGAGGCCCTCGGCACCCGCCGCGCGCCGGTGGCCGGCATCTTGAATCGGCGACAATGCTGGAGCCGCCCGCCAGCTCAGACTGTCCAGCCGCCGGCGCGCAGGAACGCGTCGATCGCGGCGAGCAGGCGGTCGGCCTCGTCGGCCAGCGTGTCGTAGGTCGCCGGCGCGATCTCGTAGCTGGCGGCGTAGTCGGCGAGGTCGCGCTTGGTCTCCAGGCGGGCCAGGACCTCGCCCGTCCACTCCGGGAGTCGTCCGGGCTCGACGAAGTGCAGCAGCAGCAGGTGCTTGAGCCCGCGGTGAGTCTTCGCCTCCAGGCCCTCCGTGAGGCACACGGCGCGGGCGGCGTGAAAGGCCGCGTAGTAGAGCCGGTTCACGGCGGCGCTGCGATCGCCGGCGGTCGCGTTGAGCGCCGCGGTCGCGCGGGCGCGCCGCGCCGCCGCCAGCTCGTCGGCGATGTTCGCCTTGCGGTTCTCCGGGCTCACAGCGCGATGCCCTCCGTCTCGACGTCGAGCGCGAAGCGGCGCTCGCGCTGCTTGAGGTGCTCGAAGCGCTCGGCCGCGAGAACGATGGGCGCGAGCGGCACGTACTCGTGGGGCGCGACCTCGCGCTTGACCTCCACCATCAGGTCCCAGACGCGGTCCATCGCCGCGCCCTCGTCCGCGAGCGGGACGCGCAGCAGCACGAGGAGATCGATGTCGGAGTCCGGCCCCACGTCTCCCCGCGCGCGCGAGCCGAACACGACCGCGCGCTCGAGCGTCGGTCCGTACTCTTCGCGCAGGACCTCGACCAGGCGCGTGACCACGCGGCGCTCGCCCGGAGCCAGGGTGTGGTCGAGGATGTGCGGATCGCGAAGCACAGTGTGATTGTGCCATCGCCGGCACGGCGGGGGTAGGGCGGTGCGGTGGCGGCTACCCGCCCGTGCTGTCCGAGAGCTGCACGCGCAGGGTGAACTGGCCCTGCGCGACGATGTTCTCGACGTAGCCGCCGTCGGTCGCGACGGTGTTGTAGACCTTGTACTCCATCACGTTGTCACCGCTCGCCACCTCGAACCCGCCGAGGTTGTAGTCGCCGGCGAAGAGCGTGAACTCCGGATCGCCGAGGTACAGGATCTCGGTCTCGGTGTCGCTGGTGGTCAGGTTCTTGATCTCGAGGGCGTGGTACTCGCCGTACATCGGCCACGCGACCGCGAGCACCCAGGCGGTCGGGTTCGCGTCCTGCAGCGCGTACAGCGTCACGGCGGCGCAGCCGTCGGGCCCGATGTAGACGCCGGTGTCGATGAGCGACCGGCCCGTGGGCGCGCACAGCTCCTCGGTGCCGGAGTCGCGATTGACGTGCGCCGAGATGTCGTCGACGCCGCAGCCGAGGGCGGCGGTGAGGGCGCAGGCGAACAGCGAGACTCTCCAGTGCGGCATGGCGGCCTCCGTGGCGTGGCTGGGTCCAGCGTGCCTAATCCGGGCTTCGTGCACAAGCAACGCGCGGGCCACCCGGCAAGCGCGCGAAAGCAGGCGGGGCGGGTGACGCTGCGTGTCAGGTTCTCGACGCCTGTCGGGCGAGCAGTGGCGAGGGCCGGACGGTCACGGCGCCCCGACCAGGACCGGCACCCAGCCCACCGACACCAACCGCCAGCCGCCGCGCTCCTGCTCGAGCTGGAGCACGACGTGGTAGAGGCTCTGACCGACGCAGAACACCGGCGGCGAGGTGATTTGCGCGCCGCGGCCTCGATGACGACGATGGGCGGGCCGCGCCCCGGCACCGGCGCGCCGGTCTCGAGGTCGCACCCGCCGGCCCGCAGCGTGCTCGGGTCGGCGGCGCGCCTCCCGAGTGGTTCTGCGACGGAGCGTATCACGCCGCGCGTGGCGCGCTCCAGCGCGGTGGGGCGGGGAGGACGGGCCGGAAGAACCCCGCTGCGCATCGCCGCGATTCCGGCTAAGATGGCGCCCAGACCATCGTGACCCGCCAGCCGACGCTCAGCCCGACCCGTCCGACCGTCACCGCCGCGCCGCCGCGCGCGCCCGGGGGGCCCGCGTGAGCGCCACCCGCGTCCTCTCCGGCGACGAGCCGCTGCGCCTCACGATGCAGGGGTTCCGGCTCGTGATGCTGCGCGGGCCCGAGCCGGGGCACACCTTCGAGCTGAAGGCGGGCGAGACCCGGATCGGCAAGGGGCCCGACAACGACGTCGTCATCCCCGACGCCACCGTGTCGCGCGCGCACTGCGTGGTCGTGCGTGACCGCGACGCGTACCTGCTCAAGGACCTCGGCTCGACCAACGGCACCTTCATCGAGGACGAGCGCATCCGCGAGGCCTTCCTGCGGCCCGGCGTGCGCGTGCGTGTCGGCGAGGTGCTGCTGAAGTTCCAGCCCGTGGCCGAGGTCGTGGACGTGGCGCCGTCGGGACGCGACCGGCTCGGCGCGCTCGTCGGCACCAGCCCGCGGATGCGCGAGATCTTCACGCTCCTCGAGCGCATCGCGCCGACCGACGCCACGGTGCTGCTCACCGGCGACACCGGCACCGGCAAGGGCGCCTTCGCGCGCGCGATCCACGAGCTGAGCGCGCGGCGGGAGAAGCCGTTCGTCACCATCGACTGCGGCGCGGTGTCGCGCAGCCTGATCGAGAGCGAGCTCTTCGGCCACGAGCGGGGCGCCTTCACCGGCGCGACCCACACGCGCAAGGGCGCGCTCGAGCTCTCCTCGGGCGGGACGCTCTTCATCGACGAGCTCGACGACCTGCCGCTCGAGCTGCAGCCGAAGCTGCTGCGCGCGCTCGAGGAGCGCGTCATCCAGCGCCTCGGCGCGAACAGCGCCATCAAGCTCGACGTGCGCGTCATCGCGGCGACCAAGAAGGACCTGCGCACCGAGGTGGCCGCGGGGCGCTTCCGCGAGGACCTGTACTTCCGCCTCTCCGTCGTGATGGTGCCGCTGCCGCCGCTGCGGGAGCGCAAGGAGGACCTCGGCGCGCTCTGCGACCACTTCCTCGGCCAGCCCGGGGCGTGGGACAAGCTGCCGAAGGCCTCGCGCGAGCGCCTCCTGTCGCACACCTGGCCGGGGAACGTGCGCGAGCTGCGCAACGTCCTCGAGCGCGCCTCGTACGTCGGCGGGCTCGAGTCGCTCGACTTCTCCGTCGTGCGGGCCGACGATCGCCAGGGCCAGGACGCCGAGCGGCTGCTGGCCGACTACACGCGGCCCTTCAAGGACGCCAAGAACGAGCTCATCGAGCGCTTCGAGCGCGAGTACATCCGCCGCCTCCTCGAGCGCACCGGCGCCAACATGGCGCGCGCCGCGCGCGAGGCCGGCATCGATCGCAAGTACATGTACCTGCTGATGAAGAAGCACGGGATGGAGCCGGGCGAGGTGCCACCCGAGGAGTAGCGCCGCGCTGGCGCCCGCGCGCCGATTTCCGGCGCGGTGTACTATCGAGTCCGGAGGTTAGCCGAATGCGCGTGGTCCTCGCGTTGACGATCACCGCGGCCCTGATGGCCGTGGGCGGCTGCAAGAGTGAGACGAGCTGCAAGGCGTCCCTCGGGTCGGGCGGCGCCTCGGCGCCGTGCCTCAACAACGTCGGCACCGATCCCGACGGCGGGGCGATGGCCACCCCGGAGTGCTACGCGAAGGCGGAGATCTGCCCCGGCAAGGGCGGCTTCCCGTTCTGCGAGCGGGCGCGGGGCTCCTCGAACCGCGACTCGGTCGAGCTGCAGAACCGCGGCCAGACCCCGCTGACGATCACCGCGATCCGCACCCGCGGCGACGACCGCTGCGCGTTCATCGACCCGCAGCTCGGCAGCTCCGACGGCGGCGTGCCCGTCACCATCGGTCCCGACGAGACGGTCCTCTTCAGCTTCCGCTTCGTCCCGCCCGAGGTCGGTCAGTACAACGCGCTCATCGAGCTCGAGACGAACGCCGAGAACTACCCGGTCCTGCGCATCCCGGTGTGCGGCATCGGCATCTCCCCGGACGCCGGCGTCAACCCGCGCGACGACGCCGGGGTCCAGACCTGCGGCCTGCCGCAGTGCGAGGACAAGAGCAGCGCCGACTTCTCCAACTGCTGGGGCGGCTGGGGCCAGTAGCGCCGCGCCGCGGAGCTTCACCCCCACCCCCGCAGCCCTGGATCCTCCTCCCGATGCGCCCCGAGATCGTCGCCCGGCTCGAGCTCGCCGGCGCGGGCTGGCTCGGCCCGCTCGTCCCCAACTACGTCGTCATGCTCGCGCTGGGGAGCCTGCTCGCCGCGGTCGTCGTCGTCGACGAGGCGCGGCGGCTCGGGTACGCGCGGCGCGACTCGCTCCTCGTGCTCATGATCGGCTACGCCGGCGGGCTCGCCGGCGCGTGGGCCGTGCCGCTCACGCAGGGGCTGGCCGCGTTCGTGCGCGCGGGGCACTTCCACGTGCCCACCGGGATGGCCGCGTATGGCGGGCTCATCGGCGGCACCCTCGCCGGCGCCGTCACGCTCAAGCTGATGGGCCGGCGCGTCCGCCCGTTCCTCGACGCCACCGCGCCCGCGGTCGGCGTCGGCTACTTCTTCGCGCGCATCGGCTGCTTCCTCGCCGGCTGCGACTACGGGTGCCCGGCCGTGCTGCCCTGGGCGGTGCGCTTCCCGCGTGGGAGCTGGGCGTGGCGCGACCACCTCGCGCACGGCTACGTCGACGTGGCCGCGCCGGCCTCGCTGCCGGTGCACCCGACCCAGCTCTACCTGGCCCTCGGCGGCCTGGGGCTGTACTTCGTGCTGCGCGCCGTGCCCGCGCGGGGCGACGGCCGGCGCTTCGCCGTGCTGGTCGTCGTCTACGCCCTCTACCGCTCCCTCATCGAGACCTGGCGCGGCGACGCGAACCGCGGCAGCGTCGGCCCGCTCTCGACCTCGCAGCTCATCGCGGCGCTGACGCTCGTCGCGCTCGGCGTGACCGCGCTCGTCCTGCGCCGTGGGCGCGTGGTATCCTCGGCCGGGGCGGGGACGGACCCGCCGGACGCGACGCGGGGAGAGCCGGAATGAGCGTGGGGCGCGACGACATCATGGTGCTGCCGCCCGAGCCGGGCGTCGCGCACGCGCTGGCCGGGCGGATGCCGCTGGTGCTGCTCGCCGTCGCCGCGGCGCTGCTCCTGCAGTGGTGGGTCCTCGCCAGCGGCAGCCGGCAAGGCGGCCAGCCGGCGCCGCCGCCCGCGCCGGCCCAGGGCGACGGCGCGGCGCAGCGCTCGCAGAGCGCCTGCGACTGCGGCGGCTGCGACTGCGGCGGCTGCGACGCCGCGGACTGCGGCAGCGTCTGCGAGCTCGGCGACGCGTGCAGCGGCTGCGACGTCGGCGGCTGCGACTGCATCGCGGTGCCGCCGGTCGGCGTCCTGGGCGGCGGCGGCGACGCGCACTCGAGCTGCAGCCCGCGCACCCGCAAGCTCGTGCAGGTGACGAGCCTCGGGTTGCTCGTGCCGCTGATCGTGCTGGGCTGGTGGCGGCGGCGGCGGTAGGGCTCAGCGCCCCACTACCGCCTGCAGGAACGCGCTCAGCGCCGCCGTCGGCGTCGCCTTGTCGGTGCGGATCCACTGCGAGAGCAGCACGTGGTCCCCGTCGGCGACGGCGACCATGCGGCTCGCCGCCGGCTTCGCGCCGGTGCCGCCGAACTCGGCGAAGGCCCGGCGCATCCCGGCCACGCTGGCGGTCTGGTCGCCCGGGTAGTAGAGGAGCAGCACGGGGCAGCGGACGCGCGCGTTGATCGGGCGCGTGCCCACGAGGTGGGCGAGGTCGGCGAGGCTCTGCAGCGCGGCGTAGTACTGCTGCTCGTACCAGTAGGCCTGCCAGCCGGGCACGTCGCGCGGGCCGCCGGCCGAGGAGCGGAGCTTCCCCTTCGCCAGCTCGACGACGAAGCGGCCGCCGGGGATCGCGAAGAGCGTCTGCGCGAGCCCGTCGGCGAAGGCGTAGAAGGGCGACGCGACGGCGATCGCGGCGACGCGGTCCGGGTGGGCGGCGGCGAGCCAGGTGGCGATGAGCCCGCCCATGCTCGACCCCATCACGACGGTCTTGTCGCCGAGGAGCGGCATGGCGGCGAGCGCCTCCTCGGCGGCGGCCAGGTAGTCGCGGTAGGTGGCGCGCCGCTGGTCCTCCTTCGTCGTGCCGTGGCCCGGCAGGCGCAGGTAGTACGCGTTCGCGCCGACCTCCCGCGCGACCCGGTCGACGACCTCCTCGCCCTCGGCGCGCGAGGCGCCGTAGCCGTGGATGTAGAGGATGGCGAGGGGCGTCCGGCCGGGCGCGACGCGCAGCAGCCGCTCCTCGTTCCCCGGCCGCGCGCCGGCCGCGCGGCTCTGCGCCAGCTTCGCCTCGAGGAACGCCTCGAACGAGGCCGGCGGCGCGAGCGCGCGCGGCGCGTAGCTGGGCCTCTGCAGGATCGAGATCACGATCAGCGTGGCGATGAGGGCGCCGGCGGCGACGAGCCCGCCCCGGGCGATGGGATGCCGCGACCGCATGAACGTAGGTTAGCACTGACTACTACGGCCGGCAGGCGCTGCTGTAGTCGCCGCAGCAGGCCTCGCAGTCGCGGGGGTCGAGCTCGAAGGTCACCCAGTCGCCGCCGCGGCACACCTGCGACGCGGTCGTGCCCCAGTGGTCGCTGTACACGCAGCGCCAGGTCTCGGGCGCCTCGGCGCAGGGGTCGCCGTTCTCGCCGAGGCCGAGGTGGCCGTCGACGCCGCAGGTGGTGCCGGAGCCGCCGCCGGAGCAGGCGCCGCAGTCGGCGGGGCAGGAGGCGCAGTCCTCGTTCCAGTCGCACCAGCCGTCGCCGCAGGTGGTGCCGGAGCCGCCGCTCGAGCAGGTGCCGCAGTCGGCGGGGCAGGAGGCGCAGGTCTCGTCGCTGTCGCACCAGCCGTCGCCGCAGGTGGTGCCGGCGCCGCCGCTGGCGCAGGCGCCGCAGTCGGCGGGGCAGGACGAGCAGGTCTCGCCGGCGCCGCAGTCGCCGTCGCCGCAGCTCGGGGTCGGGGCGGGCGCGGTGCCGACGCCGGCGACGCAGTTGTAGCCGATGTCGGCGTCCTGGTAGGCGCAGGTCATGCCCTGCGCGGCGCAGTCGGCGGTGCGCAGCATGTCGTTCTCGCACCAGCGCAGCGTGCTGCCCTGGCACAGGCCCTCGAAGGTGACGCTGCCGCAGGCGCTGCCGGTGCCGCCGCCCGCGGGGGAGTCCGCGCCCGCGCCGCCGTCGAACGGGCTGCCGTCGCCCTGCTCGTGGTGGGTCGCCGTGATGTAGACGCGCGAGGTGGCGGGCGCCGAGTACGAGCGGTTGCCCGCGGCGTAGATGTCGATGTGGCGGCCGATGATCGCGCCGCCGGTGTCGTCGGCGCGGAACCAGTGCCCCTGGCTCTCGATGTAGACGAACCAGCCGTAGGGGATGACGCTCCGGTCGACGGCGATCGAGAAGTCCTCGATGAGGGCGCGGCCGGTCGAGCCGTACGAGTCGTCGGTGGCGGCGAAGCGCGCGCTGGCGCAGTTGTTGAGCCACTTGTAGCCGGCGCTCCAGCCGCCGCCGCCCGAGACGTAGCGGACGTACTGGCCGTTGGCGGCGATGCCCGTGCCCTCCATCGCGACGCCCCAGCCCGAGCAGAGGAACTCCTTGTGGTAGCAGCCCGAGAGGCCGTTGCTGTTGCACAGCTGGCTCGCGTCGCCGGTGTGCTGGCCCGCGGCCTCGTCCTCGGTGACGAGCGTGTAGTGCGTGAGCTGGACGTTGTTCAGGACGGCGTCCCCCGTGACGCCCTTGCGCGAGGAGGCGGGACCCTCGTCCGGGCCCACGATGATCCCGTTGCAGCCGAAGAGGGTGGCGAGCGCGGCGGCGACGATCACGGTGCGGGTCATGCCCGTCGCTATCGCAAGAGCCATGCCGGCGCTGTGGCGGCTGTTCTCGCGGGGTTGCGCTACGGCGGGTGGGGCCCCGCCTCCCCAGTCGGGTACCGCGGCCCCACGCGCCGGCGGTCGCGTGAGTGCTGGCGGGCTTCGCCTGCCAGCACTCATCGCGGGGGGTCGAAGGGGACCCTCTCAGGGTCCCTTTGGGGCGGACCTATAGGCGGTCAGCGCTCCATGACGAGCACCTCGGCGGTGCTCAGGGCCACGTTGTCGGGGCCGACGCCGCCCGCGATCAGCACGAAGCCGTTGCTGAGCGCGCTCGCGGTGTGGCCGGCGCGGCCGCTGGACATCGCGGCCATGCGCGTGACCGCGAGGCCGCGCAGCGGCGCGCCGGAGCTCTCGAGGTGCGCCGGGTCGAGGATCTCGACCTCGCGCCGGGCGCCGCCGAAGGTGCCGCCGCCGAAGCCGCCGGTGACGAGGATGCGGCCGTCGCCGAGCGTGGTCGCCGCGTGCGCCCAGCGGTCGAGGAGCACCGCCTCGGCCTCGGTGGCGGTGCCGGCGACGGGGTCGATCACCTCGGCGGTGTCGAGCGCGGCGCCGCCCGCGAGCCCGCCGAGGATGAGGACCCGGCCGTCGGCGAGCAAGGAGGCGGTGTGGTACGCGCGCGGGTGCGCGAGGGGCGCGGCCGCGGTCACCGCGACGCCGTCGAAGAGCTCGGCCGTCGCGACCTCGCCGCTCTCGTCGCGGCCGCCGGTGACGAGGACGCGGCCGTCGGCGAGCAGGGTGGCCGCCGCCGCCTCCCGGCCGAGCGCCGCGGGGCCGGCGCGGAAGCGGCCGCCCTCGAAGAGGGAGACGTCCGCGGCGAGCCCCCCCGCGGCGCGGCCGCCGAAGAGCGCGGCGCCGACCGCGACCGGGGCGGCGGCGTGGCGGCTCCGCGGGCCGAGGAGGTTGCCGCCGGGCGCGAAGAGCCGGGCCGCGGGATCGAGCAGCTCGGCGTCGGCCAGCGGCCCGTCCGCGTCCTCGCCGCCGGCGACCAGCACGCCGCCGGCGACGACGGTGGCCGTGGCGAGGGCGCGCGGGTGCATGAGGCAGTCCCGCGGGCGCGCGACGCCGCAGTCGAGAGGGGTGGGGTCGAAGGTGGCCGAGGTCGAGTCGAGCACCTCGGCGGTGCCGAGCGCGTCGACGACGGCGAAGGGGTCGCCGTGCTGCCGATCGATCGCGGCCGCGCCGCCGATGAGGAGCACCCGGCCGTCGGCGAGGACCACCGCCGAGTGGAACGCGCGCGCCGCGCGCATCGGCCCCGGCGTCGACGAGAAGCGGCCGACGCGCCCGATGTAGACGGTGATCGAGTTGTCGCCGGGCTGGATGTCGAGCGGGACGGTCGCGCCGCGCGAGAAGGCGACGCCGGTCGGGCCGACCCCCTCGACGGAGATGACGCGCCCGCGGCCGACCTCGATCTCGGGCAGCACGGCCTTGGCGCCGCGGCCCGAGAACGGGAACGTGCGCTCGATGACGCCGATGCCGCCGCCCTCGACGCGCACGCGCAGCGAGGTCACCTCCGGGGTGCGGCCGGCGGCGATCGCCTCCGCCGGATCGGGCAGCGGATCCTCCTGCGGGCACGTGTCGCACACCGTGGTGAACGGCGAGTGCACGAGGTGCAGCGACAGGGTGCCGCGGTCGAAGGTGCAGCCGGGCGCCGCGGCCGCGACCAGGGCGAGCAGGAGGAGGACGGCAGGCCGGCGGCGCATCAGTAGTGGACCGCCAGGTCCACCGTGTCGCGGCGGAGGAAGAGGAGCGGCACCGAGACGGAGCTGGCGGCGACCACGCCGACCACGGCCCACACCCACCACTTGCGGTACCAGGCGGTCACGGGCGGCGGCGGGGGCGGCGGGGGCGGCGGCGGCAGCGGCACGAAGAACCCGGTCGCCGGCTGCGTCGCGGGCGGGCGGCGCGGCGGCGGGAAGATCGCGTCGAGGTTCTCGAGGAGGCGCGCGCCGAGCGCCTGAACGTCCGCGGCGGCCGCGGCGCCGCTCGGCGCCAGCGCGCGGGTCTCGACGGCCACGTAGGCGCCGCGGGCGGTGACGAACAGCGAGCCGCGCAGCACGCGGCGCGCGGCGCCGTCGTCGTCCTCGACCAGGATGAGCGCGTCGGCGCCGGCCATGTCACACAGCCGCGCGAGCTCCCCGGGCGTCGGCGGGGGCGGCGGCGCGACGGCCGCGGGGCGCGGGTCGCGCGGGTCGCGCGGGTGCGGCGCGCCGCGGGCCTGGTCGAAGGCGTGGCGGACCTGCGGGCTGTAGCTGCGGTCCGGCGCCAGCGACGGCCATAGCGCGAGCGCGCGGCGGAACTCGCCCTGCGCCGGGGGGCGCCGGCCCTCGTTGACGTACACCGCCCCGAGGGCGAGGTGGATGCGCGCCACCAGCTCGGGCGAGTGCAGCCGCGCCAGGCGTTCCTCGAGGAGCCCGAGGGCCCGGCGGTAGCTGGCCTCGGCGCCGCGCCAGTCCAGCCGGGTCTCGTGGCCGCGCCCCTCCTCGACGGCGGCGGCGGCGCGCTCGACCGCGAGCGCCGTGGTCGGGGCCGCCCGTAGCGACTCGAGGACCGCGGCGCGCAGCCGGAGCGTGAACCGTCCCGTACGGCCGAGGACCGCGCCGAGCTCCGCGCTCGCCCCGCCGGCGGCGCCCTGGCCCCACTCGAGGACGACGAGCGTGGGCCGCGGCGCCGGCTGGGAGCCGGGCGCCGCGCGCGCCGCGCCCGCACCGAGGCACAGGACGGCGCCGAGGACCAGGGCGCGAGCGGCGGTGCGCCCACGACCCCGACGGGGAACTCGCATCGGCCCGATGTTCGCGCGCCCGGGGCGGAGTGTCAATTCGGGGGCGGCAGTGGGCTGGTTCGGCGGTCTGGGGGGCCGACGGCACGGAACTGCAACAGGGAGGCGGGGAGACGGGGAGGATCCTTTGGGTTCGGCTCAGGACGCATGCGTCGTGCATGACGCCAGCATCCGCGCGACCCACCCTGACGTACTCCCCGGCTCCCCGTCTCCCTGTTTCCGGCTCGCGTCGCCGACCGGGCGGAACCGCATCGCACGATGGCCCGCCCGTGCTACCCTGCCGGCGTGCTGCCGCGCGGCGTGGCGATGGGGCTGGCGCTCATCTCGGCGGCGACGCTCGGGCTCGAGGTCGCGCTGACGCGCGTGCTGTCGGTCTCGCTCTGGTACCACTTCGCGTTCCTCGTCGTCTCGACCGCCGTCGTCGGCTTCGGGCTGAGCGGGGTCGCGCTGACGGTGTCGCGGCGGCTGCGCGCCGCGGCGGAGGGCCGCCTGCCGCTGCTCGCGGGCGCGTACGCGGTGTCGATCATCGCCGCCTTCGCCCTGTGCAACGCGCTCCCGTTCGATCCCTTCGCGCTGCTCACGGATCGGCGGCAGCTCTGGATGCTGCCGGTCTACTACCTCGCCCTGACCGCGCCCTTCTTCCTCGCGGGCACGACGGTGGCGCTCATCCTGATGCGCTTCACGCCGCAGGCGAGCCGCCTCTATGCCTGGGACCTCGCCGGCGCCGGCGTCGGCGCCGCGCTCGTGGTCGGCGCCTTCGGGCCGCTCGGCGGCAGCGGGACCATCATCGCGTGCGCGGCGGTGGCCGCGGCGGGCGCCGCCTGCCTCGGCCTCGGGACGCGTGGGTACGCGACGGCTTTGCCGGCGCGGACCCGTCGCGGGAGGTGTGGAACCCTCTCAGGGTTCCACCTCTGCCACGGGCGGCGTGTCGTGGCGCTCGGCGTGGCGCTCGCGCTCGCGCTCGGCGCCTTCGCGGTGATCGGCGAGCGCGCGCTGCCGGTGCGCGTCACCGACAACAAGCTCGCGGGCGAGGCGGTGCCGGTCGCGCGGCTGCTCGCGGATCCGTCGCGCCGGCTGCTCACGCGCTGGAACGCCCTCGGCCGCATCGACGTCGTGCGCGGCGCGCGCGGGCGGCGCATCCTCATCGACGGCGGCGTCGCGGTGACGCGGCTCCCCGAGGTGCGGCCCCCGTTCACGCAGTACACCGACGTCCGCACCTCGGAGTGGCTGGCGTTCCCGCTGCGGCCGAACGCGCGCGTCCTGGTCATCGGCTCGGGCGGCGGCTGGGAGGTGCTGGGGGCGCTCGCGCACGGCGCCCGCGAGGTCGTCGCGGTCGAGGTCAACCCGGCGGTGAACGAGATCGTGACGCGCCGGATGGCCGACCACCTCGGCGGCCTCTTCGCCGACCCGCGCGTGCGCCTCGTCACCGACGAGGGCCGGTCGTTCCTGCGCCGCACCCGGGACCGCTACGACGTCATCGTCTCGGCGCACACGATCTCGAACGCCGCGACCGCCAGCGGCGCCATGAGCCTGGCCGAGAGCTACACCCTGACCGCCGAGGCCTTCACCGACTACCTGGCCCACCTCGAGGAGGGCGGGGTGCTGCTCTTCACGCGGCCCGAGGCGCACCTGCCGCGCCTCTTCGCCACGGCGCGCGCGGCGCTCGCCGCCGGCGGCCTCGATCCGGCGCGCAGCCTCGCCGCCGCGCGGGGCGCCGGGGCGGCCGGGCGCGCCTTCGACGCCGCGTTCGTCATGCGCCGCGGGTCCTTCGACGATGCCGCCGCCGCCCGGCTCCGCGACGCCTTCGCCCAGGCGCGGCTCACCCCGCTGTACCTGCCCGGCGACCCGACGGGACCGGCGATCTACCGCCGCCTCCTCACCGCGCCCGACCCCGAGGCGCTCTACCGCGCCGAGGCGCGCAACCTGCGGCCGGCCACCGACGACCGCCCTTTCTTCAACCAGCACCTGCGCTGGGGCGCGCTGCGCGCGGGGGATCTCGCCGCGGTCTTCCGCCAGGGCACCGGCGGCCGCCTGGCCCTCGAGGACGCGCCCGTCGCCGAGACGGCCCTGCTCGTCTTCCTCGCGCAGGCGGCGCTCCTCGGCCTCGTCGTGCTGATCCTGCCGCTCGGGGCCCTGCGGCGGCAGGGCGTCCGCCGCGGCGGGCGCGCCGCCTTCCTCGGGTACTTCGGGCTCCTCGGGCTCGGCTTCATGCTGGTCGAGCTCGGCCTCGTGCAGCGCCTCACCCTCTTCGTCGGGCCGCCGACGGTCACGTTCGCGGTCGT
The DNA here is from genome assembly GCA_036504295.1 of Polyangia bacterium. Taxonomy (GTDB): domain Bacteria; phylum Myxococcota_A; class Polyangia; order JACRCY01; family JACRCY01; genus DASXVK01. The sequence continues at coordinate 18,663 of DASXVK010000020.1, forward strand.
CGTCGGCACCCTGCTCGTCGCGTCGGGCCTCGGCAGCCGCCTCTCCGCGCGCCTCGCCCCGGGCCGCGCCCTCGGCGCCGTGCTCCTCGGCTGCGCGGCCGTCGTCACCCTCTTCGCGCTCGGCGCCCCCCTCGTCGCGCGCGCCGCGCTCGGCGCCCCGCTCGGGATCCGCGCCGCGGTCGCCGCCCTGCTCGCGGCCCCGGTCGGCCTCGCCCTGGGCGCGCCGTTCCCCCTCGGCCTGCGGCTCGCCGACGAGCGCGCGCCGGCGCTCGTGCCCTGGCTGTGGGGCGTCAACGGCTTCGCCTCGGTGCTGGCGTCGGCCGGCAGCCTGCTCGCGGCGACGGCCTTCGGCTTCACCGCCGTGCTCCTCGCCGGCGCCGCGGCCTACGCGCTCGCGCTCGGCGCGGCCGCGCTGCTGCGCCGCCGCCCCGCGGCGCCCGCCGCGGCGGAGGAGCCGGCGGCCGCGACCGCCGCGCCGCGC
>DASXVK010000021.1:0-6196 GCA_036504295.1 Polyangia bacterium
CACCCGCGCGACGCGATCGCCTCGGTCAAGCGCTTCATGGGCCGCGGGCCCCAGGACGCCGAGCCCGTGCGGCGCCTGACGCCGTACGACTTCGCGACCGAGGATGGGCCGGTCGTGCGCCTGCGCGTGGCCGGCGGCCGCGAGGTGACGCCGGTCGAGGTCTCGGCCGAGATCCTGCGCGTGCTGCGCGCCCGCGCCGAGGCGCTCTTCGGCGGCGACCTCGACGGCGCGGTCATCACCGTACCGGCCTACTTCGACGACGCCCAGCGCCAGGCCACGAAGGACGCCGGCCGCCTCGCCGGGCTCGAGGTGCTGCGGCTGGTCTCGGAGCCGACCGCGGCCGCCCTCGCCTACGGCCTCGCCGCGCGCCAGCAGGGGCTCTTCGCCGTCTTCGACCTCGGCGGCGGCACCTTCGACATCTCCATCCTCAAGCTCGAGGGCGGGGTCTTCGCCGTGCAGGCGATCGGCGGCGACAGCGCGCTCGGCGGCGACGACTTCGACCGGGCGCTCGCCGCCCGGCTCCTCGCGGAGATGGGCGCCCACGGGCGGCCCGACGAGGCGCTCCTGCGCCGGACGCTCGACGAGGCGCGCGCCGCGCGCGAGCGGCTGACCGCCGCCGCCGAGACCGAGGTCGTGGTCGCGCTCGCGGACGGCGCGCACCGCCGCCGCCTCGGCCGCACCGAGCTCGACGCGCTCATCGCGCCGATCATCGCGCGCACCGGTCCCCCGTGCCGCCGCGCGCTCAAGGACGCGGGCCTCGCCGCCGCGGACCTCGACGGCGTCATCCTCGTCGGCGGCGCCACGCGCACGCCGGCGGTGCGCGCCGCGGTGCGCGAGCTCTTCGGCCGCGAGCCCCTGGGCGACATCGACCCGGACCTGGTCGTCGCGCTCGGCGCGGCGGTGCAGGCCGACCTGCTCGCCGGCAGCGGGCCGCGCGAGGACGTGCTGCTCCTCGACGTCATCCCGCTCTCCCTCGGGATCGAGACGATGGGCGGCGTGGTCGAGAAGCTCATCGCGCGCAACTCGACCATCCCGTGCGGCGCGCAGCAGACCTTCACCACGTTCGCCGACAAGCAGACCGGCTTCGACCTGCACGTGCTGCAGGGCGAGCGCGAGCTCGCGAGCGAGTGCCGGAGCCTGGCGCGGTTCCAGCTCAAGGGGCTACCGCCCATGCCCGCCGGCCTCGCGCGGGTCGAGATCACGTTCCTCGTCGACGCCGACGGCATCCTGCGCGTGTCGGCCAAGGAGCAGGTGACCGGGCTCGAGACCGCCATCGAGGTCAAGCCGACCTACGGCCTCACCGACGAGGAGATCGAGCGCATGCTGCTCGACTCGTTCGAGCACGCCGAGGACGACGTGCGCGAGCGGCTGCTGGTGACCGAGCGGGTCGAGGCCGAGCGCATCCTCGTGGCCACGCGCCAGGCGCTCACGCAGGACGCGGCGCTGCTCGAGCCGGGCGAGGGCGCCCGGATCGAGGCGGCCATGGCCGCGCTCGAGGCCGCCCGCGCCGGCACGGACCATGAGGCCATCCGCGCCGCCATCAAGGCCCTCGACGAGACCGCCCGCGAGTTCGCCGGCCGGCGCATGAACCGCAGCATCCAGGCGGCGATGGCCGGGCGGGCGCTCGCGGACCTCGAGAAGAAGGTGTGACCCCGATGCCGAAGGTCACGTTCCTGCCCGACGGCCTCAGCATCGAGGTCGCGCCGGGCACGACCCTGCTCGAGGCGGCGCTGCGGGCCAAGGCGCAGGTGGGCCACGCGTGCGGCGGCAAGTGCGCGTGCTCGACCTGCCACGTCTACGTGCGCGAGGGGCTCGCGTCGCTCTCGGAGCAGCGCGAGAACGAGGAGGACATCCTCGACAAGGCGTTCGACCTCCGCCCGAATTCGCGCCTCTCCTGCCAGACGCGCCTCGGCGCCGCCGACGTCGCGGTCGAGATCAGCCGCGAGAGCCGCCTCGCCTACCTCGACGAGCACCCGGGCGAGGCGCCCGCGGGAAAGGACGCGTGACATGGGCTTCACCTGGACCGACGTGCGCGAGATCGCGATCCAGCTCGCCGAGAAGCACCCCGGCGTGGACCCGCTCAAGGTGCGCTTCACCGACCTGCACCGCTGGGTGCGCGAGCTCCCCGGCTTCACCGGCGACCCCGACCAGAGCAATGAGAAGATCCTCGAGGCCATCCAGATGATGTGGCTCGACGAGGTCGACGAGTAGCCTGCGGGCCGCGTGCGCGACACAGGGACGTGACGCGCGGAGCGGCCGAGCGTCACATCGCCGTGACGCGGGCCAGCGCCCGCCGTGTGATAACCTCGCGTGAGCCCGGCGGCGCGGTCCCCGTCGGCGGTGGCACGGAACCTGCTTTGGCAGCGGCACCCGGAGGTGCAACCATGAAGCGGCTGACTCTCACGCCCGTGCTCGCGGCGCTCGCGCTCCTCGGCGGCGCCTGCGGCGACCGGGGCACGCTCGGTCTCTCCGGCGACGCGGGCGCGGAGGCCGGGCGGGCCGATGCGGCCGGCCAGAGCGATGCCCGCGGCGACGGCGCGGCCCCGGTCGACGCGCTCGTGCCCCGCGACACGCTCATGCCGATCGACGCCGGCATCCCGGACGGCGGCTACTACGGCATCCCGTGCGGCTTTGGGATCTGCACGCCGGGCACGCACGTCTGCTGCGTCACCGGCTCGGCGCCGGTGCAGCAGTGCATCGACAACAGCACCGTGGGGCCGCACTGCGACTTCGGCGCCAACTGCGACGGACCGGAGGACTGCAGCGGCGGGAGCTGCTGCGCCCCCTCGGGCGGGATCATGCAGACCTACTGCGCGAGCGCCGGGTGCCCCGCCGGTCGCGCGCCGTGCCACCGCCAGGCGGACTGCCACGGCGCGGGCGAGCTCTGCTGCTTCTCGCTCGAGTTCGGCTGGGAGCACAGCGAGTGCATGCCCGGGCCGTACTGCCCCTCGTAGGGCGGCACGGGCGCGGCACCAACCTCGACCGGCATGGGAGTGGCAACGTAGTGGGTGGCGTTTTCGCGCGCGGGCGCCCGCACGAGGCGGTCGCGGCGACTGCAGAACCGTACATCCATACACATCCGGCATAGACTTTCGAACCCCCCAGCTTGATGGTAGGATCCTTTGCTTCAGGTCGCCGGCGGGCTGCGATTCGCCGTGAAGGGTACCGCGGTTCCAGGGGACGACAGATCGTGACACCCGGCTTCGCGATTACCATCCGGGCGGCAGCTAGTTGCCGAAACCGCCGCACAGGATGATCTGCTCAGCAGGACTGCCGATGTATGGAGCCAATGCCCTGCGGCACTACTCGACTCTGAGACGGTCCCCCACCGGAGGTCGCTCGTGACCGGAGACCTAATGCTCGACGGCATCACGATCGAGCGTTTCAAGGCTGCTTTCAAGCCCGGGTTGGTCCAGCTCCGCCCCTTCACCGTCATCATCGGACGCAACGGGTCCGGCAAGAGCACGCTCCTCGAAGCACTGCAGTGGCTGGACACGACCATGCGTCACGACGCCCGACGTGCTAGCGAGCGGTACTACGGCGTGGGCGATCTCATCAATCTGCGCACCCAGACTTCGCCGGGTTTCTTCAAGCTCAAGCTGACCTGGACGGGAGGGACGCTTGCTCGGCCAGTAACCTACGAGGTGCGAGTTCAGCAGGACGCCCACGATGATCACATGCCTCGGATCGCTCGGGAGCAACTCTCGGCTGGCAAGCGGAGTTGGATTGGGACTGAGAAGGGTGGGACGCGAGTCCTTTTCCCCAAGGACCAAAGGCGACGTGTTCCGTTCCACGAAACCGATCGCTTGGCTCTCGCCCGTGGAGGGAGCCCCGATGAAGAAGGTGGGAGCGATCCGCTGGCGGTCCTGAGAGACTTCTGGACGCGGGCGGTCTTCCTGAGGCTGAGCCCCAATCGGCTTGCTGCTGGATCCCCGGCTCGTCGCGCATCGTTCGAGCCGCTCTTGGATGAGGAGGGCCATAACCTGCCCGCGCTGCTTACGGAGCTGGACCGAGCCCAGCGGAAGGAGCTCGTCAGCAAGGTGCGCGATGTGCTGCCGGACATTGTCGCGGTGAAGGTGGAAAAGCCACGCGCCGGGCGGGACGTGCGGATCAACTACCTGCTCTCCGAGAAAATGCCCTATGTGGGGCGTGCGGGGCTCTCTACCTTCGACATTCCCGCTTGGATGCTTTCGGAAGGCACGCGACGGATTACCGCGCTCCTTGCACTCCTCGTGCATTCTCCGCCGCCTTCACTGCTCTGCGTCGAGGAGATCGAGAATGGTCTCGATCCGTGGACTGTGAAGACCATTCTCGCCGAGCTTCAGGCAGCTTCGGACCGGGGCATCCAAGTCGTCCTCACGACGCACTCGCCCTGGCTTCTGGACCACGTCCTCCTAGAGGACATCATCCACGTGCGACGGGAGCAGGGTGAGACGCGCTATCTCCGGTTTGCGCACCGTGACGAAATCCGCGAATTCGCTGCGGCTGTCCCACCTGGCACGCGGTACGTGACCGCTCCGTAACCGCCGTGGCTGCTCTCAAGATCGCATTCTTCGTGGAGGGCTCCGAGGCCCCGGCAGTCCGTCGAAGCGCAGACGCATTTCAGGAGCTTTGGATCGAAGCCCTTCCGCTCGCATTGAATCTCGAGCGCCCCGAAAGGGTTGTGCCGATCTCGAAGAAGCACCTCATCGCGATGGACCGGAGCCTTCCCCGCATGAGCGGAGCAGGCGAGCGTCTTGACCAATTAATGGCGCGAGAGCTGTCTCGGCGTTCCTTCGATGTCGCAGCCGTTGTCTGGGATCTGCTGCCTGTGTGGTGTCCCCCGCAGAAGGCATGTCGCTGGGATGAAACGAAGGCCCTCTACGAAGGGATCTCTCGGAGTGACGTGCTGGGTGACGCATGGACACGTGCAGCCGCGGCCCGGCTTTCGGAGCTGAACTCGCGACCTCGTCCGTCGATGCGCGTGGGGCCACCGGAATTGCAGCCCCATGCGGTCGTCGGCGTGTGCATGGAGCCGGTTTTCGAGGCCTTGTTGCTCGGAGATGAGGGCTTGGTGCGGAAGGGGCTGGGCGTGCGGAACCGCGCCGTGAGGGGATGGCCGCGACCCTGGGCGATCGATGCAAGCCGACGCTGCGACTTGGACCTCCTTGGGCCGGCGCTGGAGGCTTGCCGTCGCGCCAAACCAAGACCGCCCATCTACACGAAGATTCCACCCAGCATGCGAACGCACAAGAACGAGTGGGCACTTCACTTACTCCGTTTCTTGGCCGAAGAGCGAACTCCACAGCTAGCGCGACACCCAATCTCCCGCCGTCTGATCGAACTTTTCGGAGTTCGGGCCAAGAAGCAATAGCAGCTTGAGTGCCGCTGGTCCCGACATAGCTACAACCGCAGACACCGCCTTGGCGCACGCCAAGGGACAATACCGGAGCACGAATAGCCGCCCGCCTCACCCGGCCCGGTGCACGATCCGCCCGCCCGCGACGGTGAGCACGACCGGCACCTCGAGCCACTCCGCCGGCGGCAGCGCGAAGAGGTCGCGCGCGAAGACGGCGAGGTCGGCGAGGAAGCCCGGGGCGAGGCGGCCCTTGTCGCGCTCCCGGCCCTCGGCGTAGGCGCTGCCGGCGGTGGCGGCGGAGAGCGCCGCGGCCAGCGTGATCGCCTCCGCCGGGACGAACGGGGCGCCGCCCCCGGGCCGCGCGCGCGTCACGGCCGCGTAGAGCGTGCGGCGCGGGTCGAGCGGCGCCACGTACCAGTCGGTGCCGAAGGCGACGGCGGCGCCGGCCGTGAACAGGCTGCGCAGCCGGTGCAGGCGGGGGGCGCGCGCCGCGCCCAGGCGCCGCTCGAGCCACGGCAGGTCGTCGAGCAGGTGGCTCGGCTGCACCGAGGCGACGACGCCGAGCGCCCGCAGCCGCGGCAGGTCCTCGTCGCGCAGCGCCTGCGCGTGCTCCAGGCGGTGGCGCCGCGGCCGCGGCGGGTTCTGCGCGGCGGCCGCGGCGAACGCGTCGAGCGTGGCGGCGGCGGCGCGGTCGCCGATGGCGTGGCAGGCGACGGTGAGGCCGGCGGCGTCGGCGGCGGCGATGCGGCGGCGCAGCTCCGCCTCGGGGTGCAGGGCGAGCCCGGTGAGGCCGGGCGCGTCGGCGTACGGGTCGAAGAACCAGGCGCTGCGCGCGCCCATGCTGCCGTCGGCGTAGAG
>DASXVK010000022.1:0-6810 GCA_036504295.1 Polyangia bacterium
CGCGCCGCAGAGCTCCTCGCGGCCGTAGCCGAAGAGCGCCTCCGCGGCGGCGTTGCAGAAAGCGATGGTCCCGTCGGGCCGCGTGAGGAGGATCGCGTCGCGGGAGCGCTCGAGGAGGCCGTGGAGCTGGCGGTCCGTCGCCTGCAGGCGGCTGCTCAGGCGCACCTCCTCGCTGAGGTCCTCGATCACGCAGACGACGCGCCCGGCCTCGCCCGCGGGGCTCGCGAGCGGCGCCATGGCGAGCCGCGCCGGCCGGCTGCCGGCGCCGATATGGAGCGTGAGCAGGAGGCCGGCCCGCGGCGCGTCGCCGCGCAGCACCTCGGGCAGGCGGCGCGCCAGGGCCGGCGCACCGAGCACCTCGGCGAGCACCCCGCCCGTCGCCGGAGGGCCGCCGAGGAGCCGCTCGAAGGCGCGGTTCCAGCGCTGCACGCAACCGGCGGCATCGACCACGACGAGGGCGACCGGGACGCTCGCGATCACCCGGTCGGCGAAGTCCCGGAGCGCCCGCAGGTCCTGCTGCTGGGCCTCGAGGTAGGTGTCCATCGCGAGCCCGATGTCGAGGAAGACGACCTTGAGCAGGGCCTCGAGCGTGGCGAGCGCGCGGTCCGGCTGGGCCGCCAGCTCGGCGAGCACCGACGGCATGAGCAGCCGCAGGTAGAGCGCGTACGCGCCGGTGTAGTAGGCCGGCGCGAGCCCCACCCGCTGGTGGGCGGCGCCGACCCGCAGTCGGTCGCGGGCGTACGCCGCGTCGTAGCGGCCGCCGAAGAGCTGGGCGAAGTAGCGCGCCTGGGCCGCCTTCAGGTGGGCGAGGACGGCCTCGTCCTGGAGCAGGCGCGCCGTGACGGGGTGGGCCAGCAGGTGCTCGTAGAAGCGCTCGATCAGCGCCGGGGCGAGCGTCGAGTAGAGCACGCCGAACTCGTCCAGGACGGCGGCGTCCGCGGGCCCGAGGTCGAGGAAGGCGGTCCGGGCCTCGAGCTCGGCCGCGCCCGGCGCGGAGGGCGCTACGCTCGGCACGGTGGTGGGGTGGGGCGGGCTCACGCGACAAGGAGCGTACGGCGGGGCGGGGCGGGCGGCAAGCGGCGCCGTGTCTCACGCGCCGCCAACCCTGGTATAATGTCCGGCACTCGGAGGTAGGGTGGCTCACCGCGTCCTGTTGGTCGAAGATTCGGCGACGATGCGCGCGTTCGTGACCGCGGCTCTCGAAGCGGAGGGCGGCTACGAGGTCGTCGAGGCGCGCAACGGCTTCGAGGCGCTGCGCCTGCTGCCGCGGGGGCCATACGACCTCGTCATCACGGACATCAACATGCCCGACATCAACGGGCTCGAGATGATCCGCTACGTCAAGGGCAGCCCGCAGTACCAGAACACGCCGCTCATCATCATCTCGACCGAAGGGCGTGAGCGCGACCGCGAGCGCGGGCTCAAGCTCGGCGCGAATGAATACCTCGTGAAGCCGTTCGCGCCCGAGGCCCTGCTCGCCGCGGTGCGCCGCCTGCTCGGGGCATGAGCGAGACCCCCAAGGGCGGCTCCGAGAAGGCCCTGCGGGAGTTCCTCTCGGAGGCGCAGGAGATCGTCGAAGCGTTCAACCGCGACCTCCTGCAGCTCGACGAGGGACGGGCGCAGAACCGCTACGACCCGGCGGTGCTGAACGAGGCCTTCCGCGCGGTGCACTCGCTCAAGGGCCTCGCGGGCCTCTTCGGGCTCGCGCGGATGACGAACCTCTCGCACAACCTCGAGAACCTCCTCGACAGCTTGCGGCTCGGGCGGGTGACCGTCACCTCGGAGATCCTCGACCTGCTCTTCGAGGCGGTCGAGCTGTACAACCGCATCATCCGCGAGACCGACGCCGGCGCCCCCGGCGACTCGCGCGACGTCGACGACCTCATCCTGCGCACCGACCGGGCGGCGCTGCAGACCCCCAGGACCGAGGACGACGGCCTGGCCGCCTACGACCTCGACCCGGGCATCCTCTCGGTGCTGACGGAGTACGAGGAGCACCGGCTACGCGAGAACATCCGCGCGGGCTGCCCGCTCCTCAGGATCCACGCCGCCTTCGATCTCGCCACCATCGACAAGGCCCTCGAGGAGCTCCAGGCCCGGCTCAAGCCCGTCGGCGAGGTGATCACGTACCTGCCGTCGAGCGAGGGGAGCGACGAGCAGCGCATCGACCTCGACGTCATCCTCGGCGCCAAGCTCGGCGTCGCCGAGGTGAGCGCCGCGGTGTCGGGGCTCGGTGTCGAGGTGATCCCGGTGCCGCGTCGGGCCGCGGCCCCGGCCGCGCGCCCGGCGCCGCCCCGCCCCGCGCCCGCGCCGGCGCCCGCGCCGGCCGCCGCGCCCGCGCCCACATCGGCGCCGCCCGCAGCGGCTGCGCCGGCGCCGCCGCCGGTGCACGAGCACGAGCACGATCACGAGCACGAGCCGGAGCACGAGCCGCACGACGCGTCGCTGCGGAGCGTGAGCCAGACGGTGCGCGTCGACATCCGCAAGCTCGACGCGCTCATGAACATCGTCGGCGAGCTGGCCCTCGCGCGGGCCGGCATCAACGCGATCCTGGAGCGGCTCAAGGCCGACCCGACCCAGACGGAGATCGCCCAGGCGCTGCACCGCGAGAGCCGCGCCCTCGAGCGCAAGATGGCCGAGCTGCAGGCCGGCGTCCTCGAGGTCCGCATGGTCCCGCTGGGCCAGGTCTTCGACAAGCTGTCGCGGGTGGTGCGCAAGATCTCGCGCGAGGCCCAGAAGGAGATCCGGTTCCTCATCAGCGGCGCCGACACGGAGCTCGACAAGCTCATCGTCGAGGAGCTGAGCGATCCGCTGATGCACATGATCCGCAACAGCATCGACCACGGCATCGAGCTGCCGGCGGAGCGGCACGCGGCGGGCAAGCCCGACACCGGCACCATCGCGCTCTCGGCGTACCACCGCGGCAACCACGTCGTCATCGACATCGAGGACGACGGCCGCGGCATCGACGACCACGGCATCGTCCGCAGCGCCGTCGCCCGCGGCCTCATCGGCGCCGAGCAGGCCGCCGAGCTGAGCCGCCGCGAGATCCACAACCTCATCTTCACGCCCGGCATCTCGACGAAGCAGACGGCCGACGAGATCTCCGGCCGCGGCGTCGGCATGGACGTCGTCAAGACGAACATCGCCCGCCTCTCCGGCATCATCGACCTCGCCTCCGAGCCGGGGCAGGGCACGCGCCTGTCGATCACGTTGCCCATCACGCTCGCCATCATCCCGGCGCTCGTCATCCGGGCCGCCGGGCGGACCTACGCGATCCCGCTCAACTCCGTGCTCGAGAGCATCCTCATCGACCCGCACGAGCTGCGGACCGTCGAGCGCCGGGAGGTGTACTCGCTGCGCGGCCAGACGCTCCCGCTGCTGCGGCTGGAGGAGGTCTTCCAGCTCCCGCCGCTGCCGGCCCCGCGGCCCGTCGAGCCGCGCCCGGCCCGGACCGCCGAGCGCGCGGCCCGCCCGGCGCCGCCGCCGCGTCAGTACATCGTCGTCGTCGGCCTGGCCCAGCACCGCCTCGGGCTCGTCGCCGACGAGCTCACGGGCCAGCAGGACATCGTCATCAAGAGCCTCGGGCGGACGCTGTCGCAGATCCCGGGCATCGCCGGCGCCACCGAGCTCGGCGGGCAGCAGACCGTGCTGGTGCTCGACATCGCCGCCCTCGTCGAGGAGACCATCGTCATGTCGGGGGAGGTGGCCGCGTGAGCGAGCGCCCCTCGCAGGGCCCCTCGTGGGACGCCCTCCTCGGCGGCGCGGCCGGGCTGCCGGTCGCCACCGAGGAGGCGTACCAGCGCGGCTTCGACGAGCGCCGGGAGCAGGGCGGCGGCCGCCGCTTCCTCACCTTCCTGCTCGCGCGCGAGGAGTTCGCCCTCGACATCCTGCGCATCCGCGAGATCATCAAGGTGCGGCCGATCACCGAGGTGCCGCGGGCGCCCACGTTCGTGCCGGGCATCATCAGCGTGCGCGGGACGATCGTGCCGGTCGTCGACCTGCGCAAGCGCCTCAGGCACCCCGCGCCCGAGCCGGGACCGGCGGCGCGGATCCTCATCGTGCGCCGCGACGACGAGCCGTACGGCGTCATGGTCGACGAGGTCGTGCACGTCGTGCGCCTGCACCCCGAGGACATCGAGCCGCCCCCGCCGGTGCTCGGCGGCGGCGACGCGGAGTTCGTCGCGGGCATCGGCCGGCCGCCGTCGATCATGATGCCCGGCCAGGCCGGCGCGCCCATGCTCATCATCCTCAACCTCGACGCCGTGCTCACCTTCGACGTCGTCGCCGGAGCGGCCCGGCGCGCGCAGGAGCATCGATGAGCGGCGAGCGCCCGCCGGCGCCGTCGGTCGCGGGGCTCCCGGCCGCGGGCGTGCCGTCGGTGATCGCGACCGAGCGCACCGACCCGATGGGCGGCGGCGGGGCGCGGCCGCGGCCGGCGCCGGCCGCCGTCGACGTCATCCAGCTCGTCGTCTTCCGCGTCGGGGCCGAGGAGTACGCCCTCGACATCCTGCGCATCAAGGAGATCATCAACCCGCTGCGCGTGACGCTGGTGCCAAAGGCGCCGCGCTTCATCGAGGGCGTGGTCGAGCTGCGCGGCACGATCCTGCCGGTGGTCGACCTGCGCAAGCGCTTCGACCTGCCGCCGACGCCGATGACGCGGCGGAGCAAGTACGTCATCGTCGGCACCCACGGCCGCGTCGTGGGCCTCATCGTCGACGCCGTGAGCGAGACGCTGCGCGTGCCGCGGGCAGATCTCAAGCCGCCGCCCGCGTTTGTGGGCGAGGCCGTGGCGAGCGACTACTTCCTCGGCGTGTGCTACCTCAAGGGGCGGATCCTGTTCCTGCTCAACCTCGAGACCATCCTGACCAGCCAGGAGCGCATCCACCTGGGCGGGCTCGCGGCCGAGCGCCGCGACCCGGGGAGCCGCTGATGGCCCTCGCGCACTTCGACTCGCCGGAGCCGACGCGTATCCTCGTCGCCCACGAGAGCCTGACGATCCGTGAGGCGGTGCGCCGGCTCGCCGAGGACGCGGGCTACCGCGTGATCACCGCCGCCGACGGCGTCGCCGCCCGCGGGCACCTGGACGAGAAGGCCCCGCCCGCGGTGCTGGTCGTCGATGTCGCTCTGCCGAAGGTGCTCGCCTACGAGCTGTGCGACGAGATCCGCGCGCGCAAGCTGCCGACCCGCGTCATCCTCGTCGCCTCGGTGTACCACCGCACCGCCTACAAGCGGCGCCCGACCTCGCTGTACGGGGCCGACGACTACATCGAGCAGCACCACCTGCCCGACGCCCTCCTCGGCAAGATCGCCGCGCTCGTGCCCCGCGGCGCCGCGCCCCGGGTGGGCCCGCCGGACCCCGCCGAGGCGGTGGCCATCCGCCAGGCGGGCGAGGGGCGGCTGAAGCTGAAGTACGGCTCCCGCGACGAGGCGCTCGAGCGCGCCCGGCGGCTGGCCGCGCTCATCGTCGCCGATGTGGTGCTGTACAACGGCGAGGCGCTGGCGTCGTGGCGCGCCGGCCACGACCTGCCCGCCCGGGTGCGCGACGACCTCGACGAGGGGCGCCTGCTGTTCGAGCTGCGCGTCCCGCCCGAGGTCCGGGCCGGCCACGACTTCATGGACGAGGCCCTCGCCGAGCTGCTGGGCCAGCGTCCCGGGGGAGAGCCGCATGGAGCTTGAGGCAGTCCGGGCCGCCCTGCGGTCCGACGACGAGGAGCAGCGGCACGCGGCGGTCGCGGCGCTGCCGGTCGACGGCGGGGCCGAGTCCCTCGCGGTGCTGATCGACGCGATGGGCGACGAGAGCTGGCGAGTGCGCAAGGAGGCGGTGTCCCGCATCGCCGCCTGGCCGACCCCCGACCGCGCCGTCCCGGCGCTGTGCCAGGCGCTCGGCGAGGAGTCGAACATCGCCCGCCGCAACGCCGCGGTCGAGGCGCTCGGCCTCATCGGCCGTCCCGCGGTGGCCGAGCTCCTCGTCGAGCTGCACAAGGGCGGCGCGGAGCGCAAGCTCGTCATCGACGCGCTCGGCGCCATCGGCGATCCCCGGGCGGTGCCCCCGCTCTCGGCCTCGCTCGGGGACGAGGACCCGAACGTGCGCGCGGCCGCCGCCGAGGCGCTCGGCCACCTCGGCCGCCGCGACGCCATGCCGGCGCTGCTCGGCGCCCTGCGCGGGGGCGACCTGCTCACGCGGCTCGCGGCCCTCGAGGCGCTCAACCGCCTCGGGGCGAGCGTGCCGTACCCCGTGCTGGCCCCGCTCCTCGACGAGCCCGTGCTGCGCCGAGCGGCCCTCGAGGCGCTCGGCTTCGCCGGCGACCCCGACGCGCTGCCGGCGATGATCGACGCGCTCGCCGCCCGCTCCCGCGGCGCGCGCGAGGCGGCGGCGACCGCGCTCGTCGCCCTGCACGCGACCGTCCCGTCCGAGGTCGCGGCCCGCATCGAGGCCGGCCTGGCCGCGGCGCCCGCGGAGGCGCTGCGCGGCCTGTGCGCGACCCTCGGCGCCGAGGCGCGGCCGCTGCGGCGCGCCGCCGCCACCCTGCTCGGCTGGGCTCGCCGTCCCGAGACGCTCGGCGATCTCTGCGGGGCGCTGCGCGACGAGGCCACCCAGGACGTCGCGGCGGCCGCGATCATCGCCTACGGCGCGGCCGCCGTCGGGCCGCTGTGCGCGCTCTGCCCCGACCTCGATCCGGACCTGCGGGCGCAGGTGTACGCGGTCGTCACGCGCCTCGGGCCGGTCGCCGACCGGCGCCTCACCGACCTCTTCACGCGCGCCGTCTGCGACGACGACGACGAGCCCGCGGCGGCCGCGGCCCGCGC